>NZ_JBQSWW010000003.1:0-171069 GCF_052377515.1 Arthrobacter sp. AOP36-C1-22 | reverse complement strand
TCTAGGCGGCTGAAGGAACTTGAGAAGGAAAACGCCCGGCTGAAGAAGCTGCTGGCCGATCAGGTTCTGGCCAACGACATCCTGGGCGAGGTCGCCAAGGGAAGATTCTAAGCCCCGGACCTCGTCGCCGTGCCGTGCGCATGGCCCAGGAGAAGTTCGGGGCATCCGAAAGATTCGCATGCACGGTATTGGGGCAAAACCGCTCTGCGCTGCGCAAAACCAAACCGGGCAGCAGCGCGGAGGAACATCAACTTTGCGCTGATCTACGCTCTATCGCGTCCAAGTATCCGGCCTGGGGATGGCTCAAGGCCCGCTGGCACCTGCTGGGACAATCCCGGTGGCAGGACATGACGTTGAACCGCAAGCGCGTGCGCAGGCTCTGGCGCGATGAGGGGATGACTTGCAAACCCAAGCGGCGCAAGAAACGCCGTACGGGCCCCGGTGCCGGTGAGGAGAAGCGTCTGTCGGCCCTGTACGGAATGCACGTTCTCAGCTTCGACTTCCAGTCCGACGTGACTTCCTGCGGGCGTCACGTCCGGTTTTTCTTTCGTCTCGACGAGTACACGCGTAAGGCGCTGGCGATCGTGCCACGCCGCTCCTTCGCTACACCCGACGTCGTCGCGGTGCTGGAAGGTATCATCGCCGAGACCGGTATCGAGCCGGCCAACGTGCGGTGCGACAACGGCCCCGAGTTCACCGCCGAGGCACTGATCAGTTGGTGCGCCACGACGGGGGTGAAGACCGCTTTTATCGACCCTGGATCGCCGTGGCAGAACGCGTTCATCGAATCCTTCAACGCCCAATTCAGACGGGAACAACTGGCAGGAGAAATCATCGACACGATGGCCGAGGCGAAGTATCTCGCCGAGGAGTACCGGAGCATCTAAAATCAGGAACGGCCCCACGGATCTCTGGATGGCAAGACGTCGAACAGCCGGTGGGATTCATGGGTCGCAGAGATCCAGCTAGCTATCGCATAGGCACTGGACTGCTATCGGGGACCCAGCCACGTCGTCGAAGAAAGTCTTCGATGTTTTTGGTTGCTAGCCTCAGACACAACCAATTGTTACCGTAGTGTGATGAAAGCAGTTGAGGTGAAGCGGCGCGACCAGCGTCTCGACATTGCCAAAGGGCTCCTGATTGGGCTGGTGGTCCTCGGACATTTGCTTGAGGGAACGAATGTTTGGTCGGCAACTACGGTGCGTCTCCCTTTGACGCTCATATACGCATCTCATATGCCAGCTTTCGCGTTCCTCACTGGGATCACTGGAACTCCAAAAAATTTGGTCCGGAGAGTGGGCCCGCTTCTGGTGTTGTTAGTCCTCTTCCAATTCCTATATTTCGGAGCGACCCGCGTCCTTAAACCGAGCGCAGAGTTTGAATGGGATACTCCTTTTTGGATGCTCTGGTTTCTGGTGGCGATGATCTGGTGGTTGTTACTCACGCCCATCATCGATAAATTTCCCAGGGCTTCCGTTGCGGTCTCTACCGCTTTAGCCATCGCAGTCACTGCTGTCCCGTGGATTGGCTACCCCCTGTCATTGGGGCGAGCTTTGGTCTTCCTGCCGTTCTATGCTGTTGGATACGCGTACGGCAAACGGATACTCGATTGGTGCATGAGCTCCACGAAGGTGCTCAAGGGCGTAACAGTCGCTGGTGCCGCGTCAGCCCTGATGGTCTTGTATTTTGCACACCTTAAGCATGAATGGTTTTACGGCAGCTTGAGCGCCGAAAGCTTGGAGGTGAATCCAGCAGAAGGCTTGGTCATCAGGACCGTACTTCTTCTCGCAGCATCCCTGGGAATCATGGCGTTCCTGATGCTCGTACCGCAGCGTGAGTCCCCGGGATTGGCCATGGTGGGCCGTCACACGTTGCCAGTCTTCTTGTTGCACGGGTTCATCGTGCTGGGCGCCGAACTGTACCTGCCCGCAGTGTTGGCACGGAATAACGTCGTTGCACTTGCTTTTGTGTTGACCCTGACCGCGGCCACGGTGTTATTGACTTCGGGTCCACGCACCAATGCCGTGATGCGCACTATCAGCGGGTACTTTTTCAAACCGTCAACTCAACAGGCAACCAATAAGAATTCGAAGCTGCAAACAGCATCTTCATGACGGGCCCGGCGTTTGCTTCTCCACCACGCGCCGCGACGAATGTTCACCGCGATAAAATAAGGGCATTGAGCCTGGAGTAGGCCGCCGGCGATCTACTCCAGGCCGCACGGCTATTTGCGCTTTTTCTTATCTTCCTTTTCGCTGGGAACGACGACGAAAGGGGATTTCGAATGTGCCACACAGTGCTGGCTTACGGAGCCCAGCAGCATGCCTGCAAAGGCTCCATGGCCTCGGGTGCCCAAGACCAGTAGCTGTGCGTCTTTCGACGCTTCGACCAGCGTTGAGGAAGGATGGCCACGCTCGGTCCGCCGAATAACGGTGGAGTCTGCTCCAACGGCTTCGGCGACGGTTTCTTCGAGAAGTTCACGTGCCCGCGCCTCGATTTTCTCCCCGGACTCTGCATACGCGGCCAAGTATCCGTAGCTCGTCGGGATATCCCAAACGGCCAGTGCCTCTACAGGAGCTTCGTACCGCTGCCCGTATTCCACGGCCCATTTCAGGGCTGCCTTGGAATCATCGGACCCATCGACTCCGACCACAACTGGTTTGGTTGCCATGATTTCGTTCACCACCTCCGGTGTGCACTGAGCACACCCTTGAAGACTGCGGCCACGGTTCTGGTGGACGTGCCTTCTGGCAGGACCGCCTCGTCCACTCAATAGCCAGCATATCAAGGCGGCAGAGCCCTGATCCGGGGCCAGACTGGAGTCGCCGGAGGGTCCTTCGACCCTACGGCGACTCGAACATCAATTACTTCGCTTCGACGTCGCTCTCCGGGTGCCGAATGACGACGAAGGGGCATTTTGAATGAGACGCGCAATGCTGACTGACGGAGCCCAACAGCATGCCCCTGAAAGCACCGCGACCTCTGGTGCCCAAGACCAAGAGCTCGGCGGACTCCGAGATTTCCACCAGAGTTTTGGCGGGGTGCCCACGTTCCGTGCGTTGAAGCACTCCGGAATCTGCGCCGACGGCTTCTTGAACTGCTTCGTTGAGGACCTTGCTGGTGCGTTCCTCAACTTGTGCGCCGGTCTCTGGGTAGGTGGCCATATTCCCGAAGGCCAACGGAAGTTCCCAGACCGCCACAGCGTAGACCGGAAGGTCGAAGCGCTTCCCATACTCCACGGCCCACTGAAGAGCTGCCTTGGAGTCGTTGGAGCCATCGATGCCGACGACTACTGGTTTGGTTGCCATGTGTTCGTTCACCACCTCCGGTGTGCTCCAAGCACACCTTCGAAGATCACGGTCGCTGTTGCAGAGGACGTGCCGGATGGCAGGACCGTTTCGTCCACCTGAGGCCAGCTTAGCAGCGGGTACGGAGGGGTCAGCCGGCTGCTGGAGGAGCGTCCTGTGGTGAGAGTTCGGTGCCCGGAAGGAGGCCTTCCATCGGTTCGCTCTCCAGCTCGACTTCTTGGGAAGTCACCCAGTGGGTGGGTCCGTTGGAGCCGGCGGGGTATTCCTCCATCGGGACCTCGTCGTTCGACCAGGCGGCCAATACCGGCTCGATGATCCGCCAGCATTGTTCGGCGGTGTCATCACGAACCGACAGCGTCGGGTCCCCGGCCAGTACGCCCGCCAAGACTTCACCGTAGGGCAGCAGGTCGGGGGTGTTGAGCTGGGCTGAAAGACCGACACGGTCCAGGTTGTACATGTCCCCGGGGCCATTGACGTCTAGCTCGAGTTGAAGGATGTCCGGGCCGAAACCGATGCGCAGGCGGGTGGGGGAGTCGTTGCCGGTGAAGCCTTGCGGTAGGTGGGCGACCGGTTTGAAGGTGATGACGGCTTCCTTGCGGGGTTGGGCCAGGGCCTTTCCCGAACGCAGGATGAACGGTACGCCAGACCAGCGGGAGTTGTTGATCTCGACTTCGATCTCCGCCAGGGTTTCGGTGTTGTTGGTCCGATCCACACCGTCTTCGGAGGTGTAGTCAGGCACATGGTGTCCGCGGCTCGTCCCAGCGGTGTAGCGGGCACGCCGGGTGCTTTTGGTGTAGTCGGTGGGGACCTTCGTCGCCCGAAGGACCGAACCGATGTGGTCGCGTAGATCCCGTTCGCCCAAAGTGGCGGGGGCGTTGAGGGTCAGCAGGGCCAAGATCTGCAAGAGGTGTGACTGGATCATGTCCCGTAGGGCACCGGCATGGTCGTAGTATCCTGCCCTGGACTCCAGGGCCAGGTCTTCGTCGTAGAAGATCTCCATCTTCGCCACGTGTTCGCTGCTGAACAGCGGTTCTAGGAAGCGGTTGGCGAAGCGTAGGCCCAGGATGTTGAAGACCGTGGCCTTGCCGCGGAAGTGGTCCACACGCTGGATGGATTCCTCGGGCACCAGGCGGGTGAGTGTCTTGGTCAGGGCGTGGGCTGATTCGGCGCTGGAACCGAAGGGCTTCTCCATGACCAGCGAGGTACCCTCGGGGACTTCTTCCGGTGTCAGGACTTCGCAGGCTTTCTGACTGACCGTCGGGGGAAGCGCGAAATACAGGGCGATCGGGCCCTCGCACGTGGCCAGTAGTTTGCCGAGTTCGCCCGGTGCGGTGACGTCGAGGGCCGTGTACGTCGTCTGCCGGGCAATGCGGTCCAAATGTGCGGCACCGTCTCCGGAAGCCTTCGTCCGTGCGTCGGCGAAGGCCTCGGTGACGCGGTTGGACCAATCTTTGGGGGTGAAATCCGGGGAGCCGGCCCCGGCGAGGATCAAGTCAGGCTGATCTCCCTTGGAGATGAGGGCAGCCAGACCGGGCAGCAGCAATCTCCCGGTCAGGTCCCCTGAGGCGCCGAGGATGAGTAACGTCTTGACATGGGATTTCTTTGCTTCACTCACCTGCCTAGCTTGCCACCATTGCGCCCACCGTGTCTGCCCCCGCTGGCCGATACCGTTGGGCACGTTGGACCTTGGTAACCTTGGTAGTCGAGTCCAGCGGGGTTTCCCGCAGCCACCCACACGAAAGTAGTTCAGCTCACGTGTTCAATTCTCTCTCCGACCGGCTGACAGCGACCTTCAAGGGCCTGCGCGGCAAGGGACGCCTTTCCGAAGCCGATGTCGACGGGACCGTCCGGGAGATCCGGCGCGCCCTACTCGACGCCGATGTCGCCGTCCCGGTGGTGCGTGCCTTCACCGCCCAGGTCAAGGAACGTGCGCTGGGCGCCGAGGTCAGCGGTGCGCTGAATCCGGGCCAGCAGATCATCAAGATCGTCAACGAGGAACTGGTGGGCATCCTCGGCGGAGAGACCCGCCGGCTGAACCTGGCCAAGGTTCCACCGACGGTCATCATGCTGGCGGGCCTGCAAGGCGCCGGTAAGACGACGCTGGCGGGCAAGCTGGCCAAGTACCTCAAGGCCCAGGGGCACACCCCGCTGTTGGTGGCTTGTGACCTGCAGCGGCCCAACGCCGTCAAACAGCTCCAAGTCAACGGCGAACGCGCAGGCGTCCCGGTTTACGCCCCACACCCCGGTGTCTCCTCCGAATTCGAGGAGGCCACCGGGGACCCGGTCGTCGTCGCCCGCAACGGTGTCTCCGAGGGACGACAGAAGCAGCACGACGTGGTCATCGTCGATACCGCCGGTCGGCTGGGTGTCGATGAGGAGCTGATGCAGCAGGCTGCCGACATCCGCTCGGCAGTGAATCCGCATGAGGTCCTGTTCGTCATCGACGCGATGATCGGCCAGGACGCTGTCAACACGGCCCAGGCCTTCAACGAAGGCGTCGGCGTTACCGGTGTCGTGCTCTCCAAGCTCGATGGCGATGCCCGCGGTGGCGCCGCTCTCTCCGTTGCCTCAGTGACCGGCAAGCCGATCATGTTCGCCTCCACCGGTGAGAACCTCAGTGACTTCGAGGTCTTCCACCCGGACCGGATGGCCAGCCGCATCCTGGACATGGGCGACATGATGACGCTCATCGAACAGGCTGAGCAGAACTGGGATAAGGGCGAAGCCGAACGGATGGCGCAGAAGTTCGCCGACCGTGAGGACTTCACTCTGGACGACTTCCTGTCGCAGATGCAGCAAATCAAAAAAATGGGCTCCATGAAGAAAATGCTCTCCATGATGCCCGGAGCCGCCATCTCCAAACAGCAGCTCGAGCAATTCGACGAGCGTCAGATCGACAGGATCGAAGCCATCGTCCGCTCGATGACCCAGCACGAACGCGTGGCGCCGAAGATCATCAACGGTTCTCGTCGAGCCCGTATCGCCAAGGGTTCAGGCGTGAGCGTTTCCGAGGTCAACCAGATGCTCGAGCGCTTTGGTGAAGCACAAAAGATGATGAAGCGCATGGCCGCTGGCGGTGGGATGCCGGGCATGCCAGGTGGTGGTGGCCGGGGTGGTGCCAAGAAGGGCAAGGGCTCGAATAAGAAGAAGCAGAAGTTCGGTAACCCGGCCAAGGCCGCCCAGGCGGAGTTGGATTCCAAGAACCGCAAGTCGGCTGCTCCGTCGGCCCCGACGGGTGCCTCCTTCGGGCAGCAGGGCGGGCAGGACTTCAATCCCTCGGACCTGAACTTGCCCAAGGGCTTTGATAAGTTCCTAGGCAAATAGGTCGGCGGCGGTAGCGGCTGATGACTGTTGTGCAGGGACTTGACGGATTCCTCGGCGCCCGGTGGAAACATCAGGCCTATGCTTCGACATTGGTACGGCGCTCCGATGGCGCCGTCCTGACCGTCAAGGACGCCGTGGGGGTTAATGAGTCCCGTTACGGCGAAGACTCGGAGCCGGACTGGGTGCTACCGACCGCCCAGGTCAGGTCAGGGGCGACACCGCGCGGGGCTGCCGCCTCGATCCTGGCCCGGATGGCTTTGGAACCCTCGATGGGCCGGATGCTGGTCCATGATTTCCGCCCCGCTACCGGAGGAGCGCACTCGGCCGGGGGGAATGACACGGGCCAAGAGTTCTTCGTGTACGACGGGGGCACCTGGGTCACCGATGTGGAACGCTTCACCGCCGACGGCGGGCTGCTCCAGGTTAGATTCTGCCCGCTGGATCAACTTCCGGTCCTGTTGCCACCCGGGGACGCGGAACGCGCCGCAGCCGGTGTCCGTGCCCTGGAGCTCGGGGGAGTGACCGAACTCGAGCACGGCAGGGACATGACCCCGCGCCATGTGCCGGGCAATCGGCAGCCTCCGCGCGGCCTCATGCCCGAGTTGCCGGCGACCGCGCCGGTGCCCGGACTGCGTCAAGGGCGAGGATAGGCAATATCCGGGGCAGGCCGGAGGGATGGAAGTCGTCCACGGCGGTTGAGGCCCTAGTAGATCTGTAGCGACTCGGGTGAGGACGGAGGAGTGAACAGCTGATCGAGGGTGGCTAGATCCTCGGTCGTGAGTTCCAGTTCGAGTGCACTGGCGTTTTCGATGACGCGCTCCGCGTGGGACGTCTTGGGGATGGGGATGACCTGGTCCTGGGCCGATAGCCACGACAGGGCGATCTGTCCCGCCGTGGCCCCGCGCTCCCGGGCGAAATCCGTGAGCCCTGCATGGTGGGCCAAGTCGCCCCGGTCGAAGGGAGAATAGGCCATCATGCCGAGTCCCTTTTGCTGCAGCCACGGCAGGAGATCCCATTCGATGCCACGCTGGTTGAGGTTGTAGAGCAGCTGCTGGACCTGGGTCTGACCGCCCCCGGGCAGTGCATGGAAATACTGCATTTCCTCGAGGTCGAGGTTGCTGACGCCGAACTGGTCGATCTTGCCGGCATCCACGAGATGGTCGAAGCCCTCGAGTGTCTCCTCGAACGGGGCCGGCCCGACACCGTGGAGCAGGTAGAGATCAAGATGGTCGGTGCCCAGGCGTTCCAGGCTCTTCTCGCAGGCTGCGATGGTTTCTGCGCGGTTGGAGCCGGGCAGGACCTTGCTGACCAGGAACACGTCGTCACGGTAGCCGGAAATGGCCTCCCCGACGAGGTCCTCCGAACGACCGCCGCCATACATCTCCGCGGTATCGATCAGTGTCAGACCACATTCGATCCCCGCACGCAGCGCGGCGATCTCTTGGGGGCGTCGGGTATGGTCGTCGCCGAGGAACCAGGTGCCTTGGCCCATCGCCGGCATGGTCGATCCATTGGGCAGTTGAATGGTTCGCATGAGTGGTCCTTTCGTACGGGCCTTCGTCGGAGGAAACCATTCAACGCTACCGTCCGTCGCCGGAATCCGGCCTCCTGCGCAGCGAAATATTGCGGCACCGAATCGGCGGCTCGCCGGATCCCGGAGGGGAGTCGCGCCGACCTGCGGGATCTGGCATAATGGCAAGGTACTCGATCGACGTGGCCCCTCTCTCCGCGTTAGCATCTTGTCCTCAGACCCCACGCAGTATGACCCGCCCCACGGGTGCAGAAACATGGGATCGCACATGTATCAGATACAGGAGTGACCACTACAGTGGCCGTTAAGATTCGACTCAAGCGTCTCGGCAAAAAGGGCGCACCGTCATACCGCATCGTCATCATGGACGGCCGCGCCAAGCGCGACGGCTACGCCATCGAAGAGGTCGGCAAGTACCAGCCCACCGAGGAACCCTCGTTCATCGAGGTCAACTCCGAGCGTGTCGGCTACTGGCTCTCCGTCGGCGCCCAGCCGACCGAGCAGGTTGCCGCACTGCTGAAGATCACCGGTGACTGGCAGAAGCACAAGGGCATCGAGGGCCAGGAAGGCACCTTGAAGACCAAGGCGGAGAAGGAAGCGTTCGTCGCTCCCGAGAAGTCTTCGGTCATCCTGCCCGAGGCCATCACCAAGAAGGCCGACAAGGCCGAAGAGGCACCCGCCGAGGAAGCCGACGCCGAGAAGGCAGAAGCCACCGAGGCCGAGTAAAAATGCTCGTTGAAGCTCTCGACCACCTGGTCCGCGGCATCGTCGACTCCCCGGAGGACGTCGCCGTGGAACAGAAGGCCAACCGCCGGGGCGACACCCTCGAGGTCCGGGTCAACCCCGACGATCTCGGGCGGGTCATCGGCCGTCAGGGACGTACCGCCCGTGCACTGCGCACCGTGGTTGCGGCACTGTCGGACGGCGAACCCGTTCGCGTCGACGTCGTCGACACCGACCGACGCCGCTAGGCCCGGTCGCAGAGTTTCACCCCGCCGGCCCCGCACCGTTCACCGGTGCGGGGCCGCGCGCTTTAATCACATCGTAGGATCGTTGCAGAACGTCCCCGTCTCAAGGAGTCACCATGCGCCTCCAGGTCGCACGCATCGGCAAACCCCATGGCATCCGTGGGGAGGTCACCGTCCAGCTCATGACCGACGACCCCGACGCACGGTTCGAACCGGGCACCGTCTTCGACGTTGAATCCTCCCCGGTCAAGAAGCTGACCGTTGAAGGAGCGCGCTGGAACAAGGAAATCCTGCTGGTGGCCTTCGACGAGGTCCCGGACCGCAACAACGCCGAAACGATGCGCGGATCGCTCCTCTTCCTTGAAACCGCGGAACTCGAAGAAGACGATGACGACGCCTGGTACGAACACGAGCTCGTCGGGCTGAGTGCCCGCATCGGCACCGAGATCGTCGGCAAGGTCACCGGCCTGCGCACCAACGACGCCCAGGACCTGCTGATCATCGAAGACACCGAGGGCGCCGAAGTCCTCGTCCCCTTCGTTGAAGCCATCGTCCCCGAGGTCGACCTCCAGGCCGGCCATATACGACTCACCCCGCCGGAGGGTCTCTTCACGCTCAACCGCGCCCAGGGCGCCGAGGACGGTCAGGCCTAACCACATGCGCATCGACGTCGTCAGCATCTTCCCCGAATACCTGCAGGCACTGGACATCTCGCTGATCGGCAAGGCCCGGCGCGAGGCACTGCTCGACGTGCGCATCCACGATCTACGCGATCACACCCACGACCGCCACCGGACCGTCGACGACACCCCCTACGGTGGCGGGGCGGGCATGGTGATGAAGCCCGGTCCTTGGGCCGAAGCACTGTCGGCGATCGCCGGTGCCGACACCGACACCCGGCCCGCGGACATCGGACGCCCGCTGCTGCTGATCCCGTCCCCGGCGGGGGAGGTCTTCACCCAGGCCATGGCCCGGGAGCTCTCCGAACGTGACCATCTGGTCTTCGCCTGTGGGCGGTACGAAGGCATCGACGAACGGGTCTACGAATTTGCCGCCGAACACTATGAGGTCCGCCCGGTCAGCCTCGGGGACTATGTCCTGAACGGGGGGGAGGTCGCCGTGCTGGCGATGGTGGAGGCCATCGGGCGTCTGGTGCCCGGGGTGGTGGGCAACCCCGAATCCCTGGTGGAGGAATCCCACTCCGACGGACTGCTCGAATACCCCGTCTACACCAAACCGGCCAGCTGGGAGGGCCGCGAGGTCCCCGAGGTGCTGCTCAATGGCAACCACGGCCTCATCGGCCGCACCCGCCGTGCCTGGCAGCTCGAGCGCACCGCCGCACGGCGCCCGGACCTGATCCGGGCATTGGACCCCGGGACCCTGAACCGCCGCGACCGCGACACCCTCTGGCATGCCGGTTTCATGCTCGAGGACGGCCGCGTCGTGGAGAAGCCCGAGGCCTAGCACCACCGGGGCCCCGCCCCACGGAATGGATCGGCGCGGGATTAACCCCTGCACGGATGCGTGTGGCAAAATAGGAGCTTGCGTCTACTGGGTGCGCCCCTGCCACAGGGGGAGCGCGTCAACAGTCAGAGCGCCGGACGGCACAGACGTGCCGGCCGGTTCACCACATTCCGTCCCAGCGGTTTCCGCGTCCCTCGTGGCGCGGCCGTGAGGACGTGTCGAAGGTGGGTGACCTGTGGCATCCGCCCAAGGAGAAGCACCAGATGCATATTCTCGACTCAGTCAACGCAGCCTCGCTGCGTAACGACGTCCCGGACTTCCGGGCCGGTGACACCCTCAAGGTGCACGTGAACATCGTTGAAGGCAAGAACACCCGTGTTCAGGTCTTCCAGGGCTACGTCGTGGGCCGTCAGGGCTCCGGCGTCGCCGAGACGTTCACCGTGCGCAAGGTGACCTTCGGTGTCGGCGTGGAGCGTACCTTCCCGGTGCACTCCCCGATCGTCGACAAGATCGAGCGTGTCTCCCGCGGTGACGTGCGTCGCGCGAAGCTGTACTACATGCGCGATCGCCACGGCAAGGCCGCACGCATCAAGGAAAAGCGCGAGTTCGGCTCCAAGTAGAGCCGTGCGTCGGGACGAATCCGTCCCGTCCATGATCGTGAACAGACACTCCGTCCCGCACGCTTCGCCGAGCGGGCGGAGCAGGCGCCGGTCCCGTTTTCGGGGCTGGCGCCTTGTCGTGGGTGCACTGCTGCTGGCCGCCGTGGCGGCGATCATCGTGCGGGCCACCCTGGTGGACTTCTACTACATCGGCTCCGACTCCATGGAGACCACCCTGGAACCCGGCGAGGGGCTGCTGGTGAACCGGACCGCCTACCAGGGCCACCCGCCCCAGCGCGGGGACGTCCTGGTCTTCGACGGGCGCGGATCCCTGTTGCCCTACCAACGGCCCAGCCCCCTGGACGACGTCCTGCGGGCTCTACGGGTCACCGGCGACGACACGGCCTTCGTCAAACGTGTCATCGCCGTCGGCGGGGACACCATAAGCTGTTGTGACGAGGACGGACGACTACTGCTCAACGACGAACCACTGCACGAGCCGTACCTGTTCGAGGGGCAGGCGCCCAGCGAGCAGGAGTTCACCGCCGTCGTCCCGGAGGGCAGGATCTGGGTCATGGGCGACCACCGCTCGGTTTCGGCCGATTCCCGCTCCCTGCTGGGGGCCCCCGGGGGAGGAATGATCCCCGAGGACCGGGTCATCGGACGGGTCGAACGGATCATCTGGCCCCTGGACGCGGCGCGACATATCGATCGAAAGGCACCAAGTGAGTGAGCAGCAGGGGGTTGGCCCGGCCGAGGACGACGGCGGTGGCCCCGCCCAGCGTCCCCGGAACCCCCTCTGGGGGTGGGTCCGCGAATTCCTCATCGTGGTCGGCATCGCCCTGGTGCTCTCCTTCGTGGTCAAGACGTTCTTCTTCCGCGCCTTCTACATCCCCTCGGGATCGATGGAACAGACCCTGGAGATCAACGACAGGATCTTCGTGAACCTGCTGATCCCCGGCCCCTTCGACCTGGAGCGCGGGGACGTCGTGGTCTTCAGCGACGACCTGGGCTGGCTGGGGGAGGCCCCGGAAACGCCCACCAACCCGCTGACCGAGGTCATGACCTTCGTCGGACTGGTCCCCAACACCGCCGACCAACATCTGGTCAAACGCCTCATCGGGCTTCCGGGGGACACCGTGGAATGCTGCAATGCCGACGGGAAGCTGCTGGTCAACGGCGTGCCCATCACCGAGCCCTACCTCTATCCCGGGGCCGCCCCCTCCGAGGAGACCTTCAAGGTCACTGTGCCCGAGGGCAAGGCCTGGGTCATGGGTGACCACCGCAACGCCTCCGCCGATTCACGGTTCCACCCCGACATCCAGGACGGGTTCATCGACCTGGACTCCGTGGAAGGCAAGGCGGTGCTGCGTGCCTGGCCACTGGACCGGTTCGGAACCATCGACGGACACCACGAGGTCTTCGCCGACGTCCCCACTGAAACCGGGAAGTAGCTCATGGCAGCCCGCCCCCGGACCCCCGCCCCGACCCTTCAGACCGAACTGGAACTGGCCGCCTCGGTGGGCGCCGACCGCAGGGCGCTGATCGGCGGCTGCGACGAGGTCGGCCGCGGGGCCCTGGCGGGACCGGTGAGCGTGGGCCTGGTCGTCATCGACCCCGCCGACGCCGAACTGCTCGAGGACGTCAGGGACTCGAAGCTGCTCAAGGTGGCCACCCGCGAAGCTCTCGTGCCGGTCATCCGTGACTGGGCCGCCGGCTGGGGGGTCGGCCACGCGGCGGCGGACGAGATCGACGCCCTGGGTATCGTGGGCGCCCTCCGTCTGGCCGGGAACCGCGCCTGGGCCGATCTTGCCGCTCCCGCCCGACCGCACGCCGTCCTGCTGGACGGCAACCATGACTGGCTCTCGGCCCCCGGCCAACCGGCACTGCCCGGAGCAGGCGCGGGAGCAGCATCGCCCTCCTACCCCTTCGACGCCTCCGGCACCCCGGTGAGCACCCGGATCAAGGGCGATCTGCAATGCCTGTCGGTGGCCGCGGCATCGATCCTGGCCAAAGTGGAACGGGACACCCTCATGGCCACCTATGATGAACTGGAACCCCACTACGGATGGGCGATCAACAAGGGCTATGGCACGGCATCCCACCGCCAGGCCATCGGGGAGCACGGTGCCACCGACTACCACCGTCGCAGCTGGCGGCTCACGACACCGGCGGCAACCCGCTAGAGACAGGGAGGAACCATGAGCGCCGACGATCTCGAGAACTACGAGACGGATATGGAGCTGCAGCTCTACCGCGAGTACCGCGATGTGGTGAACCTGTTCACCTATGTCGTGGAGACCGAACGACGGTTCTATCTGGCCAACGAGGTCGACCTGCAGATCCGGTCGGCCGATGGGGAAGTCTATTTCGACGTCACCCTCAAGGACGCCTGGGTCTGGGATGTCTACCGTTCGGCCCGGTTCGTGAAGAACGTCCGGGTCATCACGTTCAAGGACGTCAACGTCGAGGAACTGGCCGAAACCGGAGAACTGACCACCAAGGACGCCGGCCTGGGCGAGTAGGCCGCCGCCATGGAAGACAACCCCACCCCCGACCCCTCCGATCCGGGGCACCCCGCACCCCGGCTGCTCAGCTGGGACGACGACGGAACCCCCCGCACCGCCCGCTGGTACGGCACCGGCCCCGTCCCCACCCGGATACAGGTCGTCGACGATACGTTGAAGGCTGCGGACGCCTACCGGCTGGCCACCCGGGGCACCACGATGCTCTGGAGCGGCGACTACCATAACGCCCGCCAACTGCTCAGCGCGCTGGGCCGCCGGATCCCCGGCGCCCGCCCCGCGAAACGGTCCGCGGGCCAGAAGGCAGAATCCGGGCCCGACGTCGGAGCCGACTTCTACCGGCACCGCCAGGCCCGCTCCCGCCGCTCGCGCCTGCTGGCCTCCATCCTGGTCCCGCTGACCCCCGGCCCCGCGGTGGACTTGCGCCGGGCCCCGGATATCGTCCAGGCCTGGACGCACGCCCACGGCCGGCTCCCCGAGGCCGCCGTCGTCCCGCTGCAGGACCTGTTGGGGGTGCTGGGCGCCGACCAGTGGAGGATCCGCGGAGTGACCGTGCCCGCACTCCAGGACACCATCCACCCGCACTACGGCGCCTTCGCCCCGGTGCGCGGGGAATACCTGGACCTGGTCGCGGAGCAACCGTTGCCCGAGACCACCACGGCCTTCGACATCGGCACCGGGACCGGGGTGATCGCCGCGATCCTCGCCCGACGCGGCATCAACCACGTCATCGCCACCGACCTTTCCGACCGGGCCATCGCCTGCGCCGGGGAGAACCTGGCCCGGCTCGGGGTCGGCGACATCGTCGAGCTGGAACAGACCGATATGTTCCCGGCCGGCCGCCGGGCAGGACTGGTGGTGTGTAATCCGCCCTGGTTGCCCGGCAGTGCCAACACCCTGCTGGATCAGGCGGTCTACGACCCCAAATCCCGGATGCTCCGTGCTTTCCTAACCGGGCTGCTTGCCCATCTGGAGCCCGGGGGAGAAGGCTGGTTGGTGATCTCGGATCTGGCCGAGCAGTTGGGACTGCGCAGCCGCGACGAGCTGTTGGGCTGGATCGCCGACGCCGGACTGCGGGTGGCCGGGCGCCGCGACGTGAAACCCACCCATCGTCGCGCCGTGGACCCCGACGACCCGTTCCATTCCGCCCGCTCAGCCGAAATCACGTCCCTCTGGCGGCTCACTCCCGCTTAGCACCGAGTGCTTGGGTGCCCCGCATCGGCTGTGATGTCTGCACTGCGGTTGCCAAGGATTTGAGGCATCTCCTGAGCCTTCTTTGCTCCGGCCGGGGTCTGCTATCCGGTGAACTCGTGATCAGGGAAGAGCTGTTCGCGTCCCCTGATGGAGGAAAACAAATCGGGCTCCATCGGAAGGTCATCGGGACCGTGCACCAGGACGGATACGACTCCCGTCGCCTCCATGACCACGGCTCCGACCTGGTCGTACCGGGTGACGCCTGCCTCGCGAAGCTTCCCCCGCAGATCATTCTGTGTAACTTGGGCCATCGCGAGATGTTCGGGTATGAAGCGGCCGCCCTTCATCAACAGCAAGGGGCCACTGTCCACGACCCGATCCGCCCCGCGGATGCGTCGCACCTGAGCGAGCAGCCACTGGATGGCGAATAAGACGGCGAGCCCTACGGCACCAGACAACAGCGACGTACTGGTCGTCACCGCGGTCGTTGCCATGATCGAGCCGAAGGCCACTGTGGCAGCCATATCGAAGTTGGTCATTTCGGAGAAGGATCTCAGGCCCGCCAAGCGGGAAAATACGATCAAGGCAACGTAAATGCCGATTGTGGCAATGGCAACCAGGAGGAGCGTCTGCCACGACGCACCCAGAGCGTTCATGAACATTGAAGACACCTTTCAAGGGAAAGCTTAGGTAAAAAATATGGTCGGCTGCACGATGCCGCCCAATAAGTTGTGGGGGAATCATCAGGAGGGGTGGGCAGGAATTGACGATCGCGGGTAGTGGACACCATCCCACCCGTGGCAAAGAAACGCCGCGGGGAGACTCGCCGATCAAGCCCAGGGGCACCTATATGATCCTACCGTCCAGCTGATCTACGAGCCTGGACTCGCAGTCTTTAATAACGGCAGAGAGGATTCGGACGCCCTCCGGGTGGCCGATCGTGCCCGCGGGTGACGTGCGTCCGCCAATCACCGGCCAGGGGAACCCCTCCACAGCCCGAAGGAGTGCTCACGGGTCCACAGTCGGATACCGGTCCGAGCTACGCACTGCCGTAGCCGCGGAGAGTGGAGGCGGAGGTGGCAGATGGGACATAACCAGGAATTGGGTCGACGCGGGGAACTGCTGGCCGCGCAGTACCTGACCGGGCGGGGGATCAGCGTGCTGGCCCGCAACTGGCGGTGCCCCCTCGGGGAAATCGACCTCGTGGCGGACGACGCCGGCACGCTGGTGGCCGTGGAGGTCAAGACCCGTTCGGGGCTGGGCTTCGGGCATCCCGCCGAGGCGGTGGATGCGGTGAAGCTGCGCCGGCTGCACCGTCTGGCCAGCGCCTGGTGCCGGACGGCGGGCCAACCGGGTCGACGCCGCCGCGTCGATGTCATCGCGATCGTCGCCGCCCCGGGCCAGGAACCCCGGATCGCCTACTTCAAGGAAGTCACCCCGTGAGCCTGGGACGGGCCAGCGGGGTGTCACTGGTCGGGCTGAACGGGCACATCATCGATGTCGAAGCCGATATCGGGGGAGGGCTGCCGGGCTTCATCCTGCTGGGACTGCCGGACGCCTCCTTGATCGAAGCCCGCGACCGGATCCGCTCCGCCGCCCGCAACTCGGGCGTTCCCCTGTGTCCGCGGCGCATCACCGTGAACCTGGTCCCTGCCTCGCTGCCCAAACGGGGGTCCTCCTTCGACCTGGCAATCGTCGTCGCGGCACTTGCTGCCGCCGGGGAGATCGAGAATCCACCCGAGGTCGTCCATCTGGCGGAACTTGGCCTGGATGGCACCCTGCGTCCGGTCGCCGGGGTCCTCCCGGCGGTGATGGCGGCCGTGCGGGCCGGGCGACCCCGGGTGGTCGTCGCCGAAGCCAATGCCGCCGAGGCCCGGTTGGTCCCCGGTGCCCGGATCAGCGCCTACCGCCATCTGGGTGAAGTCCTCTCCGACTACGGCTGCCTCGATACCGTGGTTCCCCCCAGGAATGAGGCCCAGGTCGTCACACCGGCCGCCGCCACGGACTACGTCAGCGAACCCGCGCAGCGAGCCGACCTCAGCGACGTGATTGGGCAGCCGCTGGCCCGTTTCGCTCTGGAGGTCGCCGCGGCCGGCGGACACCATCTGTTGCTCGTGGGCCCGCCCGGCGCAGGCAAGACGATGCTGGCCGAACGGCTGCCCGGTCTGCTGCCCGACCTGGATCCGGTCGAAGGGATGGAGGCCACTGCCATCCACTCACTGCATCGCGGCACCGCAGGGCTGGACCACCTGCTGCGCAGGCCGCCCTTTGAGAGTCCACACCACACCGCGAGCCAGGTAGCCCTCATTGGGGGTGGGGTGGGACTCCCGCGGCCCGGGGCCGCGTCCCGGGCCCACCGTGGGGTCCTGTTCCTGGACGAGGCACCGGAATTCAGCGCCAAGTCGCTCGACGGGCTACGCCAACCGCTCGAATCGGGATATATCACGTTGCACCGTGCCGCCGGCATGGCCACCTACCCCGCCCGTTTCCAACTGGTGCTGGCGGCCAACCCGTGCCCCTGCGGGCAGAACACGGGCAAGGCGCTGGACTGTCGGTGCACGCCCACCCAGCGCCGCCGCTACTTCGACCGGCTCTCCGGCCCGCTGCTGGATCGGATCGACCTGCAGATCGAGGTCCCTCGCGTGAACACGGTCCAGCTGGGCACCGGTCGCGGTGAGGAAACCTCCGCCGTCGTCGCGGGGCGGGTCTCCGCGGCCCGTCAGGTCCAACGCAGCAGGCTCCGGGCCCTGGGGTTCCGTCGCAACGCGGATCTTCCCGGAACGGTACTGCGGCACGAGCTGGCCCTGCCCCGGCATGTCACCGCCACGGCCGACCGACAGGTCGAACGCGGCCTGCTCACGGCCCGGGGGTATCACCGGGTCCTGCGGTTGGGCTGGACCATCAGCGATCTGGGCGGGCAGGAATGCCCGCGGCAAGGGGACATCGAAGTCGCCTTGCAACTACGCCACCACGCACGAGGAGGAAGACCATGAGCATCGACGCGGAAATACTCGTCGCCCGCGCCGGATTGGCGCGTCTGATGGAACCCAACGACCTGACCGGAACCGCCCTGGTGGCGGTGAGTGGTCCGGTCGAGGCGTACCGGCTGATCACCACCACCGCCGGCAAGGCTCCGGCCGCCGAACAACAAGCCGTGGCTGAACTCCTCGGTGGGGACGCCGGAACGCGGGGCGCCCACCGGCTCGACGCGGGACTGGAGCGGTGGAGGCCACGGGTGGACGCCCAGGGCCCGCCCCGGGATCTCGAGACCATCCGTCGATTCGGTGGGGGTCTGCTCGTCCCCGAGGATCCTGCGTGGCCGGGACAACTGGATGACCTGGGTCTGGGGGCGCCCCTATGCCTGTGGTGGCGGGGCTCGGTCCCTCCCCAGGAGTTGCCGGCCACGGACGCGCTCATGGCCGTGGTGGGAAGCCGGGATGCCACGGAGTACGGCAGACAGGTGGGCAGCCAGATCGTCTCCGAGCTCTTCACCAGGGGAGTCACCATCGTCTCCGGCGGCGCCTACGGCATCGACGCACGCGCCCACGAAGCCGCACTCCAGGTCGAACATCACGGGCAGGCGCCGCCGACGTTGGCCATCATGGCCGGGGGACTGGACCGCTTCTATCCCGCCGGCAACGACGAACTACTGCGCCGGGTCGAAGCCAACGGGCTGTTGTTCGCCGAGGTCCCCCCGGGGACGGCGCCGACCCGTTGGCGCTTCCTGCAACGCAACAGGTTGCTCGCTGCGCTCTGTGGGGCGACCCTCGTGGTCGAAGCACGGTGGCGCTCGGGCGCCTTGACCACGGCCCGGCGTGCCAGTGAGCTCGGCCGGGACGTCGGCGCGGTCCCCGGTTCGGTGTTCTCCGCCAATTCGGCAGGCTGCCACCGGCTCCTGCGGGAG
The DNA here is from genome assembly GCF_052377515.1 of Arthrobacter sp. AOP36-C1-22. NCBI lineage: Bacteria > Bacillati > Actinomycetota > Actinomycetes > Micrococcales > Micrococcaceae > Arthrobacter > Arthrobacter sp. AOP36-C1-22. The sequence goes on along the minus strand of NZ_JBQSWW010000003.1, from coordinate 152,252 downwards.
GGCTCTGCCATCCCCGTCACCGACGCCGCCGAAGCCATCGAACTGGTCGGCCTGCCGACGGGGGCCCCGACGACCAGCGGACCCTGGCACGGGAACGGATCCACGGCGGCGGATACCAGGCCCCATGACGGCTTGGATATCCAAGACCTGCTGCTCATGGATGCCCTGCCCATCCGCCAGCCGGCGACCCCGGATAAGTTGTCCACGGTCTCCGGCCTGGGCATCGGTGCCGTCCTGGGCGGACTCAGCCGACTGCAGGCCCGCGGGCTCGCCGAATCCAGTACCGATGGCTGGCGACGCCGCCGTGGAGGCTGAACCAATCCTCTCCAAATCGCGCCCTGTCCTCTCCGGACCGCGGCGTGGCAGTACCGGTTACGGGACAATCCAATCCACACTGAGAGTATGAGTAGCAGGCCCGATTCCGCGGACCCCGCAGCGGCACAGCCGCCTGCCGGGGCCGGGGACGCGAGCCGTCTTCCTGCCGGGTACGAAGCGGCACTGGATCGCTTCGAGCGGTATCTGGCATGGGAACGTTCCCGGAGCGAGCACACCCGCAGGGCCTACCTGGGGGATGTCACCTCACTGCTCGAATTCGCTGCCAGCGAGCACGGTCTCAAGGCCTTGGCGGAAATCGATCTGGCCGTTCTGCGCCTCTGGCTGGGACAGCACCAGGCCAGTGGCAAGGCCCCGGCCACCCTGGCCCGACACGCGGCATCGGTGCGGACGTTCATGGGGTGGGCCCTGCGGGAGGAACTGATCGCCACGGACCCCTCGCTCCGGCTGAAGTCTCCCAAGAACGCCAAACGGCTCCCGCACGTCCTCCAAGGCACCCAGATGCACCGGCTGCTCGACGACGAACCGGCGGCGGACCCCGAAGCGACGCCGGCGCCTGTGACCACGCCACGCCAGCAGGCGGTGGCCGACCGTAACCGGGCCATACTCGAATTGCTGTATGCCACGGGGATCCGTGTGGGGGAACTGACCGGACTGGATGTCGATGACATCGATCACGACCGGCGAACCCTGAGGGTACTAGGCAAAGGCGATAAGGAACGCACGGTTCCCTTCGGACAGCCGGCCCACCAGGCCCTGAGCGACTGGATCAGCCGCGGTCGGACACGGTTGGCGATCGATAAATCCGGCCCCGCCTTGTTCCTGGGGGAACGAGGGGCACGCATGGGAGCCCGCCAAGTCAGGTCCATGGTCCAACGGGCCCTGGAAGGACTCGGCGACACCGCTGCCCGGGGGCCCCACGCCCTACGCCACACCGCAGCAACCCACCTGCTCGATGGCGGTGCCGACCTGCGTACCGTCCAGGAACTGCTCGGACATAGTTCCCTGGCCACCACCCAGCTCTACACCCACGTCTCGGTGGATCGGCTGCGCAACAGCTACCAGCAGGCCCACCCACGGGCCTGAGGCGTCCGAACGGGACCAAAACGTGCCCTTGGGCAGGTCACGGTGGAGATTCGGCGAATAATCGGGCACAATGAAATCAGGCAGCATGTGCTGGCCTCCAAGAGTGACTGTGGTCGTTGGGGAAGACGTACCAACAGGAACTGGAGGATGGCATGTCTGTACCCATGACCCGGGGCGTACTCTTCGTACACTCAGCCCCGACAGCGTTGTGCCCGCATATCGAGTGGGCCATCGGGTCCGTCGTCGATGAGCGCACGGACCTCAGCTGGGTGCCGCAATCCGCCGCGCCCGGAATGTACCGCACGGAGATCCACTGGTCAGGTGCCCAAGGCACCGGCGCGCAATTGGCCTCCGCCCTGCGTGGCTGGGCCCACCTGCGGTACGAGGTCACCGAGGAACCCAGCCGGGGCGTCGACGGAAGCCGTTGGTCCCACACTCCAGAACTGGGCATCTTCCATGCCGCCACCGATTCCGCCGGCAACATCATGGTCGGCGAGGACCGGATCCGCTTCGCCTATGAGCAAGGTGCCGGGGACCCTGCCGCGGTGTACCAGGAACTCTCGTTGGCACTGGGCGAGGCGTGGGACGAGGAACTCGACCCCTTCCGCCACGCCACCGAAGGTGCCCCGGTCCGCTGGCTGCACCAGGTCGGTTGAGCCCCTGCCCTGTGCTCGGGTCCACCGTTCTTTCGATCATCCTGCCGACCAGTTCCCGGCAGCAATGATTCAGGAGAGTATGTCCATAGTCGATCTAGCAGTCAGTCGACTTCTCTAATAGTTAATTGTTGATATTAAAAACCAAGGCCCGCACCAACTGGTGCGGGCCTTGGTGTGGTGGGTGACGTCGTTAGACGCTGCGGATCGCCACCACGGCGTTGTGGCCGCCGAAACCGAAGGAGTTGTTCAGCGCCACGATCTGCCCGGAGGGCAGCTCGCGCGGACTGCCGGTGACGACATCGAGCGGGATCTCGGGATCCTGGTTTTCCAGGTTGATGGTCACCGGCGCCTTGCGCTCCTGCACGGCAAGGACGCTCAGCACGGATTCAACGGCACCGGAGGCACCGAGCAGGTGACCCATCTGCGACTTCGTCGCCGAAACACAGACCTCATCGAGGCGGTTGCCCAAGGCGGCCCGCAGGGCCGTGTACTCGGGCTTGTCGCCCACCGGGGTGGAGGTGGCGTGCGCGTTGACGTGCACCACGTCCTCGGGCTGGATGAGGCCATCGAACATGGCCGCCTTCAGCGCCCGGGTGGCGCCGAGGCCTTCGGGGTCGGGTGCGGTGATGTGGTAGGCATCGGCAGTGACCGAGGTGCCGGCCAGCTCCGCATAGATGTGGGCGCCACGAGCCAATGCGTGCTCCTCTGCCTCGAGGACCAGCGCGCCGGCGCCCTCACCCATGACGAAACCATCGCGGTCGATGTCATAGGGGCGTGAGGCATGCTCGGGATCGTCGTTGCGCTTGGACAGCGCCTGCATGGCGGAGAAGGAGGCCATCGGCATCGGGTGGATGGCCGCTTCGGCGCCACCACACATCACGACATCCGCCTTGCCCGAACGGATCAGTTCCAGCCCCATATGCATGGCCTCGGTACCCGAGGCGCAGGCCGAGACCGGGGTGTGGGCGCCGGCGCGTGCCCCGAGATCGAGGCTGACGGCGGCCGCCGGCCCGTTGGGCATCAGCATGGGAACGGTCATGGGCAGCACCCGGCGCGGTCCCTTTTCCTTCAGCGTGTCCCAGGCGTCAAGCAGGGTCCATACCCCACCGATTCCGGTGGCGAAGGTGACGGCGAGGCGGTCGTGGTCGACATCCTCGATCCCCGAGTCCTTCCAGGCTTCCCGCGAGGCGACGACGCCGAACTGGGTGGAGGGATCCATGCGTTTGAGCTCGACCCGGGACAGGACATCCGCAGCCGGAGTAGAGGCCTTCGCGGCGAAGTGGACCGGCAGGGAATACTTCTCGACCCAATCGGCGGTCAAAGTGTGGGCGCCGGATACACCCTTGAGGGCGTTGGCCCAGAGGGTGGGGACGTCCCCACCGATCGGCGTCGTTGCGCCGAGGCCGGTGATTACTACTTTGCGAGCCATCAACATACTCTCTGTGCTGGATTGCTGGTGGCGTGGAGCAGGTTGCTCCACGCCCGAGTGGTGGGTGGGGTGGTCCGCCGACCTCGGTGGACCACCCCGAAGACCATGGCTTCCCGGCGAGGATCGCCTTCAGCGGCGCCCGCGGGAAGAACCGGAATCGATCAGGCCTGGGCGTTCGCGATGAAGTTCACGGCGTCGCCGACGGTCTTGAGGTTCTTGACTTCCTCGTCCGGGATCTTCACATCGAACTTCTCTTCGGCATTGACGACGATGGTCATCATGGAGATGGAGTCGATGTCGAGGTCGTCCGTGAACGACTTGTCCATCTGGACTGCGTCGGTGGCCAAACCGGTCTCTTCGTTGACGATCTCGGCGAGGCCGGCCAGGATTTCTTCGTTGCTAGCCATGAGGCTCCCTTTCTTTTGTGCCGGGACTCTCCCGACGATTTTTCCCGTCCGGCGGACGGTGAACTTAGTGATGTCCGGTCAATAGCCTAGGGCAGGACGATGACCTGGGCACCGAAGACGAGGCCCGCGCCGAACCCGATTTGCAGGGCCAGGGTTCCCGAGAGCTCGGGGCGTTCCTGCAGCATGCGGTGCATGGCCAACGGAATCGAGGCGGCGGAGGTGTTTCCGGTATCGGCGATATCCCGGGCGACGGCGACGGTGTCGGGCAGTTTGAGCTGCTTGACCATCTCGTCGATGATGCGCATGTTCGCCTGGTGGGGGAGGAAGACCGAGAGGTCCTCGGCGCTGATCCCGGCGGCATCCATGGCGCGTTTGGCTTCCTTGGCCATGCCCCAGACGGCCCAGCGGAAGACGGTCTGGCCGTCCTGGCGCAGCGTGGGCCACAGCTTGGCTTCGGTGCTGGCGACCAGGGCGTCACCCTGGGGGTCCTCTTCGGCCTGGACGGCGACATCGCGCAGGTCCAGCATGGAGTGGGTCATGCCGATGGCATCCCATTTTCCGCCGTCCGAACCCCAGACCGACGGGCCGATGCCCGGTGTCTCGGAAGGGCCGACGACCACCGCGCCGGCGCCGTCGCCCAGCAGGAAGGAAATGGTGCGCTCGTGGTTGTCGATGATGTCCGAGAGCTTCTCGGCTCCGACGACCAGGACGTACTCGGCGGCACCGGATTTCACCAGTGCATCGGCCTGGGCCACGCCGTAGCAGTAGCCGGCGCAGGCGGCGGAGATGTCGAAGGCCGGGGCCGGGGTGGCGTCGAGGCGGTGGGCCAAGGCGGAGGCCGCCGAAGGGGTGGCATAAGGGGAGGTCACCGTGGAGATGATGACCCCGCCGAGCTGGGAGCCCTCGATGCCGGCATTCTCCAGCGCCTGGCGTGAAGCGGTCTCGGCCAGATCGACCAGGGAGGTGTCGGCGTCGGCCCGGCGACGGGTGATGATGCCGGTACGCTTCTGGATCCACTCATCGGAGGAATCGATCCACTGGCAGACGTCTTCATTGGTGACGACGACGTCGCCACGGGCGGCGCCCACCCCCATGATGCGGGTGTACTCCCGCGGCGTGTTCTGGGAAAGTACTGCGCTCACGTTAGTTCCTGTCCTCTGCGGTGGCCGTCCGGCCATGTTCGTTGATGAATTCGCGGGCTGCCTCGAGGTCCTCGGGGGACTTCAGGGCCATCGTGGGCAGTCCCTTCAGACCGCGACGGGCCAGACCGACCAGGGTCCCTGCCGGGGGCAGTTCCAGCAGGCCGGTGACCCCCTGGGCGGCCATGGTCTCCATGCACAGGTCCCAACGGACCGGACGGGACACCTGGGCGACCAGGCTGGAGAGGTTGGCTTCGCCGTCGGCGACCACCGCACCGTCGTAGTTGCTCAGCAGGGACACCGACGGGGCTGCGGGGTGCAGGGAAGGGACCAGATCCTGGAGGATGCCCGCTGCGGGGGCCATGTGTTTGGTGTGGAAGGCGCCGGCGACCTTCAGCGGCATCACGCGGGCCTTGGTAGGCGGTGAGGCGACCAGGGCGTCGATCTGCTCCCAGGTCCCTGCCGCGACGGTCTGTCCGCCGCCGTTGGCGTTGGCTGCCGTCAGCCCGAAGGCGGCCAACGTGGCGGCCACCTCCTCGGGGTCGCCGCCGAGGACCGCGGCCATCCCGGTGGGGGTCACGGCGGCGGCGTCGGCCATGGCGTTGGCCCGTTCACGGACGAAGGTCATGGCGTCGGCCTCGGGCAGGGCCCCGGCCAGTGCGGTGGCGGTGATCTCACCGACGGAGTGTCCGGCCAGGATGGTGGAGGCGGGCAACTGGCCGAGGCCCGAATCACCCAGCAGGGCGCGGGCCGCGATCAGGCCGGCGGCGACGATGAGCGGCTGGGCCACTGCCGTGTCCTTGATGGTTGCCTCGTCGGAGACGGTTCCGTGGGCCACGAGGTCGCGGCCGGTCAGCTCGGAGAGCCGGGCGAGATGGTCGGCGACGCCGGGCACCTCGAGCCAGGGTTCGAGGAATCCGGGGGTCTGGGAGCCCTGTCCTGGGCACACGATAGCTAGCACTGTTCCAGCTTTCCAAAGATCGGGGACATGACGGGTGTCTTGCGGCACGAAGCTGCGCAAAGGGCTTTAGAGGAATCCTACAACGACTCGCTCGCTTCCAGGCGTCCCACCACGAGGGCCGTCTGCAGGACGAAGGCCTCCCGGGGGACCAACGGGTCCCATCCCGAGACGTCGCAGACCCGCTTCAGGCGGTACCTGACGGTGTTGGCATGGACGAAGAGTTCACGGGCCGTCCCTTCCAGTGAATGGCCCAGGGCCAAATAGCTGGACAGGGTCTCCACGAGGCCGTTTCCGGCCTTGACGAGGGGCTTGTGGATGTCGTTGATCAGGGCGGTGCGGGCCGCGACGTCACCGTTCATCACCCGTTCGGGCCAGAGGTCGTCGGCGGCCACCGGACGGGGGGCCAGCGGCCAGGCCCGGGCGGCGGCGATGCCCTCGAAGGCGGCATGGGCGCTGGCCGCGGCGTCGCGCAGGCTGGCGGCCTCCGGGCCGTAGACGATGGGACCCGGGCCGAAGTATTCGGCGAGCCGGGAGAACGTGGTTTCCAGTTCACGCACCCCGCCGAGCATGAGGATCAGCCGGTCGCCCTGGATGCCTACGAGGCAGTCCTTGGCGACCCGCTGGCCGGCCCGGCGCAGGTCACCGACGAAGGTGGCGCCGGCGTCCTCGGGGGAGCTGCCGACGATGACGTGGATCCCCGACTGCGAGGTCCAGCCGACCGCGGCAATACGCGAGCGCAGGGCGTCGGGGCTCTCCCCGCGCAGCACGGCGTCCACGACCAGGGCCTCCAGCCGACTGTCCCAGGCCCCGCGTGATTCGGCGGCCCGGGCATAGACATCCGCCGCGGCGAAAGCCACTTCGCGCGAATAACGCAGCACGGCCTCACGTAGCTGCATCTGTTCGGAATCGGGGGCCAGCTCGGGGACCTGGTTCTCCACGACCTCCACGATGGTGCGGATCAGCTGCAGGGCCTTCTGCAGGGAGATGGAGCGGGTGAGCTCGGTGGGGGCGGTGCCGAAGACATCGGTGAGCACCCACTGCGGGGAACTGGGACGTTCATACCAGGAGACGAAGGAGGCGATGCCCTTCTGTGCGACCAGGCCCAGTGCGGCCCTCTCCTGCGGGCGCAGACCCCGGTACCAGGGCAGCGACTGGTCCAGGTGCTTCAGGGCGACCGTGGAGAGGATTCCCAGATGGGACTTCAGCCGCTTCAGCGTTTCCGGGCTGGCCTTGGGCTGACGCACGGGGCGGATGCGGGGGGATCCGGTGCCCGGACGTTCGTCTGTCATGGCTCCACCCTACGCACAGGTGGCCCGTGGCTCCATTTTGGAGGAACACTACAAAAGAAGAAGTCCCCCGGACACCTGCCTGGGCAGGTGTCCGGGGGACTGCCGGGACCGGGAACGATGGCGGGGAGGTCCTCGCCATCGTCCTCGGTGGCCGGGGGTTAGGAATCGCCCCCGGCGGTGCCGGAGGTACCGGCGTTCACATCGTCGAGCTGGTATTTCGTGAAGGCCTTGGCCGAGGTGTCCTTTTCGACCTCGCCCCGGCGTTCGAGCATTTCCAGGGTCCTGACGACCATCGAGTGGGCGTCGATCCTGAAGAAGCGACGGGCCGCGGCACGGGTGTCCGAGAAGCCGAAGCCGTCGGCCCCCAGGGTCGCGAACTCGTTGGGGACGAACTGGCGGATCTGGTCCGGCACGGCCTTCATGAAGTCCGTGACCGCGACGACGGGCCCGGTGGCCCCGGCCAGCTTCTGCGTCACGTAGGGGACGCGCGGTTCGCTGCCCGGGTTCATGAACGCCTCCTCCTCGGCATCCAGCCCGTCACGGCGCAGCTCGTTCCAGCTGGTCACAGACCAGACATCGGCGGAGACGCCCCACTCCTCGGCGAGGATCTGCTGGGCCTCCAGGGCCCAGGGCACCGAGACGCCCGACGCCAGCAACTGGGCCCGCGGGCCGTCGACCTTGGCGGGGGAGAGCAGGTAGATGCCCTTGAGCAGCCCCTCCACATCCAGGTCCTCGGGCTCGGCAGGCTGCAGCATCGGCTCGTTGTACAAGGTGATGTAGTACATGACGTTGGGGTCTTCGTGCTCGCCCCCGTACATGCGCTTGAGCCCGTCCTTCATGATGTGCCCGATCTCGTAGCCGTAGGCCGGATCGTAGGAGACCACTGCGGGATTGGTTGCGGCCAGGACGGGGGAGTGCCCGTCGGCGTGCTGCAGCCCCTCGCCGGTCAGCGTGGTGCGCCCGGCGGTGGCGCCCAGCACGAAGCCGCGCGTCATCTGGTCCCCGGCAGCCCAGAAGAAGTCTCCGGAGCGCTGGAAACCGAACATCGAGTAGAAGATGTAGATCGGGATCAGTGGTTCGCCATGCGTGGCGTAGGAGGTTCCCGCGGCGGTCAGTGCCGCCACGGAGCCGGACTCGTTGATGCCGGTATGCAGGATCTGCCCCTGCGGGGATTCCTTATAGGCCAGGATCAGGTCACGGTCCACCGACAGGTAGTTCTGCCCCTTGGGGTTGTAGATCTTCTTCGTCGGGAAGAGCGAGTCCATGCCGAAGGTGCGAGCCTCGTCCGGAATGATCGGGACCACGCGATCGCCGAATTCCTTATCGCGCATGAGGTCCTTGAGCAGACGCACGAAGGCCATCGTCGTGGCCGCCTGCTGCTTGCCCGAGCCCTTCTTCGCGACCGCGTAGGCCTTGTCGTCGGGCAGGTGCAACGGCGTGTGCTTGGTCCGGCGTTCGGGAAGCGAACCGCCCAGGGCCGCCCGGCGATCCATCATGTACTTGATCTCCGGGGCATCCATGCCCGGGTGGTAGTACGGCGGGGTGTACGGGTCGGCTTCGAGCTGCTCATCGGTGATCGGGATCCGCAGGTGGTCGCGGAAGCCCTTGAGGTCATCCAAGGTCAGCTTCTTCATCTGGTGGGTCGCATTGCGCGCCTCGAAGCTGTTGCCCAGGCCGTAGCCCTTGACCGTCTTGGTCAGGATGACCGTGGGCTTGCCCTTGAACTCGGTGGCGGCCTTATAGGCGGCATACATCTTGTTGTAGTCGTGGCCGCCACGCTTGAGGTTCCAGATCTGGGCATCGGTCAGATCCGCGACCAGTTCCTTGGTCTGCGGACTCTTGCCGAAGAAGTGCTCGCGGATGAATCCGCCGGACTCGGCCTTATAGGTCTGGTAGTCCCCATCGGGGGTCTGGTTCATGATGTCCACCAGCGAGCCGGTGTCGTCCTTGTCCAGCAGATCGTCCCATTCGCGGCCCCAGACCACCTTGATGACGTTCCAGCCGGCACCGCGGAAGAAGGCCTCCAGCTCCTGCATGATCTTCCCGTTGCCCCGCACGGGGCCGTCGAGGCGCTGCAGGTTGCAGTTGATCACGAAGTTGAGGTTGTCCAGCTGTTCGTTGGCCGCCAGCTGCAGGAAGCCACGCGATTCCGGCTCGTCCATCTCGCCATCGCCCAGGAAGGCCCAGACGTTCTGGTCGGAGGTGTCCTTGATGCCGCGGTTGTGCAGGTAGCGGTTCAGCTGGGCCTGGTAGATCGCATTGGACGGACCGATGCCCATGGAGACGGTGGGGAATTCCCAGAAGTCCGGCATGGAATGGGGGTGCGGGTAGGAAGGCAGCGCATGGCCTTCCTTGGACTTCTCCTGGCGGAAGCCGTCGAGGTCCTCTTCGCTCAGGCGGCCTTCCATGAAGGCGCGGGCGTACATGCCGGGGGAGGCGTGGCCCTGGAAGAAGACCTGGTCGCCGCCGCCGGGGTGGTCCTTGCCACGGAAGAAGTGGTTGAAGCCCACTTCATAGAGCGTGGCCGCGCCGGCGTAGGTGGAGATGTGTCCGCCGACGCCGATATCGGGGTGCTGGCCGCGGTGGACCATGATGGCGGCATTCCAGCGCATCCAGGCACGGTAACGGCGTTCGGTTTCTTCGTGTCCGGGGAACTCGGGTTCCTGGTCCACGGGGATGGTATTGACATAGTCGGTGGTGGTCACCATGGGGACACCGACGCTCTGGGCACCCGCGCGTTGCAGGAGGGAGCGGACGATGAACTGGGCCCGTTCGGTGCCCTGGGCCTCGACCAGACCGTCGAAGGATTCAATCCATTCGGCGGTTTCCTCCGGGTCGCGGTCCGGCAGTTGGCTGGTCAAGCCACTGCGAATGTGGGAAATGTGTTCCTCTTCAGCCACGTCCAACTTCTCCTCGGTACGGGTTACAGCGTGGGGAATGCGACGTTCCCGTTGTTGGAGCGGGGCGCGTCGCGGCGGCAAGGCCGCTTGACGATGGACGCACACCGGGTGGGTGCGAGTCCATCCCGTCTACTGTAGTTGCCTTTCTCTGGTGATGCGTAGCCGGGAGAGGTGTCCGTGACCTCGGTGACCGGAAGAACAGACGTACGGGGGCCGTGAACGACCGTACGTTCGGTGCCCAGATCCGGGCCCGGGTGGTGCGTTTTTCGCCGCTGGGGCGTGTTTGCGGGCTCTGCGCTTGATGGGAAGTGTTTAAAGGTGTTGGCTTGAGAGGTGTATATGCATCTAGTGGGAGGAGAAACGTGAGCGACGCCGGAGCGGCTAAGACCGCAGCCGTGGAGAAAATGGGCTTCAAGGATGGAGACCTGATCCAGGAGCTGGGTTATGACGACGACGTTGACGACGGTCTCCGTGACACGTTGGAAGAAGTTACCGGCCACGCACTGCTGGCCGAGGACGAGCATGAAGTCGTCGATGGCGTCCTCCTCTGGTGGCGCGATGGCGAGGGCGACCTCGTGGACGAACTTGTCGATTCGCTGACCACCTTGGATGAAGGCGGCGTCATCTGGTTGATGACCCCCAAATCGGGTCGTGACGGCTTCGTCGGCGTGCCCGAAATCCAGGAAGCCGCCCCGACGGCCGGGCTGCACGTCACCAGCAGTGAAGGTGTATCCGAAGACTGGACGGCGACCAGGCTCGTGGGTCGTCGAAAGAACTAATGACGGCTGAGCCGGGAACCCACGCGCTGCTGGGTTCACCGATTCCTGCCTTCAGCCTCCCGAACCAGTTCGGTGGGCCGGTCTCGCTGGAGGGCATCGGCGCCGCACGGGCTTTTCTCGTGTTCTACCCGTTTGCCTTTTCCCGGGTCTGCACGGGGGAACTGGTTGGTCTGGAACGGGTGCGTCCGGAACTGGAAGCCTCCGGGGTTTCACTGCATGGAATCTCCGTCGACCATAAGCACGCCTTGCGGGCCTATGCCACCGAGCAGGGCCTCGGATTCGATCTGCTGGCCGATTTCTGGCCCCACGGAGAGGTGGCCCGGGCCTTCGGTTGCTTCGACGAGGAGCAGGGCCGGGCCCTGCGTTCAACGTTCCTGCTCGCCGGCGGACGCGTGGTGGATCATTTCAGCAGCGGCATCGGCCAAGCGAGGCAGGAACAGGATTACTTCGACGCCATCGCCCGGCTGCGCCGCTGACGTAGGCGTCGTGACCCCGAGTTGGTGGCGGGGCCGATTGCCGGTAAGCTCGATCCCCACAAGGGCCTTTAGCTCAGCTGGTAGAGCGTCACGTTTACACCGTGAATGTCATCGGTTCGATCCCGGTAGGGCCCACGCCATGAATCCCCGTCATCCTTCAGGCACCGCCGCGAGGACGACGGGGATTTTTCATTCCCACCGCGGTTCCGCGAGGCGCGGGGGCGCCATTGTATGGTGCGCCACCGCCGTGTGGATGCCGCCTAATCCGACACGATCTAGGCTGTCCCCATGCAGATGCGACTTGCCGCCGACTGGACCCCGTGGCGATGCGAATCCCCGCTGGGTGGAAAACGGCCCACGAAGACGGACGTGGCCCACGCGGCGCACTCGGGCCTGGGGCGCGAAGACGTCCTGCCCTACCCAGCGGACCGATTATCGGCTGGAATGCTCCGATTGCTGATCGTCGGGATCAACCCCAGTCCCTGGACGGCAGCGGTCAATGCGCCTTTCGCCCGGCCGGGAAACAGGTTCTGGACGTCCCTGGCCCTGGCGGGAGTCCTCGACCGGAAAGTCGATGCCTCACGAGGACTCGCCGCGGTGGACGAACGGATGCTGGCGGAGCGCGGCCTGGGGATCACCAACATGGTTGAGCGCACGTCGGCACGGGCAGACGAACTGACGACCGAGGAACTGCGGGCCGGCGGGGCCCGACTCGTGGAGCGGGTACGCATCCTGCGGCCCCGGGCAGTGGGCGTCTTGGGGGTGACAGCGTACCGGGTGGCCTTCAGCCAACCCCGGGCCACGCTGGGCTTGCAGACCGACACGCCACCGGAAGGGTGGCCGGAGGACGTGCAACTGTGGGTCCTTCCCAACCCCAGCGGGCTCAATGCCCATGAAACGGCCGGGTCGTTGGCCCTGAAGTGGGAGGATGTCTGGCACGCCAGCGCCTGAGCCGGAACCGCCGGCGGGCCGGGGGTAAGGATGGTCCCCGGGTGGAACCTACTCCGCGGAGGGCCGGCGGCGCTGCTGTTTGACGTCGGATCGTTGCTTCTTCGCGGCCCGGTGACGGCGTTTGGAGCCCCGGGTCGGTTTCGTCGGACGCCGCTTGGGTCCCGCCGGGGCCAGGGCCTCGCGGATGAGTTGGGCCAGTTTCTCCAGGGCCCTCTCGCGATTTCGGCGTTGTGAGCGTTGTTCGGAAGAGGTGACGGTGAGGGTCCCTGCGACCAGCCGCGGACCCAGACGGTCCAACAGCAGTTCACGGTCCTCTTCACCCAGGGTGGGGGAGACGGCGATGTTCCAGAACAGTTCCACCCGGCTATCGGTGGTGTTCACGTGTTGCCCGCCGGGACCGGAGGCCCGCGAAAAACGCCAGCCGAGCTCCGAAGCCGGGATCGTCAGCACCGGGGATACCTGCAAGTCCATGTCCTGATCGTCCCACGACGCAGGATTCCCTGGAGCCCCGCCGTCGTACTGGCCCCTGTGGGCGGGACGCCGGAACCTTGTGCGCAGCCGCCGGGTGATCCGAAGCCAGGGCAGATCGTGGGGCCAATGCAGGAACACCGTATGGAACCCGCGGCGCAGGCGCAGGACCGCCCCGCCATCGTGGAAGGGGCGCATCGAGATGCCGGTGCGCAGGGTCGGTACGAAACGGAGCACATGCTTGACGCCCAAATGGAACGAGAGATCGAAGTCGTCGTGGACCAGCCAACGATCGGTGTGGAGGTGATCGCTGACCTCGTGCCAGGCTCGACGTCTGAAGGCCATGTTGGAGCCGAAGAGCGGCACATGCCCCAAGGCCAGGGAAGAGAGCGCAAAGTAGGGCAGGAGGTAGGCCCACAGGGCCGGTCGGCGCAGGGCGGAGGGGCCGTCATTGAAGTGGGCTGGGCCGGTGATCGCATCCACGCCGGCATCGGCATGGAAGGACGCGACGATCGTGGCGATCCAGTCCGGGGCCGGCACCGAATCGGCGTCCAGCCGGGCCAGGATGTCTCCACGCGCCCGGTGGTAGCCGGCAGCACTGGCGACGCCGATTCCGGGGCGGGGTTCGAAGAGGACCTGTGCCCCGTTGCCTCGGGCCACGCCCGCGCTGTCGTCGCTGGAGCCGTTGTCCACGACGATGATTTCGAGGGGGGCCACCTGCTGCCCGGCCAGCGCCTCCAGGCAATGCCGCAGTTTTTCGGCGTCGTCCTTGACCGGGATCACCACACTGACCGTCGGGCGGTTCATGGCAGCTCCCGGGGGCCATGCGGCGAGGCTGCCTGCCCGGGGGAGCATGGCGGGGCGGCAGGTTCCGGGGGATCAGCCGTCAGGGAGGGAAGGAGGAAACCCCCGATCAGGGCCCCCAGGCCGTCGGCCGCCAGATCGCCCATGGTGTCCTGGTAGCCCACGTGTACCCCCGGGTCGATGAGGGTGTGTCCGGCCCACTCCAACAGCTCCCAGACTGCTCCGGTGGCCAAGCCGAGAACGAGGGTGGCCACGACCAATGCGCCGGGCCGCTGAATGGTCGGCGGCAGGATGCCCGCCCGCTGGGCGATCACCACTGACAAGACGGCAATCAGTCCGCCCAATACTGCGTGCATGAACTTATCCCACCCCGGCAGGAGCACATACAGGTCGAAGACGTTGCTCCAGGCGGCTGCCAGCGAGGCGATGCCGACGCAAAGGTCCAGGCTGGCCCGTAGTCCCAGCGCGCGAGGGATCAAGGTCGCCAATACGGCGAGCATGAAGACAGCTACCTGGATCCAGCCCCACCCCACCCCGGCGACCACGACGCTCATGAGCATGGCTGCCCGCACGACGTCGGCCAGGAGCACCACCCGGCTCACGGGAGGCCGGAAGAGGGCGTGTCTCACCGCTTCCATGACGGGCCCCCTTCGGGGTGGGCCGAATGCTTCGGGCCGAGGTTCAGCACTGCGTGGACGGGTTCGTGGTCTGAGACGGCGGCTCCGCCCAGGCGCAGTGCATTCACTCCCGCCGACTCGACCTGAAGGCCGGGGGAGACGAGGATCCAATCCAACCGGGGGCCGGTGCTGGTGGGGCTGCCATACCGGGTGAACGTCGAACAGTCGGCGCCGACCTGTCGCGTTGACACCTCTAGGGCATCGGCCAGGACCCGACCGTCGACCAGGTGACGGTGGGCCGGGGAGCCAGTGCCTGCGTTGAAGTCCCCCAGCAGGATGACCGGATCGGGAAGATCCGCCACCACGCGGTGCAGTAGTTGGGCCGAGGCCCGGCGCGACGGGGCGGAAAACGGATCCAGATGCGTGACCAGGACATGGAAGCGTGCGCCGGTGCCCCGATCGCTGAAGTGTCCCTGGACGACGAAGCGGGGTAGTGGGTTGCCGAAGGAACGCGAACCGGGACGTTCCGGGTGCTCCGAAAGCCACCAGAACCGGGAATCAAGCAGGTGAAGTCGGCGGCGGTCGTAGTGCAGTTCGCAGCGTTCCCCGCGGCCACCGGCGGACCGCCCGGTCCCCACGGAGGCGTAGGCAGCGCCGAGCATGTCCCGGATCTGCCGGGATGGGCCCGGCATCACTTCCTGCAAGGCCAGCACGGTGGGTTGCTCGGCGGCCAGCAGTTGCTGCAGAAGGGGACGGCGGCGGGCCCATCGGTCCGCCGCCGGAAACCAGAACGGTGGCATGCGCCGCCGGATGTTCAGTGTCATGACGTGCAGCAGGGGAAGTGCTAAGGGGCCGATGAGGGGTGTCGGAGGAGAATGGGCGGGAAAAGAGCGCAATGCGGTGTCCCCCTCGTTCGTCGGCCAGCCCATATCGTCACGCTACCAGCGAGCCCCGGCGCAGAACTCCCTTCGCAACAATACCGTGTCTTTGTATGTTTCTATACAAACTCTCCAGTTGGTGAATCGTTGACTTGTTACTGTCGGCAGCAGGCAACAGCTTGATCGGCTTTCCGCCGAGGGGCGGGCGAACTAGACTGGGAACCAGTCACGGAGCCGTGTCCGGCACCGTCGTGTGCCGGGGCACCAGCTCGTCTTGTTTCCAATGGATGGAGTCCTGATGAAGGCACAAATCGGCGTCACCGGCCTAGCGGTCATGGGCGCGAACCTCGCCCGCAATTTCGCCCGCAACGGCTACACGGTGGCCCTGCACAACCGCTCGATCGAGAAGACCGACGCCTTGCTCAAGGACCACGGCGATGAGGGCGATTTCATCCGCACCGACACCATGGAGGAGCTCGTCGAGTCGCTGGAGACCCCGCGCCGCGTGCTGCTCATGGTCAAGGCAGGCGCCCCGGTCGATTCGGTCATCGACAAGCTCGTTCCGCTGCTCGAAGCCGGTGACATCGTCATCGACGGCGGCAACTCGAACTTCCAGGACACCCGCCGCCGGGAGGCGGCCCTGGCGAAGAAGGACCTGCACTTCGTGGGCATCGGCGTCTCCGGCGGTGAAGAAGGAGCCCTGTGGGGCCCCTCCATCATGCCCGGCGGCTCCGAGGAGTCCTACAGGGCCCTGGGCCCGATGCTCGAGAAGATCTCCGCGCACGTCGACGGGGATCCGTGCTGCGCCTGGATCGGCACCGACGGCGCCGGCCACTTCGTGAAGATGGTCCACAACGGCATCGAATACGCGGATATGCAGGTCATCGGTGAAGCCTTCGACCTGCTGCGCTCCGGCGCCGGCATCGAACCGGCGGACCAGGCCACGATCTTCACGGAATGGAACGAAGGAAACCTGGCTTCCTTCCTCATCGAAATCACCGCAGAGGTCCTGGCCCACCAGGACGCCAAGACCGGCAAGCCGCTCGTGGATGTCATCGTGGACTCCGCGGGACAGAAGGGCACCGGCCGCTGGACCGTGCAGTCCGCCCTGGACCTGGGATCGCCCACCTCCGCGATCGCCGAATCGGTGTTCGCCCGGGGACTGTCCTCCCAGCGCGACCAGCGCGCCATCGCCCAGGAGGTGCTGGCCGGACACGAACAGGACGTCACCCTCGGCGACGACTTCGTCGAAGACGTCCGCCAGGCGCTCTTTGCCTCCAAGCTCGTCTCCTACGCCCAAGGCCTGGACATGCTCACCGCGGCAGCCACCGAGTACGACTGGGATCTGAAGCTCGACGAGATCGCCTCGCTTTGGCGCGGTGGCTGCATCATCCGCGCCGAACTACTCGGCGACATCATGAAGGCCTACGCCTCCGACGACAAGCCGGCCAACCTGCTCTTCGCCCCGGCCTTCTCCGAGGCCATTGCCGGGGCCGTCCCGGCCTGGCGCCGCGTGGTCTCCAAGGCCGTCGCCCTGGGCATCCCGGTCCCGGTCTTCTCCTCCTCGCTGGCCTACTACGACGGCCTGCGCCGCAAGCGCCTGCCGGCCGCCCTGACCCAGGGATTGCGCGACCTCTTCGGCGCCCACACCTACAACAGGATGGATGCCGAAGGGACCTTCCACACCCAGTGGAGCGGCGACAAGACCGAGATCGAAGCAGTCTCGACGCACTAGCGACCACGCCGGCGGGGCCACCCCCTGCCGACACGCTCCTGCGGGCACGACGGCGGAACCATTCCAGGTTCCGCCGTCGTGCCCTGTTTTGGCTCAGGCCCGCGGGCATAGGCTGAGGGCATGGACTATAGATTTCTCGGGGCCTCGGGGCTCAAAATTTCCGAAATCACCTACGGCAACTGGCTGACCCACGGTTCTCAGGTGGAAAACGACGTCGCCACCGAATGCGTGCAGGCCGCCCTGGACGCGGGGATCACCACCTTCGACACCGCTGACGTCTACGCCAACGGGGCCGCCGAAGAGGTCCTGGGCGCCGCGCTGAAGAGCCAGCGGCGTGAATCGTTGGAGGTCTTCACCAAGGTCTTCGGGCTGGTGGACCCCAAGGGGCCCAACGATTGCGGGCTCTCGCGCAAACACATCATGGAAGGCATCAACGGGTCACTGAGCCGCTTGGGGATGGACTACGTCGATCTGTATCAGGCGCACCGCTACGACCACCAGACGCCGTTGGAGGAGACCATCCAGGCCTTCGCCGACGTCGTACGGGCCGGCAAGGCCCTCTATATCGGGGTCTCCGAATGGAGTGCGTCCCAGCTGCGCGAGGGTCAGGCGTTGGCCAAGCAGGCGGGATTCTCGCTGGTGTCGAACCAGCCGCAGTACTCCGCGCTCTGGCGGGTCATCGAGGCCGAGGTCGTCCCGGCTTCGAAGGACCTGGGTATGTCCCAGGTCGTCTGGTCGCCCATGGCTCAGGGCGTGCTCTCCGGCAAATACCGCCCGGGGCAACCGGCGCCGGAAGGCAGCCGGGCCACGGATGAGAAGGGCGGCAAGAAGACCATCTCGGGCTTCATGACCGATGACGTGCTCGGCCGGGTGCAGCAGCTGGAACCGATCGCCGATGAACTGGGGTTGAAGATGTCCCAGCTGGCGATTGCCTGGGTGTTGCAGAACGAGAACGTGGCCACCGCCCTGGTCGGGGCCTCACGCCCCGAGCAGGTCGCCGAGAACGTGAAGGCCTCGGGGGTGGAGATCCCCACGGAATTGATGACCCGCATCGATGAGGCGTTGGGGGATGTGGTCGAGCGGGATCCGGCCAAGACGGTCAGTCCCGAACAGCGCCCCGCCTAGCACGGACGCACACGAACGGTCCGGGACCGGCAGCAAAGAACTGCCGGTCCCGGACCGTTCGTCGTGGGAGGCCTTGGCCGCCGGTCAGATCCACATCGCCGGGTCGATGTATTCGGCTGGATCCACGGCCGGCTGGTGCTCCTGGGGTCGGCGTGGCCTGTTGGTTGCAGGGATCCCGGTGATGATCGAATCCTCGGGAGCGTCCTTGACCACCACGGCGTTGGCTCCGATCGCCGAATCGGCGCCGATGACGATCGGCCCCAGGACCTTCGCCCCGGCACCGATGACCACCCGGTCACCGATGGTGGGGTGTCGCTTGACCTTCGCCAAGGACCGGCCCCCGAGGGTCACCCCGTGGTAGATCATCACGTCGTCGCCGATCTCGGCGGTCTCGCCGATGACGACGCCCATGCCGTGGTCGATGAAGAACCGGCGGCCCAGGGTCGCCCCCGGGTGGATCTCGATCCCCGTGGTGAAGCGCGCCAACTGCGAAATCAGCCGCGCCGGAAGGCGCAGCGCCGGGGTCTGCCAGAGCCGGTGGGTCAGCCGGTGGGCCCAGATGGCATGCAGGCCCGAATAGGCCAGCGCGTTCTCGGCGTTGCCGCGTGCCGCCGGGTCATGGGCGCGGGCCCCTTCGAGATCCTCTTTCAGGCGGGATAGGAACGTCACACGAAACCTTTGCTGGTGGTTGTCCTTCAGGTGCTGCCGCTATCCGCGGATGTCGTCGTACAACAGGGTGGAGATGTAGCGTTCGCCGAAGTCGGGGACCACGGCCACGACCAGCTTCCCGGCGTTCTCCGGGCGGGCGGCGACCTGCAGGGCACCCCAGACGGCGGCACCGGCGGAGATGCCCCCGAGGATGCCTTCCTTGGTTCCCAGGTCACGGGCGACCCGCACGGAATCCTCGATCGTGGCGTCCAGGACCTCGTTGTAGATTTCGGTGTCCAGGACCTCGGGAACGAAGTTCGCGCCCAGGCCCTGGATCTTATGCGGGCCGGGGGCGCCACCGTTGAGGATGGCCGAATCCTTCGGCTCCACCGCGACGATCTGCACCTCGGGCTTCTTCCCGCGCAGCAGCTGGCCGGCCCCGGTGATGGTGCCGCCGGTGCCGATGCCGGCGACCAGGACGTCCACCGCCCCGTCCGTGTCGTCCCAGATCTCCTGGCCCGTGGTGGTGCGGTGGATCTCGGGGTTGGCCTGGTTGGCGAACTGCTGGGCCCAGATGGCGTTCTCGGTATGGGCGACGATTTCCTTGGCCTTCTCCACGGCGCCGCGCATGCCCTCGGACCCGGGGGTCAGCACGATCTCGGCACCGAAGGCGCGCAGCATGACCCGGCGTTCGGTCGACATGGTCTCGGGCATGGTGAGGATGACCCGGTAACCGCGGGCGGCCCCGACCATGGCCAGGGCGATCCCGGTGTTGCCGGAGGTGCCCTCCACGATGGTCCCACCGGCTGTCAGCGCGCCGGCCTTCTCGGCGGCGTCGACGATCGCCACCCCGATGCGGTCCTTGACGCTATTGGCGGGGTTGGCGAATTCGAGTTTGACCGCGACCTGCGCCGGCAGGCCCTCGGCCAAGCGGTTCAGGCGGACCAGGGGAGTGCGTCCGACCAGTTCGGTCACGTCGTTGTAGATCTGTGCCATCAGCGGCCTGCTTTCGGAAGAGTTTGTGGGGTTGATCGGTGGTCCAGCTTATCGAGGTGCCGAATCACGGTTTATTCGGCCAGCCACCGGGAGTAATATTTCCTGGCTTTGGCCAACTTGGGGTTGATGATGACCTGGCAGTAGCCCTCGTAGGGGTTCGCGGCGTAGAAATCCTGGTGGATCGGTTCGGCCTCGTGGAAGTACGGGGCGGGGACGATCTCGGTGACGATCGGGTCCCCCCAGTTCTCCTGGTTCCGCCGCAAGGACGCCTCGAAGAACTCCTTCTGCCGGACATCGGTGTAGAACATGGCCGAGCGGTACTGCGTCCCGACGTCGTACCCCTGGCGGTTCAACGTCGTGGGGTCGTGACCGGTGAAGAACATGTCCAATATGACGTCGGCCGGGACGATCGCGGCATCGAATGTTACTGCGACCGCCTCGGCATGTCCGGTGGTTCCGCTGCACACTTCGCGGTAGTGCGGGTCCGGGGTGTGCCCGCCGATGTATCCGGAGACCACCGAGGAGACGCCGACGGTCTTGCGGTAGATCGTGTCCATGCACCAGAAGCATCCGGCACCGAGGATGAAGGTCTGGATGCCGTGGTCGGGTAATCCGGCGGAATCGGACGTGCCGAACTGCGCCGCTGACGTTGGGATTGCTGACTTGCTACTCACATCCATGGTCAATGCCCGCAGGCTCCCATTCATTCCCGGACGACTTCGCGATCAGGGTCGAAGGTGCACTTGACGCCCGGTTGACTCCCCGCGGACTACGGTAGGAGCATGCGCAATGACCAGGACAAGACGCCGCAGGACTCCCCCCAGGGCGAGACGACCGTGACGGACGACGCCCCAGGACGTGACGAGGCCGTGGAGGCCACCGATGGCGGTGCCCGGGATGCCCGCGCCGCCGTGGCCCCCGGTCCCCGCCCCGGGGCCACCGTTCCCACGCTGGGTGAGGTCCTGGTGGCGATCGAAGAGCTCTGGCCGGCCTCGCTGGCCGAGGAGTGGGACGCCGTCGGCCTCGTCGCCGGACGGGTCGAGCGTCCGGTGAGGCGCATCATCTTCGCCGTGGACCCCACCCTCGAGGTGGTCCGCGACGCCATCGCCCGGGGAGCGGACCTGCTGATCACCCACCACCCCCTGCTGTTGCGTGGGGTGAAATCGGTGGCGGCCGACCAGTTCAAGGGCGAGGTCATCCACGAGCTGATCGAGAACCACTGCGCCTTGGTCACCGTCCACACCAATGGCGACTCGGCGGTGGGCGGGGTCAACGACGTGTTGGCCGACATCCTCGGACTGACCGATGTCACCCCGTTGGTCGCGGCCTCCGAGGGGCTGCCCGAGGAAGGGCTCGGCCGGGTCGGCACCCTGCCGGACGCCCTGGCGCTCTCCGACTTCGCCTCCCGGGTCTTCGGCGCGCTGCCCGCGGTCGCCGGGGGAGTCCGCGTGGCCGGTGACCGGGACGGGATCGTGAGCACGGTGGCGATCTGCGGCGGCGCCGGGGACAGCCTCTTCTCCGCCGTGCGGGCCGCCCGGGCCGATGTGTTCGTCACCGCCGACCTGCGTCACCACCCGGCCTCCGAAGCACGCGAGGCAGCCGTGGAAGACCGGCCCTATCTGGTGGACATCTCCCATTTCGCCGGGGAATGGCTGTGGCTGCCGGCCGCCGCCGAAGGGCTCTACAACGTGCTGATCGACCAGAACTTCGTCCTGGAGATCGGGGTCAGCTCGATCAACACCGATCCCTGGGATTTCATCCTCACCCCGGGGGACTGATCGGCGACGGCGGGCAGTAGGCTGGGGAACCACCGAGCAAGAGGAGAAACACCGATGGCCAAGGCATCACCCGCCGACCAGCTGCTGCTGTTGGACCTGCAGGGACTGGACTCGAAGATCGTGAAGATCGACCGGGCGGTGAAGGCCCTCGACTCCGATCCCGAGATCATCGCCGCCGGGGAAGCCGTGGCCGACGCCGAAGCAGCCCGCCGCGAAGTGGCGGAGGAATCAGCGGCGGCCCAGCATGCCTTGACCGACATCGAACACCAGGGCGAGAAGATCCAGGGCCGGATCGATAAGGACCGCGCCCAGATCGAGGCCGGTCGCGGCACCGCCCGGGACATGATGGCCCTGCAGCACGAGATCGACTCCTTGCTGCTCAAGCGCGGGGAACTCGAAACCACCGAACTGGAACTGATGGAAACGGCCGAAGAGGTCGCCGGCAGGCTCGAAGGCGTCACCGCCTCCGCCGACGGCACCGCGGCCCAACTCGCCCAACTCGAACGCGCCCGCGACGGGAAGGCCGCGGAACTGGCCGCCGAACGGGCCACGCTGGTGAACGAGCGCACCGAGCTGGCAGGAGGCATCGACCCGACCCTGGTGGGGATGTATGAAAAGCGGCTGGCCCAGCGCGGTATCGGCGCCGCCCGGCTTTTCCACGGCACCTCGGAAGGATCGGGCATGCAACTGGCCGCCGGCGATCTGGCGGAGATCCGTGCTGCCGCCGAGGACGACGTCGTCTCCTGCCCCGACTCGGGAGTCATCCTGGTCCGCTCGCCCGAGTGGAACTAGAACAAGAAGCCCGCGAGCCGGTTCCGCGCGGGCGGCTGCACCATCTCGAAATCGCGGCGCTGCATCCACATGCCGGCGGAGCCGACCATGACGCCGCCTATCTGCAGAACACGGACGGCTTCGAAATCGAACTGGTGACAGACCATGGGGCCTCCAGGCCCTGATCCTGCCTGTTTCGGGATTATTTGGTGGCGAAGCTATGGTCCTCGGGCAGGATGATGTTCAGCTGGTGGGCCTTCTTTGCGGTGGCGGGCACCAGCTCCGCATCCCATTTCTCCTGGACGGCCTTCAGCAGAGCCTCGGGGCTGCCGGGTGCGCTCCGCCGAGCCAGGACGTGACGGGCCACCTCACCCCGGGTGTGCTTGGCAAAATGCGAGACGACCTTGCGCCGGCCTCCGCGGAGCTGGAACACCGAGACGGCCACCGTGTTCTGCGGCGGGGGAGTGAAGGCGGCGGCATAGGTGCTCGAGCGGCAGTCGATGACCAGCCCGTCGCCGGCCCGCTCACCCAACACGGGATTGAGCCTGCTCTTCCACCAGCTGGCCAGCTTCCCGATCCCCGGCAGCTTCACCGACATCGACAACCGGTAGGCGGGAATCCGGTCGGCGAAGCCCACGGCGCCCCATAAGGCCGAGACCACGACGACGGAGGCATCCGCCGTGCGCCGCTGGGCCGCAGTGAGGCTGTGGTAGCCCAACGCCTCGAAGAGCACCCCGGTGTAGACCTCGTGGGCCGGGGCCGCCGGCTCCTGGTGGAGGGCGATGTTGCGGGTCACTTCCCCGGCCAACGAGACGCCCACCCCCAAGACCTCCAGAGCGTCCTCCTGGCCGGAAACAGCAGCCAGTGCCTGGAGCACTTCGGCGCGATCAGCCGAGAGCTCGGGGAACGCCAGAGTCTCGGCGTCGTAGGCGGGGCCCGCGGCGGCAGGCTTCTTTCCTTCGGAAGGGGGCAGCAGAATAAGCACCCATCGATCCTAGCGGCGCCCCGAGGGCCCCGGAGCACGTTAGACTGCCGGGGCGGGTATGGCTGCACGGCCTTGCCTCGCACGATCGGTCCATGGAACGTCCGGGTTCCACGGATCAGTGGGGGGGGTAATGCCCAACCGGAGCTCGTCAGGAATATGTAGTACATGATGGTTACCCCACGAACCCGTAGAGATCCCGTCTTGGACGCCGCCAAGGGGATCTTGATCCTGTTGGTGATCCTGGGCCACCTGCTGGCCCGGTCCCATCCAGATGATGGATTCATCACCAAGGCCCTGATCACCGGCATCTACGCCTTCCATATGCCGGCTTTCGTCTTCCTCGCCGGAATCACCTCCAAACCGCGGGGGATCCTCCAGCGCTGCACCCAGTTCCTGACCCTGCTGGTCGTTTTCCAGGGCGCGTATTTCGCGGCCCGGTGGGTGATGGGTTCCGACGCGAAGTTCTCGTGGGAGAGGCCCTACTGGATCCTGTGGTTCCTGCTTTCCATGGCGGTATGGACCGCGCTGACCCCGCTGATCGCGAAGATTCCGCGCACGAGCCTGGCCCTTTCCGTCCTGATCTCCTTGGGATCGGGCATGGTCGACGTGATCGACTACCCGTACAGCGCCTCCCGCACCTTGGTGTTCCTGCCGTTCTTCGTGCTGGGCTTCACCTACGGCAAGGCCATGCTGGCTTTTGTCTCCCGCTTGCGGCTCCGGGGCCGGTCCGCAGTGGTCGCGGCCGCCCTGCTGGTGTTCGGCTTCCTGCTGTATTGGGCCCCCGACCACAGATGGTTCTACGGGAGCAGGGGCTACGACGTCCTGGACGTTTCCGACCCCACGGGCGTGGTCTACCGACTCGTGCTGCAGATCTGTGCGGTGGTTCTGACCGTCGGCCTGCTGGTCCTGGTGCCCCGTGAACCCGGCCTGCTGGTCAGGTTCGGCCAGCGGAGTCTTTCCATCTTCCTGCTGCACGGCTTCGCGGTCCTGGCCGTGGCGCGCTACGCGAAGATGATGGCGGAGGACAACAGGTACGTCGCCGTGGTGATCTATCTGATGCTCATGACGGGGATCGCCTTGCTCGCCTCGATGAAGCCGGTCCACCAGGTGGTCGGACGCATCGGCACCGTCTTGGTGCCGTTGGTCGACAGGATCGTCCCGCCGAAACCGGGATCACCAGCCGTGGCCCCGAAGACTGGACCGGCCGACGCGTCGACGGGGGACGAACGGGCCGAGCAAGGACCCGTAGGGGTGGCTGACCGGACGCCGCCCGGAGCACGCTAGACTGGTCAACGGACGGGATGGCTGGACGATCGCGTGTCGCGCAAGCGGCCCGAGGAACGTCCGGGCTCCACAGAACAGGGTGGTGGGTAACGCCCACTCGGGGAAACCCGCAGGCCAGTGCCACAGAAAACAGACCGCCCGCCGAGTGCGGGTCAGGGTGAAAAGGTGGTGTAAGAGACCACCAGCGCCCCAGGTGACTGGGGCGGCTCGGTAAACCCCACCCGGAGCAAGGCCAGACAGGCTGCGTATGAGGGCTGTTCGCCCCAGTAGTCGGGTAGGCCGCGTGAGGGCATCGGCAACGGTGCCCCTAGATGGATGATCGTCACCGGCAGCCGGGCAACCGCTGCCGGTACAGAACCCGGCGTACAGGCCATCCCGTCCACTCACCTTCCACTGCGGACCCGGTGTCACCTCCCGGTAGGGCTCACGGGGGTTGGAGTGGACCACGATCGGTTTCGTCATCCGGTTCCCAGTCATCCGGGTGGACCTGCGGCGGGTAATCCCCCGGCATGAGGCTCCGCTTCACCCGAGGTGGCCGGCCCCCGCTGGCCAGATCGGCGTTGAGGGTCTGCAGCGCCTGGGCGACGTCGACCTTGTTGATGGTGTCCTCCCCGGTGGTTGGCGAGGTTTAACCATAGTCGAACATACGTTCTACTGTGAGCGGTGGCGGTCCACCGCGAATTCGGTTACACGGACGACTTGCCGTCTGTCGGCGGGGTGGGGTCGGGCTCGTGGACTTCGATCTCTGCATCCAATGGCAGGGGAGGTGAAACCCATCCGCTGATGGTCAGCACCTGCCGATATTCGCTGCCGACCCAGATGGCCCTGAAGTAATCCAGCGTCCCGTTGATGGCCATCGTGTCGCAGAGGAAGACGATCCCCAGGTGTCGATGCTCGCGGGACAGGTCCCCAATCCTCATGTTTCCCCAGTCAGTAGCCGGTCGACGGCGGCGTGCCGAACCTCCAGCCAGTCTAGCGGCACCCGGTTCTGTTCCGGCCTGGATGACGGACCGGATGCGCGGATGACCAGGGGGTGCGGGATGCGTCGGGGCGGCAACCGGCCCCGCCCGAGGTGAAGGAGCGGGGCCGGTTGATGGGCACGGCCTGGGGGAGCCGTGCCGGCGGCGCAAGAGACGGGGCGCCGCCAATTCAAGTATAATCGAAGATGTCTTCGAATGCATGGTTTTGGGGCGGCGTGGCGCTGCGGCAGGTCATGTGAGTGAGTTCACCGGTATCAATGCGGTGATCGGGGGTCAACAACCTAGAATGGAGGTGGGCGCAGCCCCGGGGGCGAGGAATCTCAGACCCCAACCAACCGTATCTGCAATGGTGCTTTCGCGGTGCCAACCGGCTAGTGGATCCCGGCCGGCTGAATTGGAAGGACAAGAAGTGACCCAGCAGTCTGTCGCCGCCCAGAACGAATGGAGCGGCCGCGAGGAACTCGCCGAGGCCATGATTCCCCTGATCGGGCGTCTCTACCGCAAGAACAATGTGGTGACCTCCATCTACGGGCGCAAGCTCATCAACAAATCCCCGATCGACATCCTCAAGGCCCACCGGGTGGCCCGCCATATCGACGGCGTGGAACTCTCCCCATCCCAGACGTTGCCGCTGCTCCAGGGACTGGATGCCTTGGATCTCGGGGCGGTATCGGTGGATCTGGCCCGGCTGTCCCGCAAATTCAACGAGCAGGGCAACGACGCCGTGTTGGCCGACTTCCTAGTCGCCGAATTCGCCGAAAAGGCCGGTGGCGCGGGACGCACCGAAGCCGAATCACGCGATATCGTGCTCTACGGCTTCGGCCGCATCGGCCGCCTGCTGGCCCGCATCCTCATCGAGCGCGGTGGCTACGGCCTCCGGCTGCGCGCCATCGTGGTGCGCAAGAACGGTGAGAACGACCTGGTCAAGCGCGCCTCGCTGTTGCGCCGCGACTCGGTCCACGGACCCTTCGAAGGCTCGATCACCGTTGACGAGGAAAACAACACGATCCTGGCCAACGGAACGCTGATCCAGGTCATCTACTCCAACGACCCGACCGCCGTGGACTACACCGCCTACGGCATCAACAAGGCGATCGTCGTGGACAACACGGGCCGCTGGCGCGATCGTGAAGGACTGGGCCAGCACCTCAAGGCCAAGGGCGTGTCCCAGGTGCTGCTCACCGCCCCGGGCAAGGGCGATGTGAAGAACATCGTCCACGGCATCAACCACGGGGACATCGCCGCCGACGACACCGTCATCTCCGCCGCGTCCTGCACCACGAACGCGATCACCCCGGTGCTCAAGGCCATCAACGACGAGTACGGCGTGGCCCACGGCCACGTGGAAACCGTCCACTCGTTCACCAACGACCAGAATCTCACCGACAACTTCCACAAGGGCGACCGCCGTGGACGTTCGGCGGCATTGAACATGGTCATCGCCGAGACCGGAGCAGCGAAGGCCGTCGCCAAGGCCCTGCCCGAATTCGAGGGCAAGCTCACCGGAAACGCCATCCGGGTCCCCACCCCCGACGTCTCCATGGCCATCCTGAACCTGAACCTGGAAAAGGACACCACCAAGGAGGAACTGAACACGTTCCTGCGCCAGACCTCGCTGGGTGCCGAACTGCATAAGCAGATCGACTACATCGACTCCCCGGAGATCGTTTCCACCGATTTCGTCGGCTCGCGCCGGGCCGGCATCGTGGACGGGCTGGCGACCATCGCCAACGGCCGCAACGCCGTCGTCTACGTCTGGTACGACAACGAGTTCGGATACTCCTGCCAGGTGGTTCGCGTCATCGAGGAACTCGCCGGAACCCATCCGGCAGCCTTCCCGGCCGTCGACAGGACCGAAGACATCACGGTCGAGGCAACCGCCACCGTGTAGCAACCACCGGAGCCGACGACGGCGCCGGACAACCAGCCCAAGCCAGGGCAGGAAGCAGGACCACAGCATGGATCGTAGGATCGATAGCCGAGCACGCCGCGCACTGGGGGTCACCGCCGCCGGGTTCGCCCTGTTGCTGGCAGCCACCGGATGTTCCTCCACGGGCAGCTCCGACGACTCGTCGTCGGCGCCCGCCACCCAGGAATCCTCGGCGGCAGCCTCCAGCTCGGCGCCGGCGAGCAGCAGCGCTGCCTCCTCGGCCACCGAAACCGCGAGCCAGTCGAAGACCACCCAGACCAAGAAGTCCAAGAAGGCCGCCCCGGCCAAGGACAAGCTGGCCCTGGATACCGTGAAGAACAAGGAGCACAAGATTGCCGTGGTCTCCACCGGCAAGTCCGCTTCCGGCAATGATTCGCTGAACACCAAGCTGATCATCGCCGATCACGGCTGCTTCCACGCCGTCAATAAGCAGGGGCCCCCGACGCTGCTCGTGTTCCCCGAGGACACCACGCTGAACAGCAAGGGCAAGCCGACCGTGACGGTGGGAGGAACCTCCATCCGCGTCGGCCAGCAGGCCGAATTCACCGGCAAGAAGATCACCCTGAGCTCGGATCAGGCCTCGCAGGCCAAGCCGTGCTACGCCAAGGGCGACGTCTTCCAGGTCGCCTCGGCGAAGTAGCAGGACTCCTGCCCGGAAGAGCCGGTGCCCACCCCGATCCGTCGGGGTGGGCACCGGCTCTTTCATGTTTGTATCGTGGATCCGCTGAGTGCTAGTGGCCGAAGGGGTCCGGATCGACCCCGGGCAACCATGTGTTCCCCGCAACGCCCCAGCCCAGGGACTTCTTGGCCTTCTTCCACCGCTTCGCCCACTTGGTGTTGAGCCTATCGACGTAGAGGTAGCCGTCCAGATGGTCGTATTCGTGCTGCAACATCCGGGCAAACCATCCGGTCGCCTCGAAATCGAGCGGGTTCCCGTCGCCGTCGTAGCCCATCACCCGGGCGTAGTTCGCGCGTTTGAGCGGGAAGGACAAGCCGGGGGCCGACAGGCAGCCCTCGGCTTCCTCCTCGGGGTCCGGTTGCGCGCCGGAGACCTTGCCGAGCACGATCCGCGGATTGACCAGCACCCCCTCTGCGGGGACCCCGTCGTCGTTCTCCATCGTGTAGGTGAACAGCCGCAGACCCACCCCGACCTGGGGTGCTGCCAGACCCACCCCGTTGGCGGCGTGCATCGTCTCGGACATGTCGGCGATCAACGCCCGTAGCTCATCATCGAATTCGGTGACTTCGGCGGCTCGGGCGTGCAACACTGGTTCGCCGTAGACGACGACGGGACGGACGGGCATCTGGGCCTCCTGCTGGTGATGCTGATAGCGAAGAAAAAGCCGCCCCGGACGGATCCGGGGCGGCTGCTGGGGTGAGTAACGGGGCTTGAACCCGCGACCTTCTGGACCACAACCAGACGCTCTGCCAACTGAGCTATACCCACCATCGCGTCTCTCAACGCGGTGCCCGCACCTTTGGTATTCCTACCGTGGAGGTCCGGGCAACGAGTACTAGTTTACACACTTTCGGCAGGCCTTGCGACACCACGACATCTCCGCGTCGAACTGTGGCAGGGATCACCTGGCGGCGGGTGGTCAGTCGGCGCTGGACCCGGCGGTGGCTCCGGTCCCGGAACCCTGCGCGGCGGTGTCCTCGGCGGCCAACGAGCGGGCGACCTCCTTGGCCGTCTTGCTGTCCGGGCCGGGGGCCGGGACCATGATGGCCTTGCGGTAGTAGCGCAGTTCGTTGATCGAATCACGGATGTCGCCCAGGGCGCGGTGGTTTCCGGTCTTCGGCGGGGACTGGAAGTAGGCCCGGGCGTACCAGCGCCGGGCCAGCTCCTTGAGCGTGGAGACATCGATGACCCGGTAGTGCAGGTGGTCGATGACCCCCGGCATGTCGCGGGCCAGGAAGTTCCGGTCGGTGCCGATGGTGTTTCCGGCCAACGGGGCCTTGCCTGGTTCGGGGACCCACTGGCGTATGTAGGCGAGGACCTGCTCGGTCGCGGTATCCAGATCGACGCCGCCGTCCAGTTCCTCGAGCAGCCCCGAGGAGACATGCATCTGGCGTACGAAGTCATTCATCTGTTCCAGCGACTGGGCTTCGGGTTTGATGACGACATCGACACCCTCGCCGAGGATGTTCAATTCCGGGTCGGTGACCAGGACGGCAACTTCGATCAACGCGTCGGCTTCCAGGCTCAGCCCGGTCATCTCGCAATCGATCCACACAATGTTTTCAGCTGAAATAGGCACGATCCCAATCTACCGGATTCGGCGGCCCGATCGATCAGCAGCCGGGGTGGGGAAGTCCTACGTCGTCACGCCACTGAGGAAATACAACACCACGAAGACGACCGCTGCGGTCACGCCCAGGGCGGCGGCCCCCAGGGCGTGCAGCCCGAGCATGGGGGAGACGACCACCACCAGCACGGCGATGAACAAGCCCCATCCGAGCAGGGCCGTCTGCCGGGTGCGGGTACTGCCTGCGGTTGATGCGTGCCGAGCCACTGAAGTCCCTTTCGTCAGCCACGTGCGACGCCGGGGCCTCCCGGCGGCAGATCCCACTGTAGGTCCAGCCGGCCGGCAACCCCGGGACCCGGCGTCGTGCCGCCAGTTGGGGCGGGCGCGATGCTAACATCGGGTGGGTATTTGAGCGGGCCGCCGGCCCCGGAGCCCGGTCGTCTCAGCGTCCGTGGCCACGGGCCGGACGTGGAGCCCCGACGGGCAGACAACGGAAACGAGCCGATGGCGATGAGCAGGGTCGAGGCGGGTGCGGGGTCCGCTCGGGTGGACCACGGACCCCGGGCGATCCTGGTCCAGGGATTCATCGGGGCGATGCTGGTCCTGCTGGGCTCCTACGGCATCGGGTGGCTCGCCAGCGTCTCGCCGCTGAACCGCGAACATCTGCTCATCGCCGTGCGCACCGAGCAATGGGGGGTGATCACCTCAACGGTCGTGCTGACGGTGGGCTGTTGGATCATGTTCCGTGCCTGGCTGCGACTGGGGCAGGAACTCGCCGGCTGGGCCGAAGGCTCCTTGCGCACCGTGCGGCAGGCCTGCTGGGCCTGGGGCGCGCCGCTGCTGCTCTGCCTGCCGATCTTCAGCCGTGACGTCTTCGCCTACATCGGACAGGGCCGGCTGGTCACCGCCGGGCAGGACCCCTACGTGGATGGCATCTCCACGCTGTCGAACTGGTTCCAGCTCGGCGCCGATGTCACCTGGGCGGAATCCGAAACCCCGTATGGCCCGCTGTTCCTGACGATCGAACGCCTCGTGAACATGGTCACCGGGTCCTCCCCGGACGCCTCGGTGCTGCTCTACCGTCTCGTGGCCTTCGCCGGGGTGCTCCTCTGCATGGTCTACGTGCCCAAGCTGGCCGGGCTGCACCAGGTGCCCGGGGCCAAGGCCCTGTGGATCACCGTGTCCAACCCGCTGTTCTTGATCAGCTTCATCGCCAGCGCCCACAACGACGCCCTGATGGTCGGGTTGGCCGTGGCCGGGACCTACTATGCAGCCACCCGCCGCGGTGTGCTCGGGGTCGTGCTGGTCACCGCCTCCATCGGCATCAAACCGATCACCATGGTCATCCTGCCGTTCATCGGCTTGCTCTGGGCCGGGCCCGGCTCCTCCTGGAAACGCCGTTTCCTCTATTGGGCCTATACGTTGGGGCTGTGCCTGGGCATCATGGCCCTGATCGGCTGGGTCAACGGCTACGGTTTCGGCTGGCTGAAGGTCATGCTGGGCACCGGGACCGGAACGGTCTTCTTCGCCCCCGTGGGGATGTTCACGAACTTCTTCAGCGGGATCCTGGACACCTTGGGCCTGGAATACGCCTGGGTGCTGCCCGTGGTGAAACTCATCGCCCGGCTGGTCTCGGTGGCGGTGGTGGTGTTTTTGATGTTCCGTGGCAGCCACTCCCATCTGGTCCAACGCCTTGCCCTGGCCTTCGCCGCGCTGGTGGTCCTGTCACCGATCATCCAGCCCTGGTACCTGCTCTGGCTGCTGCCCTTCTTCGCGGCCACCGGCATCCGGGACGACTGGCAACTGATCTGGGTGTACTTCACCGTGGCCTTCTTCGTCGCCTTCGGGGCCGCCGACCAGATCTTCATCTGGCAGTTCCTCGACGGGCTGGACCCCTGGGTGAAGCATCTATCCACCGGCATCTCCTGGGCCGCCATGGCCTACCTGGCGTTCCTGGACCCCCGGACCAAACGCATCTTCCTGGACTTCCGCGATTCCCTTCGTGCCGCATGGACCGTGCTGCGGCGGCCCAAGGCAGCCAACTGAATGGCTGCAGGAAACCCCGGGCGGACGCGGGCCCGCACCGCAGTGCTCACCGACGCGGTCCGGGGGCTGCGCCACTACATCGAGCATCTGCCGTTGCTGCACCGGCTGGCCGGCGGCGACGAGGCCAAACGCGGGGTGGCCATGGCCCAGGGGTTCCTGGCCTCGCTGATGATCATGGTCGGCTCCTGGGGGGTGGGCTGGTTGGCCCAGTCCCAGGACTCCCTGTTCGCCCGCACCACTTTGCTGAACCCGTTGCGCGTGGAAACGGCAGGGGTCATCGTCTGCACCATCCTGCTCGCGCTGGGTTCGATGATCATGTGCCGTGCCTGGTTGCGCTTCGGGCAGCGCGGGGGGCCGAACAACCGGGCCTCCGTGGTGACGGTGCGCAACACCGTCCTGCTCTGGAGCGGGCCGCTGCTGTTCTCCTTCCCGATCTTCAGCCGGGACGTCTATTCGTATCTGGGACAGGGCCGGCTCATGCACGCCGGCCTGAGCCCCTACGAGAACTGGATCTCCCAACTCCCGGGCTGGTTCGCCCAGGGGTCGGACAGCCTCTGGGCGGAATCCGCGTCCCCGTACGGACCGCTGTTCCTGCTGGCGGCCCAGGGCGTCTATTTCGTCACCGGCGGCATCCCGGAGCTGGCGGTGCTGCTCTTCCGCGTGCTGGCCGTGGCGGGGGTGCTCCTCTGCCTGTATGCGGTGCCCCGGCTGGCCGACCGGTTGGGCTCGGATCCGACCTGGGCGGTATGGATCTCGTTGGCGAACCCCTTGTTCCTGCTGACGATGATCGGGGGCGTCCACAACGACGCCCTGATGATGGGTGGGGTGCTCCTGGGTTTCCTCTGGGTCTACCAGGGCCGCAGGTTCGCCGGGGTGCTGGCCGTCAGTGCCGCCATCGCCATCAAACCGGTCGTCGTGCTCGCACTGCCTTTCATCGGGCTGGCCATGCTGCCCGCCACGGCACGCCTCGCCCTGCGGCTGCGCGCCTGGGCCTATACCGCCCTGGTCTCCGGGGCGACGCTGACGTTCCTGGGCTGGGTCTCCGGCCTCTGGTTCGGGTGGATCAAGGCGATGGCCTCCGCGGGGTCGGCCGCCTTCCCCTACGCCCCGGTGGGGCTGCTGGGGTTGGGCATCGGCTGGCTGGTCGAACAAGCCGGGGGGAACCTGTCCGCCACGGCCAATGGCGTCTACACGGGGTTCAAGGTCCTGGCCCTCGCGCTGGCCATCTGGCTCGCCTTCCGTCATCCGGCCAGCTCGCCGGTGCTCTATAGCGCCCTGGCCCTGTTGGCCACGGTGCTGCTGGCACCGATCATCCAACCCTGGTACCTGCTGTGGCTGATCCCCTTCTTCGCGGTCACCCGCGTCCATGAGGGCCGGTGGGCCCGCTTCTGGTACCTAGCCAGCATGGTCCTGGTCCTGGTCGGGGTCGTCGACCAGCTCAGCGTCGCCCAATGGATCAGCCTGCTCTGGGTCCGGGTGCTGGCGGCCGTGATCGGGCTGCTGTATCTGGGGTACCTGGTCTTCTCCGACCCCAGGACCTCCTTCATCTTCACCCGGGGCACCGGCCCCGATCCCACCGAGAACAGAAACGAGGCCACCGCGTCGTGACTTCACCACTGAAGACCCTGCGCAACTCCCGCGAAGCCAC
Organism: Arthrobacter sp. AOP36-C1-22; assembly: GCF_052377515.1. NCBI lineage: Bacteria > Bacillati > Actinomycetota > Actinomycetes > Micrococcales > Micrococcaceae > Arthrobacter > Arthrobacter sp. AOP36-C1-22. The sequence continues at coordinate 118,907 of NZ_JBQSWW010000003.1, read as the reverse complement.
CCGGCCCGTGATCGGTTGGTTGCTGGTTGCCACCGTGATCGGCGCCGTGCTGGCCGTCCTGAGCAAACAGTGGTGCCGGGTGAACGGCTGGTCGGGGGCCGATCAGCATATCCACATGTGCTATTCGGACTTCGCCGAACTCTTCGGCACCCGCGGGCTGGCCGATAAGCTCTTCCCCTTCTACACCGGGCTGCCCCAGGAACAGGCGCTGGAGTACCCGGCCCTGCTGGCCGTCATCGCCGGGGTCACCGCGTTCATGATCCCCGGAACCGGCTTCAGCCTGGAGCGGCAGCTGGCCTACTTCGACCTGAATTCCCTGGGCTCCTTCCTGTGCTGGGGGATCATCGTCGTGGCGGTCGCCTACAGTGCCCGCAAGCGCAGTCGGGACGCCCTCATGGTCGCCCTGGCCCCGGGCATCATCCTGACCAGCCAATTGAACTGGGACCTGTGGGCCGTGTTGTTCGCGACCCTGGGGCTGTTCGCGTTCTCGCGACAACGGATCTACCTGGCGGGGATCCTATTGGGGCTGGGCGCCGCGGCGAAGCTCTACCCGTTCTTCCTCTTCGGGGCGATCCTGGTCGTGTGTTGGCGCAGCGGAAGGATGTCGGCCTTCTGGAAATCACTATCCACCGCGGTGCTTGCCTGGCTGGTGGTCAACGTCCCGTTCATGCTCACCGCCTTCGATGAATGGTCGCGTTTCTACACCTTCTCCTCCGAACGGGAGATCAGCTTCTCCTCGATGTGGCTGGCGTTCACCTGGACCGGGCTGGACGGGGAAGGGTTCTCGTTGCTGTCCAACGGCCTGTTCGCGCTCGCCTGCCTGGGGATCGCCTACCTGGGCTTCACCGCCCAGCGCCGGCCCCGGGTGGCCCAGCTGGCCTTCCTGATCATCGCGGCGTTCATCCTGCTCAACAAGGTCTATTCCCCGCAGTTCGTCATGTGGCTGATCCCGCTCTACGTCCTGGCCCGCCCGCGCTGGCGCGAATTCCTGCTCTGGCAGGTATTGGAGGCCTACCACTGGGCGGCCGTCTGGCTGATGAGCGCCAAGATCGTCAGCGGGGGGAGCTTCGGTGAGGGGACCGCGTGGATCGAAATCGCCTATGGCACCGGCATCGCCGCGCATATGGCGATGGTCATCTACCTGTGTGTGAAGATCATCGGGGACATCAGGCACCCCACACGGGATCTGGTCCGCGCCGACGGGGACGACGACCCGCTCGGCGGTCCGGTGGAAGATACGCCGGACCGGTTCACGCTGCCCGTGCGGCGCTGAGCGGGCCGGGTCCGAGGCCCTAGCCGGCCAGGCTGGAGCCTTCGGAGAGCCGGTGGTAGGTGCGGTCGTGGTAGACCAACGGCCCGTGGCCTGAGGCTTCCCCCTGGATGTCCAGGACGGAGGCGATCACCACCCGGGATGAGCCGACCTCGACCCGGTCGGTGATGGAGCAACGCAAAGCCCAGGCGCTGTGGTGCAGCAGGGGTTCCCCGGTGGGAAGGAACCTCCACTCCAGGTCCTCGGTGAAACGCGGGCTGCCCGGGGTGGCGAAGAGCCGGACGGTATCGGCCTGTCCGGCATCCATGAGGTGGACCAGGACCGTATCGGCGGCGGCCAGCAGCGGGGCCGTCGTCCGGCCCGAAAGCGAGAACACCAGGGCCGGGGGATCGGCGGACACCGAGGAGACCGAGGAAGCAGTCAGGCCGATCGGCCCCGTCGGGCCGGTGGCGGTGATGACGGCCAGCCCGGCCGGATGGCCGCGGAAAGCCTCCCGGAAGAGGAGCGAATTGGTGTGCGCTGCGGGCACGGACTGGGCGGGGGCGGTCATCGATGGTCTTTCGTCGGCGGGTTCACGACGTCCTCGGGAACACCCCGAGCCTAAAACCTAAACCTAGGTTCAGGTCAAACCGGGGGTCGTGATGGACCGCCGGTTCACTGGTCCAGCCGGGGCGCCCCGGTGGTGTCGGTGCCCAGATGGTCATCGGCATTGACGAAACCGCAGGTCGACAACGAGAGGCAACCGCAGCCGATGCATCCGTCCAGCCGGTCCCTCAGATGCTCCAACATGGTGATGCGGGCATCGATCTCACCGCGCCAGGCCTCGGAGAGATGCTGCCAATCGGATTGGTCGGGCACCCCGTCCCGCGGCAACTGCTCGAAGACCTCCAACACCGAGGCCAAGGGGATGCCGGCGCGCTGGGCGGCCCGGATGACGGCCACCCGGCGTAGCGTCGATCGGGGATACCGGCGCTGGTTGCCGGTGGTGCGCCGGCTCTGGATCAGCCCCTTGCGCTCATAGAAGTGCAGGGCCGAGACCGCGACCCCGCTGCGGGCGGACAGCTGTCCGACGCTGATCCGCGAATCGTCCTCCGACGGCATGGTTCCCTCCGGCTACTCTGGATGGTGGCCCCGGGGACGGGGGCCGCTTGGAAGAATACACCGGATCGGCTGCCGGGGACCGGGCGATACGCTGGGGTCATGACACAAACACAGCACGACGCCGGGTGGTACCTCTTCGACTACGGGATGGTCATCGCCGCCGCGCCGGCCGCCGGGGACTGGGACCGTCTGGAACAGACCGCCGGCCGGGAACTGCGGGCGCCGGGCAGCACCTATTGGGCCCATCGCCACTCCTTCGACGCCGGCGCCCTGGATTCGCCGTCGTACTGGAGCGCCGTTCTGGAACGGCCCGTGGAGCCGGCCGAAGCGGAGAACCTGGACCGACTCGATACCGCCCTGTGGTCCCAACCCGATCCGCGGACCCGGGAGGTCCTCCGGTCACTGGAATCTCGCGGGGCGTCGATGGCGGTGCTCTCGAATATGCCGGCGCGGATGTCGCAGATCTTTGAGGCAGAAGGCTGGTGGACCGGCTACTTCGAGCACCTGATCTTTTCCGGACCCCTGCGCCTGGCCAAACCCGATCCGCGGATCTACGAACACGCCCTAGCGACGATGGGCGCCGAAGCCTCCGACGTCGTATTCATCGACGATAAACGCGAGAACATCGACGCCGCCGCGGCCCTGGGTCTGGAGACCGTCCACTACACCGCCGACACCGATCTGGCGGCGGAACTGGGACTCTGAGCCGACCCGTGAGCTTGCCGGCCCCCTCCGGACGGAACCGGCTCAGTCGTGGGGCAGGTAGTTGCTGCAGACCGGGTTGACCGGGATATCGCGATGCAGGACCCAGATGCCGTGATCGTCTTCGGTGACGACCTTGAAACCCAGCTTCTTGCCCCGCTTCAGGGCCTCCTGCGGTGAGAGCGGATCCCAGCCACCGAGTTCGTCGGTATTGAAGTCGATGATCATCCAGCTGGACAGGTCGTCGCCGATATCCCCGTGCAGGCCCACATAGGTGCGCTGGACCAGATGCGGAACGGCGGTATCCGCGGCCTCGACACAGACCCCGTCGGGAATCAGGGCCACCGCCCGGGCCTGGGCCTTCGCGGTTTCGGGCATCGTCCAGTTCTGCCCGGTCAGCGTCCGGCCCAGCGGGAAGACCGCATGGATGAACAGCGTGCAGACGAACGCCAGGATCAGCAGATAGGCGGGGGCCCCGACGGCTAGTTTCCTCCTGCCGGTGCGGGCGATGATCTTCGACAGCACATGCACCGAGGCCATGAGCAGCACCGGGGCGAGCATGGCATCGTATTGGTAGACCGGGGCCCAGGTGTTCAGCCGGTCGTTGAACAACCGGCTGAGCAGGCTCGGGGCCACCAGGATCACGTAGGGGGAGAGGAAGGGCAGCAGTGCCAGCGGGACGAAGGACATCAACCAGAGCAGGACCTTCAGCTCGTGGTTGAACAGCAAGGCGATGGACTTCAACGGGTGGGACAGGATGAAGACGATCGCCGCCCCCGCCGTGGGGCCCAATGCGGTGTATTGCCAATAGGACATGGCATCGGGGGGAGCGAAGTGCGGGACCAGTATTTCGGTGACCACCAGATAACCGGCCACACCGACGACGGCCATCAGGATCGCCTTGCCCCATTGGCGGTGGAAGGCCAGGACGAGGCCCACGGCAATGAGCGTCACGCCCATGTCCTCACGGACCAGCAGAAGCACCGAGGACAGGCCCACGACCAGCCAGTACCGTCGGGCATCGAAAGCCCAGACGATCCACGCCATCAGGGGCACCGCGAAGGCCACCTCGTGGAAATCCCAGTTCACCATCGACTGGAAGGGCCACCACAAAAGCAGTGCCGCCGCCGTGAGCAAACCTCCGCGGTGACCCAGATGTTTGCGGGAGAAGAGGTAGACGGGGATGGCCGTGACCACCAGCAGGGCGATCATCCCGAAGTTGAGCATCCGCGGATCAGGCCAGATCCAATACAGCGGGGCGAAGAGGGCGATGATCGGGTGGAAGTGGTCCCCGAGCAGATTGAAGTCCACGCCCTTGATCGGCACGATCGGCGCCTTGAACAGCGAATACTGGTGGACCGCCTGGTCGAAGATGCCCAGGTCGTAGCCCTTGGCCTCGAAATTGCGGTAGCGCAGCAGCGAATGGGCGACGTACAGGATGGTCGCACCGACCATGACCGCAGCCAGCTGTAGCTTATGGGCTCGGCTGACGGGCGTCACCGCGGCTTCGGCGGCGGGTGGGGCTTCGGGCATGGCTACGAGTTTAGCGGGGTATCGGGGCCCTCGCTGGACCAGCGCCCCGGGGATTCGGTGCGGTATGGCTCACAAAAAACGGTGCCCACCTAAGCGGTGGACACCGTCCTGAGGATTCCTGCCGCAGCCGGCAGGGAGCCGGACTAGCGGATGGAAGCCAATCCGGTGCGGGCCATCGCATCGGCGTAGGCGGTCTGCATCTGGTCCAGGTGGCCCTGCTGGCGCTCGGCGGAGCCGGCGAAGGCCCGGCCGTCGAGGGACTTGACCTTATAGGTCTTGAAACCGCGACGCCACAACAGCGGGTTCTGGGTCTTGGCCAGCTGATCGGCCAGACGGTGTGCCTCGGTGCCGTGGGCGACCAGGACCGACGCACGTGGAACCTGCTTGAGCATGCGCAGCAGCGGCTTCAGGCCCGAAGTGATCTGGGCCGGTTCGAAGCGGCCATTGGCTTCACCGGGGGTATGCCACGGGGAAACGTTCCAGGGCATGACGTATTCCGGACGCAGGCCCAGCTGCCACTGCAGGGCAATCATGCGCTCGGCGGCGTCGGAGTCGCCCGGGGTGATGAAGCCGCTGTCATCGGCGATGCCGATGTTGGAGAACAGGGAGATGATCTTGACCTGGTCGACGTCGTGCTGGGGGTCGACGTAGCTGACCGAGGAGCCGGGGCGCAGCAAGGCGGTCTCGTCCAGAAGTCGGTTGACGGGGGCGATCTGCTCCTCGTAACGGCGGCTAAACAGCGTGTCGGTCGATAATTCCGGGGCAGATGCGGTCATGAAGGGGTGCTTCTCCTGGGGTTGCTGCTGGTTGCGGATAGCTGGTCCGCCGGTGATGACCGGCGCACTGGAGGACTTGCCCCCTGGGGCGCCGAGGTGAACGGGAAACGCGTCGGAAAATGCCGTTGCGTGCTTCCCACACTACTCCTTCTGGCTTTTGGACACGCCGAGGCGGCCTCCTGGTCTTCGGTGATCCATGGCACGGAGGGCCTGGAACCGGAGGATTCTCAGCGTCCACGCCGCTTGATAGTGTGTGGTGCGGTAGACAACGAGGCGAGGGAGCGACCTTTCATGGGAGCAGTATTCGACCGGCTGGATGACCAGTTGAAACCCGGGGTCGACGCAGTGACCCTCGACTACGAGCGCCTCCGCCCCCATCTGGAGCGGGTGACCGCCGACGTCACAGCACGGATCCGGGAGATCTTCGAAGGCGTTGACCTGCAGCCGCTCTTCGTGACCGGCCGGACCAAAACGGTGGACTCCTTCCGCGATAAGGCCTCACGGACGATCGAGCCCGACGAGCCCGGGGGCGATCGCCAACTCGAATTCCCCCATCCGCTGCGGGACCTCCACGACCTGGTCGGGGTGCGGGTCATCGTGTCCCTGCCCCACGAAGTCCGCGAAGCGGCCAACCTGATCAAACGCCGGCGCCACGAATTCGATTGCCGCGCCGACCGGGAGAAGGACATCGGCTCGGTGGAATCGGGGACCTACGGCTATTCCAGCCGGCACCTGATCCTGCGCACCCGGCAGAACGACGTCGTCCGTGACTACCAGAGTGAACTGGCCGAGAACGTCAGGGTCACCGGCAACTACATCTTTGAAACCCAGATCCGGACCATCCTGGCCCATGCCTGGAGTGAGATCGAGCATGACATCCGGTTCAAGAAGGTCGACCCGCGGGCCTGGAGCCCCTATCTGGACCGCCAATTCACCGCGACCGCCGCCATGCTCGAGGCCGTTGAATCGACCTTCGAGGAACTGCATGACCGCTATCTGGCGGTCACCGGCTACTGGGACCGTGACGGCGAAGGGGCCGTGGAGCTGGACCCGGGGCGGATCCGGGAGATCTGGCAGACCCTGCTACCGCATGTGGACCGCAAGGCGGACGACGACTGGGGGTGGGCCGCCGAACTGCTCGCCGCCCACGGGCTGGGTACGACGATCGAACTGGCCGGGTTGCTCGATGCCACCGCGATCACCGAAGTACGCAAGGCGTTGGACCACCGGTACTCACCGGGCCCCGACCGGCTGCTCGATGACGTGCTGCTGTGGCGTTTCGGGGCCCGCCATATCGAGTTGACCGCCGGGAAGGACCGGCAGCGTCAGGAGAGCCTGCGGCGCCGGTTGGCCCAGATGGACTCCTATCAGGCAGATAAAAACCCCGGGTCCGACTAGCACCGACCCGTCGGGTCGGTGCGCCGGTCCCGGGGCAGGCGCCGGCTACTAGATGGTGGTGGTGGCCGTCTGGTAGTCGAAGCGTGGTAGGCGCGGACGCCAGGCGTTCTCGCCGGGCTTGCCGATGTTCACGACCATGAACGTCCGCTGGGTGGTTCCGGCATGGAAGTCCTCGTCCACCCCGGCGGCGTCGAAGCCTCCCATGGGGCCGGCATGCAGACCGACGGCCCGCACGGCCATGATGAAGTAGCCCGCCTGCAGATGGGCGTTGGAGTTGCCCACATGGGAGCGTGCGGCGGCATTATCCGCACCGTCGAAGGCCTCCTTGCGGTCCGGGGCATGGGGCAGGAAGGTGGCGAAGTGCTCATGCCATTCGGTGTCGAAGCTCAGGACGGCGACCAGCGGGGCGGAGAGCGTCTTGGGCCGGTTCCCCTCGGCCATGCGGTTGACCAGGGTTTCGCGGGCGGCCTCGGAGCGGACCCAGGTGATGCGCATCGGCTGGTTGTTCATCATCGTGGGCCCCATCTTCATGAGGTCGTAGATGGCCTGGGCCGTCTCCTCGCTGACCGGCTCATCGGTGAAGCTGTTGGCCGTGCGTGCTTCACGGAAGAGTACATCGGCGGTGGCCGGGTCGATGGCCAGTTCCTGCTCGACGTCGGAGATCGTGGTGGTCATGGGGTCCTTCCGGGGGAGACGGTGGTCGGGGCATGGTGAGGTGCCGGCCACTGACGTTGTGCTGGTCTTCAATTCCCAACCATTGCATGCCTGTGCATATTTCCGCATCATGGTGTGGCCTTGATCACCGGCGCCTAGTCAACGGTCGGAAAACCAATGCGCAGCCCCGTACCGTCCCCACCGACGGCCACGGTCAGGCCCTCCAGGGTCCCCACGATCTTCGAGGCGTCCAAGGAATCGGCATCGTAGGTTCCGGTGATGCCCAGGGTCCACGCTCCGGCGGCGCGCCCGGCCTCGATCCCGGCGGGAGCGTCCTCGAAGACCAGGGTCCGCTGCGGGTCCACGCCCAGGGCGGTTGCTGCGGCCAGGTAGCCTTCGGGGTCGGGTTTGCCCTGGGCGACCGAGTCGGCGGAGACCAGGATCGCGGGGGCCTCGATCCCCGCCACCGACAACCGCACGGCGGCCAGCTCAGCGGTGCAGGAGGTGACGATCGCCCAGCGTGTCGCCGGCAACGCCGCCAGCAGTTCGGCGACACCGTCCTTGATCGCGATGCCCTCCTTCTGCTCCACCTCCAGGGCTTCGATCAGGGCCAGCGCCTCGGCCCGGCGGCCCGGTTCGATCCGTTGGGCCACGACATCCCGGGCCGGGACGCCATGCGGGTGCGGGCCGTGCTCTCCCAGCCCCATCCGATGGGACCATTCCTGCCAACACTTCTCGGTGGCCCGGGTCGAATCGATGAGGGTCCCATCGAGGTCGAACAGCAGTGCCTCGACGTCGAGATGGTCGCCGTTGGAGTGGTGACGGGCCGCTGGGCGGTGGCTGGTATCCATCAGCCCAGCCTATCGGCGGAACCGGGCTCCCGGAGTGGCCGGAAAATCGGTGGCCCGGGCCCGGGCAGGAATCGACGGGGCAGGCTAGCATGAGTGAATGTCAGAGAACCCAGCAGCAATTCCCCTTCAGAAGCTCGCCAACGGTGCCGAGATCCCGATGATCGGATTGGGCACCTGGACGATGGACGACACCGAGGCCGGAGCCGCGGTGCTCAACGCCGTCGAGGCCGGCTATCGACTGATCGACACCGCCGAGAAATACGGCAACGAAGCCGGGATCGGACAAGGTATCGCGCGCTGTCCGCTCGCCCGTAGCGAATTGTTCGTGACCACCAAGTTCAATGCCGAATGGCAGTCCTTCGACGGGGTCCGCCAGGCTTGGCGGCATTCGATCGAACAGTTGGGACTGGACTACATCGACCTGCTGCTCATCCACTGGCCGAATCCGGGGCAGGGGACCTACGTCGAAGCCTATGAGGGGCTGGTGAAGCTCCTGTCCAAGGGCAAGGTCAGGGCGATCGGGACCTCGAACTTCACCCCCGCGCAACTGACCGAACTCATGGATGCCACCGGGGTGGTGCCGGATGTGAACCAGATCCAGCATTCCCCGATGTGGAGGCGTGAAGAGGAGATTGCCTTCCACCAGCGCCACGGCATCCACACCCAGGCCTGGGCCCCGCTGGCCCGCGGCGACGCGTTGAAGGCAGCACCGGTCATCGAGGCCGCCACCGCCCACCAGAAGACCCCCGCCCAGGTGGTGCTGCGCTGGAACCTGCAGCACGGGGCATCACCGATCCCCAAGTCCCAGGATCCGGGACGGATGGCCAACAACCTCGACGTGTTCGGATTCGAACTCGACGCCGAGCAGATGGCCGCCATCGACGCCCTCGACGGGACCGGCGACGAGCTGGTCGACCCGATGGTCTTCGGCCACTGACCGCCACCACGAACCCCAGGAGCCACCCATGAAGGTCATCGTGATCGGCGGCCACGGAAAGATCGGCTTATTGCTCGGCCGCGAACTGTCCCGTCGAGGTGATCAGGTCACCTCGGTCATCCGCAATCCGGACCATGCGGAAGAGGTCCGGGCGACCGGCGCCACCGAGTTGGTGCTGGACATCGAGCGGGCCTACGGCCCCGAACTGGAACCGGCCCTGACAGGATTCGACGCCGTGGTGTTCACCGCAGGGGCCGGCGGCGGTGATCCCGAGCGCACCTACGCGGTCGACCGGGACGCGGCCATCCGCATCATGAACGCCGCCCTGGTGGCCGGAGTGCAACGCTTCGTCCTGGTCTCCTTCGCGAAAGCCGATACCCGCTACCTGAAACCGCTCGACGACCCGTTCTATCCCTATCAGGTGGCCAAGATCGCCGCCGACGAGCATCTGCGTGAATCGGCGTTGGACTGGACGATCCTGGGGCCGGGGGCGCTGACGCTGGAACCGGGAACCGGGAAGGTGGCCCCGCTGGAGCATCCGATCTCCGGGGACACCTCCACCGCGCGGGCCAATGTCGCCGCAGCCATTGCCGAAGCCTTGGCCCAACCGCGCACCATTGGTGCCACGTTGAACTTCTGCGACGGGGACCTGCCCGTGGACCAATGGTTCGCCGCAGTGGACGGGTGACCCGGTGGCGCTAACGGGGTGGGGCGCGCATGGCGCGGGGTGCGACCACCAGTGAAAGCAGCAGCATCAGCGCCACGAGATAGAACGCGTTGAGGATCCCCAGGTGTTCGCCGACCACACCGAGCACCGGCGGGCCGACCAGGAAGGCCATGTAGCCGAATATCGAGATGATGCTGACCCTCCGTGCCGACTGCGTGGGGTGGTCCGCCGCCGCCGAGACACCGATCGGGAAGCCCAGCGAACCGCCCAGGCCCCAGAGGCCCGCGGCGGCAAAGGCCGTCCACTGGGTGTCGGTCAGGATGAAGATCAGGATGCCGATGAACCCTAGTGCCCCCATGATCGTCAGGGTGTGGCGTCGGCCCAATCTGTCGATCAACGGCCCGCCGGCCGCCCGCCCGACGGTCATCGCCGCCACGAAGGTCCCGTAGACCAGGGCCCCACCGGCATTGTCGAAACCATGACCATCCACGGCAGCGATGGGCAACCAGTCGTTGGCGGAGCCTTCCACGAAGGCCATGCCCACGACCATGAGCCCCAGGAAGAACAACTGGGGTTCGGCGGCCATCTTCAGGATTTCGCGCAGCCGTGCCCCGAGGTGGGTGTGCCTCCCGACACCGGTGACCACCTGGGGCGTGGTCGGTAGGACGACGGGCTCCTTGATCCCGGGTCCGGGAAGATAGCGAACGCTCCAGCTGCCGGCGGCCGCGATGGCCACCCCGACCACCGTGAAGTGGATGGCCACCGGGAGCGAATTCATGGCTGCCACCGCGCCGAGGCCGGCACCGATGATGGTTCCGAAACTGAAGAAGGCGTGCATCATCGGCAGCAGGGTGCGCCCATTGGCCCTTTCAACCTCCGCCCCTTCGACGTTCATGACGACGTCGGTGATGCTGTAGAAGAAACCGAAGAGCACCAATATGCCGGCCGAGGCGGGGAAGGAACCCCATACCCGGGTGGCCAGGCCCAGTAACACGGTGGCCACGGCCATGGCCAGCAGCGAATATCTCAGCCCGTTGCGGGTCCCCATCCCGGCCATGTAGTTCGGGGCGGTGGCGAGTCCAGCGATGGAACCGAAGGCCAGGCCGAAGAGCATCAGTCCGATGGTGGCGGTGCTCAGGTGCATGCCGTCCCGAACCGCCGGAATGCGGGAGACCCACGAGGCGAAGCCCAGGCCTGAAAGGGTGAAGACCACGAAAACGGCATTGCGCCACGCACGGAGGTTTCCTCGAACCATGGTCGGCTGCGTGGTGGGCACCTGGATGCTTCTTCCTGTTCCTTCGGGGTCAAGATGGTGATGCGGTCCCGGAGGACCGAGGACCTCCCGATCGGATCAGCGTGTTGCTGCCGGGCGGGGGACTATCTCTGCTGCTGCCTAAAGTCTAATGGCTTTTATGCTGCGGGTGGACTATTTGTTGTTCGTGCCTCGCCGGCGCGGGCCCGGCGCGTCTGAGCGCAACGGCCTCGTGGGTGTGGGTGGTGCCCCCGGCGCGATTCGAACGCGCGACCGACAGATTAGAAGGCTGTTGCTCTATCCACTGAGCTACGGGGGCCCGTGCCCCGCAGGGCAACAGGAATCATTCTAGCGATCCGTTCCGGCAGCGCCACATCGGGCCGGCCACGGACCCCTCACACCCCCCGGTCTCCGGACGAATCAGACCGGTAGTGCACACCCTCGCCGACGGCGCCACCGCTTCTGCGGCCGACCGGCCAGTCTGGGGATCCGGGACGATCGGTCCCGGTTCGAGCGCAGCACTGGAGGACACCATGAAAGACGTGAACAACTTCATCACCGTGGTCGGCAATGTGGGGACCGACCCGGTGGTGCGCACGCATGCCAATGACTTCAAGGTCACCCAGTTCCGACTCGGGGCCGATATCCGGGGCAGGAACCAGCAAAGCGGCGAATGGGAGACCAAGAGCACCAACTGGTACACGATCAAGGTGTTTCACCAGCTGGGGCTCAATGCCCACGCCTCCCTGCGCAAGGGGCAACGGGTTTTCGTGGCCGGATACGCCAAGGTGGACCAATACACCCGTGAGGACGGCAGCACGGGGACGGGAATAGATGTCGAGGCCGAGGCCATCGGCCATGACCTCAAATTCGGGACCACCGAATTCGCCAGGCTTCCCCAACTATTCGCCCCCCGGGGCGACGGGCACCGGACGGAGCCGGGGCCACCCGCGGTCCAGGGGGACGAAGCCGAGGCGCCGTCCGGGCCGGGAACGGCCCATGCGGGTCCCTCCGCTGCCGGGTCCGGTGATGCGTGGCAGGACCAGGAGGAACCGGAGGCGGATCCGTTGGCCGGTTGAGGCCGCGGCCTCCGGTCCTGCACCACCGGTGATGGACTGTTCCGGTGGGGCCACTGCAGCAGTAGTGCCGGCAGGAGTCCTCCGGCCCCGCCCAAATAGGGAAATGTCCGCGGCAACGACTAGCCTAGAGGGCATGGCAGAATTCATTTACACCATGACCAAGGCCCGCAAGGCCGTTGGCGACAAGGTGATCCTCGACGATGTCAGCATGTCGTTCTACCCCGGCGCGAAGATCGGTGTCGTCGGCCCGAACGGTGCGGGTAAGTCGACGATCCTCAAGATCATGGCCGGCCTCGACACGCCGTCGAACGGCGAGGCACGGCTCAGCCCCGGATACTCGGTGGGCATTCTGCTGCAGGAGCCACCGCTGAACGAAGAGAAGACCGTCCTGGGCAACGTCCAGGAAGGGGTCGGGGAAATCTACGGGAAGATCTCCCGTTTCAACGAGATCTCCGAGGAGATGGCCTCACCGGACGCCGACTTCGATGCGCTGCTCGAGGAGATGGGCAAGCTGCAGGAGGCCATCGACGCCGCCGACGCCTGGGATATCGATTCCCAGCTCGAGCAGGCCATGGATGCCCTGCGTTGCCCTCCGGGTGATGCCGAGGTTTCGATCCTCTCCGGCGGTGAGCGCCGTCGTGTCGCCTTGTGCAAGCTGCTGTTGCAGAAGCCGGACCTGTTGCTCCTGGACGAACCGACCAACCACCTCGACGCCGAATCCGTGCTCTGGCTCGAACAGCACCTGCAGGCCTACCCGGGCGCCGTGCTGGCCGTGACCCACGACCGGTACTTCCTGGATCACGTGGCCCAGTGGATCGCCGAAGTCGACCGTGGCCAGCTCCACCCCTACGAAGGCAACTACTCGACGTACCTGGAGAAGAAGCAGGCCCGTCTGGCCGTCCAGGGCAAGAAGGACCAGAAGCTGTCCAAGCGTCTGAGCGATGAACTCGAATGGGTCCGCTCCAACGCCAAGGGCCGCCAGACCAAGTCCAAGGCCCGTTTGGGCCGCTACGAGGAGATGGCTGCCGAGGCCGAGCGCACCCGCAAGCTCGACTTCGAGGAAATCCAGATCCCGCCGGGTCCGCGCCTGGGCTCGCTGGTCATCGAAGCCGACAAGATCAAGAAGGGCTACGGGGACCGCGTCCTCATCGAGGACCTCTCCTTCACCCTGCCGCGAAACGGCATCGTCGGGGTCATCGGGCCCAACGGTGTCGGCAAGTCGACCTTGTTCAAGACGATCGTGGGCATGGAAGAGATCGACGACGGAGTGCTCAAGGTCGGCGACTCCGTGAAGATCTCCTACGTCGACCAGAACCGTGGTGGCATCGACCCGGAGAAGAACCTCTGGGAAGTCGTCTCCGAGGGCAATGACTACATCCAGGTCGGCAACGTCGAAATGCCCTCCCGGGCCTACGTCTCGGCGTTCGGGTTCAAGGGCCCGGACCAGCAGAAGAAGGCAGGTGTGCTCTCCGGTGGTGAACGCAACCGCTTGAACCTGGCGTTGACCCTGAAGCAGGGCGGCAACCTGTTGCTCCTTGACGAGCCGACCAACGACCTCGACGTCGAAACGCTCTCCAGCCTGGAGAATGCGCTGCTCGAGTTCCCCGGTTGCGCCGTCGTCGTCTCGCACGACCGCTGGTTCCTCGACCGGGTCGCCACCCACATCCTCTCCTACGAAGGCACGGAGGAGGATCCGGCCAACTGGTACTGGTTTGAGGGCAACTTCGAGGCCTACGAGGAAAACAAGATCGAGCGGCTGGGCCCGGATGCGGCCAAGCCCCACCGGGTGACCCACCGCCGTCTGACCCGCGGCTAGGTTCCCGGAACCACGAGCGGCGCCCCCACCGGATGATGACATCCGGCGGGGGCGCCGTATTTGTGTGGTGCGGGCGGTCCTAGCGTTTCTGTTCGTGCTTGATCGCCGCGCGCATCAGGCGCGACTGCACCCCGCCAATGATCTTGGACTTGGTATCGGTGGGAACACGGAGCATGCCTTCCTGGGCGACGGTCGCCACCAGGACGCCTTCGCGGGTGAAGAATCGTCCCTGGCCCAGCCCGCGGGCCCCGGAGGAACTGGGGCTCTCCTGGACGTAGAGCAGCCAGTCGTCGACGCGGACGTCGCGGTGCCACCACATGGCGTGGTCCAGGCTCGCGACACTCATCCCCGGGGTGATCCATGGCAGGCCATGGCGGCGCAGCACCGACTCCAACAACGTGTAGTCGCTCCCGAAGGCCAGCGCGGCCCGGTGGAGGGACTGGTCGTCGGGCAGGACCTCGTAGGACTTCATCCAGACGGCGTTCGAGGCGGTCCGGGCCTGACCGGTCGGGGCCTCGAAGTACAGGGGCTTGTCGATGTAGCGGATGTCGAAGGGGCGCTTATAGGCCCATTCGCGGGCAATGGGATGGTTGATCTTCCCGATCACCTCGGCGGTGGTCGGCAGTGATTCGGGCTCCGGAATGCCCTCGGGCATCTGCAGCTGGTGCTCCAGGCCCTCCGCCGGCTCCTGGAAGGAAGCGATCATCGACAGGATCGGCTTGCCCTTCTGGTAGGCATGGACGCGCCGGGCGGAAAAGGACCGGCCGTCACGCAGGCGTTCGACCCCGAAGGTGATGGGGATCTTCACGTTGCCGGGACGCAGGAAGTATCCGTGCATGGAGTGGATGGGCCGTCCGCCCTCGACGGTGCGCGAGGCGGCGATGACTGACTGGCCCAGGACCTGCCCACCGAAAACCCGGTCCCGGCTCTGCTCGGGAGTGTGGCCGACGAAGATGTCCTCGTCCGTGCGGGTCTGGCCGTCTCCTTCGAGATCCAGCACCCTGACCAGGGATTCGGGCACTTCTTTTTCGGGCACTATTACTCCTTGGTAGGCATTGTCCTGCGCTAGAGACTATCCGCGGGCCACCTCGCCAATCAAGCAGGAGAAACCGGAAAATAGCGTGCCGACACCGGGGGTGACAGCATGGGAACATGCTTCACGATACGCTGCTCTTCGCCGATGCCGACACCATGACTGATCTACGCACGTTCCTGACCCGGG
Organism: Arthrobacter sp. AOP36-C1-22; assembly: GCF_052377515.1. Lineage (NCBI taxonomy): Bacteria > Bacillati > Actinomycetota > Actinomycetes > Micrococcales > Micrococcaceae > Arthrobacter > Arthrobacter sp. AOP36-C1-22. The sequence continues at coordinate 103,649 of NZ_JBQSWW010000003.1, read as the reverse complement.
CCCGGACCGTTGAGGACGGTCAAGTCCGGCTGCAGGCGGTTGGGACGGCACTGGCCGTCTACGTTCCGGTTCTGGCCCAGGAAGCCATCGCCGCGGCGACCCCCACCGTGCTGGGACTGCGGGTGGCCCGTCTGGCCAGCCCCGAAGCGGACGGTTTCGAAGCCGTCCATGAGCTCGGCGCGTTGACCGACCGGTTGGCGCGGGTCGATGAGTTCGAAACGACCTTGGCCTTGCCCCCGGCGGAGTCCCGGGCCGCCTGGGCCGGCATCACCCCGCCGTTGGCCGGTTGGGAGGAACTGGGTGCCTACGCCGACGACGAACTGCGGGCCCAGGCCGAAACCGGGATGCGCTCGGTCGCCGAGGCCGTTCCGGCCAGCGTGGGGCGCCCGGTCCTGGATACGGTCCGCGGGAGGATCTGGTCCGCCCCGGTGACCGGGACCGGCCCCCATGACGTGGAACTGCCGCTGGGGGCGGCCTTCGCCGCCCACACCTTGGGTTTCCTGCGGCCCGGGGGAACCAGCAGGGTCTTCAGGCAAGGCCGCTGGCTTCGGCTGTCCTCCGCGGGCGGACACACCCTCATCCGGCACGCAGCGCAATTGCTGTAGGGACCGACCGGCCCCCGGCCGGTGACCGATCACGGGTTCCGGCCCACGCCGACAGACCCATCGTCCCGACCGCGATCGACACCACGGCGGCGGCCAGTGCGCCATAGATCGGCCAGTCCACGGCCGGGTCCCAGCCTCCCAACAACCCGTAACCGACACCGAACAGTGCCGGAAGAACACACAGAGTGCCGATCACCAGGGCGGATACGGCGACGAAACCGGATTCGATGAAGACCATGAAACGCAGTTGGCTGCGGGTGGCACCCAACCGTTTCAACACGGTGAATTCGTTCTTCCTCGCCCCGGTGAGCATCACCAGGGTGTTTCCGGCAGCCAAGGCGACGAAGAGGACCAGGACCAGCAACAAGGCGTTGGAAAGGCGCTGCTGCTCGGCGGTGGAGATCACCGCTTGTTCGGCGTAGTCCGCGACACTGCTGACCGTGTATCCCCGGGAGGCGAGCGATGCTGAGGCGGCCGCGGCACCGCTGCCGGTGGTGTTCACCAGCACCGAGTCCACCCGGTCCGGGCGGTTCGTCGCCGGGATGTTGTCCTCGTTGATGATGAAGTCGCCGAATCCCAGACCGTTGCGGTAGATCGCGGCGATGGTCAGGGTGTGTTCGCTGCCGTCGCCGAAACGCACTTCGAGGGGGTCATTGAGGCCCTTTCCGGTCCCCAGCGTGGCCACATCGCTCACGGCGATGGTCCCGGGGGTCGAAAGATCCTCCAGCCTCCCCTGCGTGAGCCCCGGATCAAGGAACCGGCCCGGGTGGTCTCCCACCGTGCGCAGGGCCCCGGGTTCCCAGAGGAAGTCATTGAACAGGGCCAGATCCTCGTCATCGTCCTCGAGCTTCGTGCTGACCGGGACGGTAGAGCTGGCCATCGCGGACTCCACCCCCGGGACCTGTCCCACCTCGGTGGCGTTTTCGGTGCCCAGACCCGTGGGGGAGGAGACCACCAGATTGACTTCCAGGCCCTCGCGGAGCTGCAGCCCGGCCGCTCCGACGGTACCGACCCCCACCCCGGACTGGACGGTTCCCAAGGCCAGCAACAGGGCCAGGGGGATGATCGCGGTGGTGAGCCGACGCGAGAAACCCCGGGTGTTGGCGATCGCCAGTACCGCCGGCCCGGCCGGGCCCGACCGGACGAGCCTGACCGCAGCCCGGGCCACCCACCCGATCATGGCCGGCCCGCCCAACGCGGCCGCGGCGATGAGCAGGAACGCGGACGAGGCACCGCTGGAGCTGCCGATGGTGTTCGGCAGGATGATGGGGATCACGGAGGACCCCGAGCCCGCCGCCAGGAAGCTCCAGGCCGAGATACGCCGGACGGGGGAGAGCACCGGGGTTTCCATGGCGCTGCCGCTGACGGCCGCCATCGGGCTGACGCGGGTCAGGCTCCTGGCGCCCAGGTGTGCCGTGAGCAGGCTCGTGGCCAACAGCACCACCACGGCACCCACTGCGGGAAGTGCGGTGATGGTTGGCTCGAACCCTGCCGGGACGATCCCGCTGCGGCGCAACAGCGGCAGGAGCAGGCCGGAAGCGTAGAGCCCGGGGATGGCCCCGAGCGGTGCGGCCAGGCAGAAGACGGCAAAGACTTCGGCGGTGATCATCGAACGAATCTGAGCGGAGGTGGCCCCGATGGCCCGAAGCAGGGCGAATTGCTGCTGGCGTTGCCGTAGCGAGGCGGCGAAGGTCTGGGAGAGCACCAGGACGACCAGGATCAGGGCCGTGCCGGCGAAGGAACCGGCCACCGTCAGGAGCTGGGACACGGGGGAGCCCGAGGCCCCGGCGTTCAGCCCCGCTGCCAGGTAGACTCCGGTGGCCGAAAGCAAGGCGGCCGCAAGGAGCACGATCAGAAAGCTGCCGATGAAACTGGAACGATGGGCGCGCAATGCGGAGAGGGTCGTGGACCACATGATCTCAGCCCTCGAGCTTCGTGAGACGGGCGACGATCTGGTCGGTGGAGGGCGCGATCAGTTCTCCTGCCAGACGGCCGTCGGACAGGAAGAGCACCCGGTCCGCAGCGGTGGCCACCTGCGCATCGTGGGTGACCAGTACCAGGGTCTGGCCCAGTTCGTGGGCCGTGGTCCGCAGGACCTGAAGGACCTTCTGGCCGGTGGGGCGGTCCAGGGCGCCGGTGGGTTCGTCGGCGAAGACGACGTCCGGACGGGCGATCAAGGCCCGGGCGATGGCGACCCGCTGGGCTTGACCTCCGGATAGTTCGCCGGGGTACTGGTCTTCCTTCCCATTCAGGCCCACCGCCGAGATGAGCCGCTGCTGCCACTGCGTGTCGGCACGCCTGCCATCGAGTTGGAGCGGGAGTGTGATGTTCTCGGCGACGGTCAAATGACCGATCAGGTTATAGGCCTGGAAGATGAAACCTATATGGCGCCGGCGGAACCGGGTGACCGCGTCGGGGGAGAGCATCGTGAGGTCGGTTCCGCCGATGACCACGCGTCCACTGGTGGGTACATCCAGCCCGGAGGCACAGTTCAGGAAGGTGGATTTTCCGGACCCCGACGGCCCCATGACCGCGGTGAAGGTGCCTTGGGGGAGGGAGAGGGTGACATCGTCCAAGGCGGTGGAGACCCCGGGGCCGTTCGGGTAGGTCCTGCGCAGTCGGCTCAATACCACGGCCGGTGCCGGGATCCGGCCGGTCGGCACCGTGGCGGGGGTGGTCATGCTCATGGGATGGCTCCTATGTCGGGGGAATGCTGCCTGGGGACTTCGAGCCTAGAAGCGCCACGAGCCCGGCACGAGCCGCTGGAGGAGGCACCCCGGGACTTGCATCCTTTGATGCAAGGACCGGGTGCGCGCGGAGCCGGGAGGGCCCCTCGATGCCCCTTGGAGCCCGCCGGTCCGTTGACGTGGCACCGGTTCCCGAGGGCGGGACAACACCTTTGGATGGTGGTCCCCACATGCCATCCTGCACGGCTGGAGGCCCTGCCGCATGCGGCCATAGCGTCGGAAGGACAGCACAACAGCGGACGAACCCCCGGAAAGGGACCATGATGAGCACCACCGAACTACAACCGGACGTCGAGGCCGGATCCGTCCGGGGATTGATTAGACGACGGCCTTTGACGACCTTCTTCATCCTGACCAACCTCTTGAGCTGGCTGGGCTGGCTGCCGTACATCCTGTCCAGGAACGGGCTGGGGGTCTGGGACTATGGATTCCCCGAGTTGCTGGGCACCTCGCAGTTCGCCGGCGTCCTGCCCGGGGCCTTCCTGGGACCCATCGGTTCGGCCCTGCTGGTCACGATCGTGACGGAGGGCCGTTCCGGGCTCCGCATCTGGGTCGGACGCCTGTGGAGGTGGCGTGTCCACTGGCAGTGGTACGCGATCACGTTGCTGGGGGTTCCCGCGGCGATGCTGGTGACCGGGTTCGTGTTCTCCGGCGGGAGGATCAACGCTCCGTCGGTGACGGCCATCGGACTCTACGTTCCCTTGCTGCTGGTCCAGCTGCTGACCACCGGACTTGCCGAGGAACCCGGATGGCGGGATTTCGCCTTGCCGCGCCTGCAGCAACGCTTCGGGGCCCTGGGGGCGGCGATGCTCCTGGGCCCGCTCTGGGCCATCTGGCATCTGCCACTGTTCCTGACCGAATGGGGTGGCTGGCCCGAGGCCCACTGGACCCGCCCCGTGGCATTCATCATCTTCTGCCTCGCGTTCAACGTGGTGATGTCCTGGGTCTTCAACCGGACCGGGCAGAGCCTTCCGCTCTCCATGCTCATGCACGTCAGCGTCAACACCTTCGCCTCCATCATCTGGACCGAGACCTTCCTGGCGATCACGGAAGTCATGGTCCTTCCGGCGACCGCCATCGGTGCCGTCGTCGCTGCGGTGGCGATCATCGTCGCCACCGGCGGACAGCTGGGCCACGTGCCTGCTGGCGCGGAGGCGGCAGTCCGGGAAGGGGTGGGCTAGGGACCAGAGCCGTCGGGGACCTCGACGATCCGATTCTGGTAGGCCCACACGACCGCCTGGAGCCGGGACCTGACCCCGAGCTTGGGCAGCATGCGCGCCAAATGCGATTTGACGGTGGAGACTTCCACCACCAGATCGGCCGCGATCTCCTCATTCGGTTTCCCCTGGGCCAGCAGGAGCAGGATTTCGTGCTCCCTCGGGGTCAACAGGTCCTCCACCCTGCGTCCGGTGACCGGTTGCAGGCTCCGTCGCTCGACGAACTCCCGCAGGATCCGGCGGGTGAGCGTCTGGTCGATGGTCGCCTCCCCGCCGGCGACCCGTCGCACCGCCTGGGCAATCACCTGTGGTTCGGCGTCCTTGAGCAGGAACCCCGAGGCCCCGGCCTCCAGGGCCCCGAAGACATAGTCATCGAGGTCGAAGGTGGTCAGCACCAGCACAGGGATCGGCGTAAGGACCCCCGGCCCGCACAGCTCCCGGGTGACGCTGATGCCGTCGATCCCGGGCATGCGGATATCCAGGCAGGCGACATCGGGGTCCATCTCGCGGGCCAACTCCAGGGCTTGAACCCCATCGGAGGCGACGGCGACGACATCGATATCGGCCTCCATGTTCAATAAGGCGGAGAGCCCGGCTCGTACGAGGGGCTGGTCGTCGGCAAGCAACACGCGGATCAAGGCAACTCCTGGTGGGTTTCGTGGTCGTCGACGTCGGGGTCCCTGGCCTCCCGGGGCACCACCAGACGAACCGACCAGCCGCCGTCGCCCATCGGCCCGTGGCTCAGCGTAGCCCCGATGAGCTCGGCCCGCTCACCCAGCCCGAGGAGGCCGAAGCCCCCGGCGGTGCCCCGGGGCCCGGCCGCGGACGGCCCATTGCGCACGACGGCCGTGAGTCGGCCGGGATGGGTGTCGTCGATTTCCACGACGCACCGGGCCCCGGGAGCGTGGGCGGAGGCATTGGCCAGTGATTCCTGGACCATCCGATACACCACCAGTTGGGCCAGCGGTCCGATCCCGGTCCCCGGCTCCCGGTCGTCCCCCGCCGCCGACAGGAGCACCTCCACGTCCATTCCCGTGCCGCGTCGTTCCTCCACCAGGTCGGGAACCGCAGCCACCGTCCGGGTTGAACGGGTGCCTTCGGGGTGTTCGCGCAGCAGGCCGACCAGCAGGCGGAGATCCTGCAGCACGGCCGTGCTTTGGGAGCGGACCTGCTGGGCAGACCGTTTGGCTTCCTCGGGGTCGGTGTCGATCTGCTGTTGGATCGCCGAGGTCATCAGGGCGATGCCTGACATGTGGTGGGCGGCAATATCGTGCAGTTCCCGGGACATCGCCGTGCGTTCCCTCGCAACTGCTACCTCGATCCGGGCTTGGTGTTCACGCGCCAGGGCCTGGACTTCATGGGTGCGGGAGAGGCGGGCTTCCCGCCGGGACGAGAACACCAGCGCGAACAGGGCCGGGGCGCCGACCACCACCAGGGCCTGGAGGGCCGCGGAGATCCCGGCCTCGGAGGCCGGCATGCCGGTGCGGAAGTCGTTGACCGTCTGGGCCCCGGCAAGCAACAGGACGGCCAGGGCCAGCAAGGGGCCCAGCCGGCGTACCGGAAGCACGCCGACGGTGAGGAAGACGGCACAGAAGATGGCCAGGGTGCATAGGCTGAACGCCGAGCCAGGGACGAAGGCGGCCAAGGCGATCGGCAAGGCCACGACGATGAGCAGTACCGCCCGCGGGGCCGTCCTGGCCCGGAGCAGGGCGACCGCCTGGCCCACCAGGACCACCGCAACTCCCCATAGCTCATACCCGCCGGAGGGGAACGTCCCTCCCGGGATCTCCGTATCGGCGGTCTCGAGCAGCGGAAGCAGCAGCAGGGTGGTCAGTGCCAGCCCGGCACACACCACGGCGGAACCCCACTCGGCGGGAGATGGCCGGAAGCTGCGATCCTCGTGGTCCTGCATGTCCTGGGGTTCCTGTCCTGGAGTGGGTGGACGGTGGGCGACCTCGTCGTGGATTACCCTGTGTGGGCCCGGGGCACCCTCCCATCCTTGCAGATGATCGCCCGGCCCGAACAGGAGGCGTTGACCCGCGGGGAAACCGGAGTGAACGGGGCCGACGTCCCCCGACCGGTAGGGTCGGAACATGTTCTTCATCACACGGATCTTCTCCTAGTCCCGCACGTCATCACGTCCACAAGCCGTGGGCGTCATGTCGCTGCGCCCGGTGGCCTCTACCCCCCTAGGACGAACGACCAGGAAGATCCGTGAGAAACAAACCCCTTCAGCCCCGCCTCCGCCCTGCCATTCTCTCCAACGCCTCCGATGCCGGGGCGAATCAACTATTCGGCATCACCCTGGATATCGTCACCGTGACGGTCCTCGGGTTCTCGGCCACCCAAGTCGGCCTGCTCAACGCGCTGGGTTCGCTCTCGTTCCTGTTCCTCAGCGTCCCGTTGGGCATGCTCGTGGACCGTGTCGGCGCTGCACGGGTCCTGGCCGTATCTCTAGTGGCCAAACTGCTGGGATCGGGCACCGTCCTGATCCTGTTCCTGACCGGTCAGCTGGGCACCGTGGCCGCCATGGTCGCCGTGACGGTGACAGGGATCCTGACCGTGGCCTCCGAAAACGCGCAGACGACCATCGTTCCGGGATTGACCCGTGACACGAGGGGCATCGCCCAGGTCATTGCCACGATGGCTTCGGTCGACCGGGCTGCCGGAATCATCTTTCCCGGAGTGACCGGTGCGCTCATCGCGCTGTGGGGCGGCGCGCCCGCCTTGGCCCTGTCCACCGCCTTCTTCGCCCTGGCGGTGGCGGCAATGCTCCCCCTGGTGAGGAAGGGACCCGGCCGGGTGCGGCCGGCACGCGCCCCGTCGGCAGCCGGCAACCCGGCCGGGGCGGCGAAGGTCCTTGCCCTCGGGGCCGGCCACGGTTTCGCGGTATTGCTGCGCAACAGGGTCCTGCTGGGAATCACCCTGCTGACGGCTGCCGGCAATATCGGGCTGGCCATCGGTAGTTCGATCCAACCGATCCTGATCCTGCGGACCTTGGGGCTGGGCATGGGTTTCTACGGGATCCTGGGGACCGTGGCGGCGGCGGCGGCGTTGACGGCCACCTTCGTGGCGCCGGCGATGGTGCGTCGGGTCTCCTTGAGGCGCCTGTTCGGCTGGGGTGCGGTCCTCCAGGCGGTCGTGGCAGCTCTCTCGCTGGCCGCGTATCTGTGGCCCGGGGCGGCCGTGGTGCTGCTGCTGGCCTTCGAGGTCTGCTGGGCGGCCACCCTGACGGTGACCAATATCGCCGGGGCGGCCTTCACCGCCAATGCCGTCTCGGCCACCTCGCTGGGCCGGACCAGTGCCGCCCAACGCACGATCACCATGGGCTCCGTGCCGCTGGCGGCCGTCGGGGGAGGGCTGCTCGCCGATGCCTTCGGGCTGGGCGTGCCGTTGCTGGTGTGGCCCCTGCTTACCCTCGGAGCCGCCGCACTGTTCTTCATGCTCACGGCCCACAGGGCGTCGGTTCCCGCGGCGGTCTAGGCTGCGGTGGGCAGGGCTCCTAGCGGTCGGCGGCGTTCTGCAGCGAACGGGCCGCCCGGTCGAAGTAGTCCCAGATCGTGGCATCCTGCAGCGGTGGCAACGCGATCCGGTCCAGGGCATGACGCATATGGGCCAGCCAGGTGTCCCGGGCCGCGGTGTCCACGGTGTAGGGGACGTGGCGCATCCGCAGCCGCGGATGCCCGCGCAGCTGGCTGTAGGTGGTCGGGCCACCCCAGTACTGCTCGAGGAACAACTGCAGGCGGATGGCTGCCGGCTTCAGATCCTCCTCGGGGTAGATCGACCTGAACTCGGCATCATTGGCGACGGACTCGTAGAAGAGCTCGGTCAGCCGCTGGAACGTCCTGGAGCCGCCGACCTCGGCGTAGAAGGTCCCCAGATAGGGGGAGAGGTCCTCGTGGTCGCCCCGGTCGGCGGAGGCCGGGGTCGTCCCGCCGAATCGATCAGGGCCCTGCGGGGAGGTGTCGCCGTCCCCGGACTGCCCGCCCGGGGCCGCAGGGGACACCGAGGGGGAGGACAACGGGCGCGCTTGTCCGACATGGATGCCCAAGGATTCCCCTCCGGGCAGACGGACGGGCCCGCCTTGCTGGTTCTGCTGGTCGCTCACGAGTTGTTTCCTTCCACGGCTGGCACGGTCCAGCCTCCTCCACACTATCGAATACGCAGGTGCTTCAGGGCTTCTCGTTGGCTCAGGCCCGAGAGTTCCTGCCGATGCCCGGCCACGAAGGCGCGTACCCATGCCGGATCGGTTTTGGCGTATTCGCGCAGGGCCCACCCGATGGCCTTGCGGAGGAAGAAATCCTGTTCGCTCATATTCGCCACGATGGCCGCTTCCAGCAGGCCGACGTCGGTGGCCTCCTTCGCGCTGAGCTGGGTGATGATCGCCAGGCGACGCTTCCAATGGTTCGGATCCACCGCCCAGGCGCGCACCAGTGGATCAACCTGCCCGCGATGCTGCGCCAGGAGGTCGGCGAACCGGCGGTGGCACTGATCCACGATGTCCCACCAGGCGCCGTCGACGACCATGTCCTCGAACAGGTCGAGGAACTCGAGCCTGCCCCGGCAGGACCGGTACCCGGTGAGTTGTTGGGCGGCATACCACTGCTCGCGATACCGCGCGCCCTCCCAGAGTCCGCGGGCTGAGCCGAGCAGTTCCTCCCACCGGCCGACCCCGGATTCACGCACCGAGTCGCGCACGATCCGCTGGACGACGGGGGCCCGGACGCCGAAGAACTCCATGTCGGTCTTCATATAGTGCTGCATGGCATCCGCCGCGACCGGATCGGCGGCGGCCGCCAACCGGGAGATGATCAACTCCCCGAGCCCGGTGCCCATGGCTAGGGTGCTTCGGGCCGGTTGAGGACCGGGAAGTTCACCGACCGGGCGATGAAGCACAACCGGTGGGCCTTCTCATGCAGCGTGTCGGCCAGGTCCCGCTGGGACTCATCGGCCAGAACGATGCGCGGCCGGAGCAGGACCTGGGTGAATTCGCCGCTGCCGTCACGGTTCAGGCGCAGCGTCCCGGTGGCGGCGTCCGTGTATCCGGTCACCGCCACCGAATGTTTCACCGCCACATGGAAGTAGGACAACATATGGCATTGGGCCAGGGCACCGAGCAGCAGTTGTTCGGGGTTCCACCGATCGGGGTCACCGTGGAAGGTGGGATCGGCGGTGCCGGGAAGATCCGGCAGACCGTCCACCCGCAGGAGATGTTCCCTGCCGTAATCGCGATGGCCGGTGGTCCCGGTCCCGCGATTTCCCGTCCACTGGACATCGACCTGGTACTGATGCAGATACGGATCCATGGCACCACTGTAGGCCCGAATTCCCGGGCGATTAACGTCCCGGGTCCCGGCTCCGTGGGGAGCCGGGACCCGGGGGATCAGTGCATCAACCAGTCAGGGCCCTAGCCATCCACGGCCTGGGCGGCCAGGGCCCGGACCATCGCATCGCGGCTTTCCACCAGCATCCGGCGCAGTGCAGGGCTGCCGGTGCCCAGCTGCTCCAGGAAGGCATCGGTGGCTTCCAGCGTGGCCTCGCTGGTCTGGGCCATCGGGAACAACCCGACGATGATCTGTTGGGCGATCTCCCAGCTCTTGGACTCCCAGACCCCCTGGATGGTCTGGAAGTACTTCTCCACGAACGGTTCCAGCAGGGCGGGATCATGGGCCCGCTTGAAACCGGTGATCGCCGAGCGCTGATGGGTGTTGGACAGCTCTCCGCCATCGATGATGGCCTCCCAGGTGGCCAGCTTCGAGGCGGCCGTCGGGATGGCGGCCCGGGCCACTTCGGCGGCCAACCGCCCGTTGGCCGTGTCGTCGGCGGCGAGTTCTGCCGCGATGTCCGCGGCGGCGGCCCGCCCACCGGCGACCAGCGCGGTCAGCAGGTGCCAGCGCAGATCGGCGTCGACCTGTAGTCCGTCGAGCTTCTGTTCGCCGGTGAACAAGGCCGCGACCGTGTCCAGCTGGTCGGCGGTGTGCGACCGGGAGGCGAAGGCCTTCACGAACTGCAGCTGCTTATCCGAACCGGATTCGGCCTCGCGGGCCAGCACCCACAGCCGGTCGGCAGCCTGGTCGCCGATCCGCTCGCGGTCCTCCTCGCGTACGTAGTAGTCCAGGACCGTGTTCAGCTGGCCCAGGATGACCAGGACCACCGAGGAATCGGACTCGTGGCCGATGTTGCGCAGCACCAGCTCGACGAATTCACGCGCCGGGGTCTCGGCGTCGCGGGCGGCGTCCCAGGCCGAACCCCAGACCAGGGTCCTGGGCAGGGAATCCTCGAAGTCCTTCAGGTGCTTCATCGCGACCTGCAGCGAGGCGGGGTCCAGACGGATCTTGGCATAGGCCAGATCGTCGTCGTTGACCAGCACCAGGTCCGGGCGCTTCCTGCCCACGAGGGCCTCGACGTCGGTGCGTTCCCCGGCCACATCGAGTTCCTGGCGGTGGGTGCGCACCAGCTGGCCGGCGTCGTTCAGGTCGTAGAATCCCACCGCGGCCCGGTGGGGGCGGATGGTGGGGTGGGACTCGGTGGCCGATTGCACGACGGCGAAGGACGTGATGGTGCCGTCGTCGTCGGTGGCGATCTCGGCTTCAAGCTTGTTGACCCCTGCCGTTTCGAGCCATAGGCGGGTCCATTCGGAGAGGTCGCGGCCGCTGGAGGCCTCGAGTTCGCGCATCAGGTCGGTCAGCTCGGTGTTGGAGTAGGCGTGCTTGGCGAAGTATTCGCGCACCCCCGCCATGAACTCCTGCTGGCCGACCCAGGCCACCAGCTGGCGCAGTACGGAGGCGCCCTTGGCGTAGGTGATCCCGTCGAAGTTGACCTGCACGTCCTGCAGGTCGTTGATGTCGGCCTTGATCGGGTGGGTGGAGGGCAACTGGTCCTGTCGGTAGGCCCAGGACTTCTCCATCGAGGAGAAGGTGGTCCAGGCCTGGCTGAACTCGGTGTTCTCCGCAGCGGCCAGGGCCGACATGAATTCCGCGAAGGACTCGTTGAGCCACAAGTCGTTCCACCAGCGCATGGTCACCAGGTCCCCGAACCACATATGGGCCAGTTCGTGCAGGATGGTGATCGCCCGGCGTTCGACCATGGCATCGGTGGGGCGGGACCTGAAGACGTAGGACTCCAGGAACGTGACGGCCCCGGCGTTTTCCATGGCCCCGGCGTTGAACTCCGGGACGAAGAGCTGATCGTACTTCTCGAACGGGTACGGGGTGCCGAACTGCTCCTCGTAGAACTCGAAGCCCTGGCGGGTCAGGGTGAAGATGTTCTCCGCATCCAGGTGTTCCATGATCGACTTGCGGGCGAAGACGCCCAACGGGATGGTCCGCCCGTCGGAACTGGTCAATTCGCTGCGCACCGCCTCATAGGGCCCGGCGATCAGCGCGGTGATGTAAGACGAGATCCGTGCGGTGCGGGAGAAGGCCCAGGTGGCTTTCCCGTCCCCGGCGGGCGAGGGCGTGGGGGTGGGGGAGTTGGAGATGAGGTCCCAGTAGTCGGGGGCGGTGACGGTGAAGGAGAACGCCGCCTTCAGGTCGGGCTGCTCGAAGACGGCGAACATGCGCCGGGCGTCGGGTACCTCGAACTGCGAGTACAGGTAGACCTCGTCGTCGACCGGGTCCACGAAACGGTGCAGGCCCTCACCGGTGTTCATGTACAGGGCATCGGCGACGATGCGCAGCTCATTGCGTGCGGCCAGACCGGGCAACTGGATGCGGACGCCGTCGCTGACCGTCCCCGGATCCAGCTCCACCCCGTTGAGCGTGACCGAGTGGACGGTGTCGGTGACCGCATCGATGAACGTGTCGGCCCCGGCGGTCGCCTCGAAGTTCACGGTCGTGGTGGACCCGAACACCTTCTCGCCCCGGGTGAGATCCAGTTCGATGTCGTAGCTCTCGACGGTGACCAATCCGGCGCGTTCGCGCGCTTCGTCGCGGGTGAGATTCAATCCTGGCACGGTGATGCCTCCCTGTTTGTCTTTCGCGGTTGATGGCGGTCCAGAGAGCGCGGATATCTGAAGCGATTCCTGAACATTACGGTTATTGTCTCACTTAATGGGCGGGATGGCGCTACCTGGGGCCATCCGACCCGGCCAGGGGCGCCGGGGCCCATGTCCGCGCCGGGGACGGGCCGGATAGGATCGGTGGACGGGATCCGTCCCGCATCCCCCCGCGTCGATGACCAGGAGAAGCACCGTGAACCAGACCCATGTCTACGTTGGCTGCGCCAAGGCCGGAACCGTCGAGACCTTCGCCTTCGATCCCGGGGCAGGAACCTTCGGCCCCGCCGGTGGGCCGGTGCCCGTGGACGGGGTGCGGTCACTGGCCTCCAATCGGGAACTCGGGCTGCTCTACGCCGGGGCCTCCAGCAAGCCCCCCAGGCTCACCGCGCTGCGCATCGATTCCTCCACCGGCCGGCTCGGCGAGACCGCGAGCGTGCAGTTGGCGGACAACACGGCCTACATCAGCCTCGATGCCGACGGAGGGACGGTCCGCAGTGCCTCCTACCACCAGGACGCGGTGAACTCCGTGGCGCTGGACGACCAGGGGCTTCCGGTCGGTGACGCGGTCCAGGCACCCAGCCCGGGGGAGAAGGCCCATAGCGTGCGGGCATCCCCCGACGGCCGCTACGTCTACGCGGCCTCCCTGGGCAGCGACCGGGTCGTCTGGTATGCGGTGGCGCCGGGGGAACTGACACTGGTCGGTTCCGTCGAGGCCCCCACCGGCTCCGGCCCACGCCACCTGCTCTTCAACGCGGATGCCTCGCGGGTCTATGTCATCCACGAGATGTCCGGGGAGGTCGCCGTCCATGAGCGGGACGCTGTCTCCGGGGCCCTGACCGAGATCCAACGCATCGACTCCGTCCCGGCCTCCCTGGGCCTGATCCCGGGCTTCGCCCGCCACCCCGGTGGCCCGGTGCCCGGCCCCGACGCCATCTGGTGCGCCGATATCCGCATCGGGGGACGGGGCAGGTTCCTGTTCACCACCGAGCGGTCGACCTCGACGATCTCCACCTTCTCCATCGACCCGGACACCGGCATGTTGGACTACCTGCGCACCACCGACACCGAGCAGCAGCCCCGCGGGGCCGGCGTGGATGCCGGCGGGGACCACCTGCTGGTCTGCGGGGAACTCTCGGGCCACCTCAGTGCCTATGGGATTTCCGCCCAGGACGGCACGCTCACCGCGACCGACCGGGTGGCCACGGGAGCAGGCCCGCTGTGGATCGAGGTCGTCGCCCCCTTGTAAGGTGGGAAATGTTCCCCTGCCACGGATGACCCGAAGGACACCATGCGCGTTCATATTGCCACCGACCATGCCGGACTCGAGCTCAGTGCCCACCTCGTGGCGCATCTGCGCAGTGCTGGCCACGACGTCGTGGACCACGGCCCGACCTCCTACGACGCCGAGGACGACTACCCGGGATTCTGCATCAACGCCGCCGAAGCGGTCGCCGCCGAACGGGCCCGCGGGCTGGATTCGTTGGGGATCGTGCTGGGCGGTTCGGGCAACGGCGAACAGATCGCCGCCAACAAGGTCAAGGGCATCCGGGCCGCATTGGCCTGGAACCTGGACACCGCCCGGTTGGCCCGCCAGCACAACGACGCCAATATCGTCGCCGTCGGCGGCCGCCAGCACAGCCTGGAGGAGGCCACCGGACTGATCGATGCGTTCCTGGCCGAACCATTCAGCGAGGACGAACGCCATATCCGGCGGATCCAGCAGATCGGTGCCTACGAAACCACCGGCCAGCTGGAGCACTAGGGGTGCCCGAGGGGCACTCCGTCCACCGGCTGGCCCGCCAGCTGGACGACGTCTTCGCCGGACAGGTGCTACAGGTCTCCAGCCCGCAGGGACGGTTCGCCGCCGGGGCTGCACTATTGGACGGCCATGAACTCCTGGAGGCCACGGCCCACGGCAAGCAGCTCTTCGCCCGGTTCTCCGGCGAACGGATCCTGCGGGTGCACCTGGGCCTCTACGGGGCCTTCGGCTTCGGGGGGGACCAGACGTTCCGGGGTGCCTCAAGCATCGGGGCACCCCGGAGGATCGGCGAAAAGGAAGCGTACGACGACGAGGCTCCCGCCGCCTACGACGGCCCTCCCGCCCCGGTGGGCCAGGTCAGGATGCGCCTGGTCTCCGCCCACGGCTGGGCCGACCTGCGGGGGCCCTCGGTCTGCGAGGTCCTGACCATCCCGGAGGCCGAAGCGGTTCGGTGGCGCCTGGGACCTGACCCGTTGGGGGCTGATACCGCTGCGGGGGAAGAGGAATTCGTTGGCCGGATCGGGGCCACGGGCACCGTCATCGCCGCGGCCTTGATGAACCAGTCGCTGATCGCCGGGGTCGGGAACATCTACCGGGCCGAAGCACTGTTCAGGGCCGGACTGGATCCATGGATGCGCGGCCGCGATGTCCCGGTTCCGGCCCTGCGTGCGCTGTGGGCCGATATCTGCGCGATGATGGCCGATGGGGTCAGGGATGGCCGCATCATCACCACCCGGGTCCGGGACCGCAGCGATCCCGAGGCCCCGGTCTGGCCCGATCATGCCTATTACACCTACCAGCGCCAGGGTCGGCCATGCCTGATCTGCGGCACCCCGATCGGGCTGGCCGAACTGGCGGCACGCAAGCTCTACTGGTGCCCCGGCTGCCAAGCCCCGACCCGTCGGGTGCCCTGATCCGGCCGGAGGATCGCGGCTTCAGCCGGCCGTGAGCTGTTCAAAGGAGGCGATCAGTGCCTCGAATCCCGGATCGTCCTGGGCCCGGTGCCCGCTGCCGGGCAGGATCCGGTGCCCGGCCCCCTGCCGGGCCAGGACCTCGGCGACGGCCTCGTAATGCTCGTTCCACCCACCGCTGAGCACCAGGGTGGGTAGCGCCTCGATCAGGTCCGGGCTGATGTCGTGTCCCCACGGTGGTGGAAGGGTGCTGAACCGACGGGCGTGGGGCTCGTCCTGCGGCCAATCCGCTGCCAGTGCGGGCCCGCCGAACAGCCGGGGCTTCACCAGCGCCCAATAGCCGAAGAGATCGCCCTCGGCGGCCTTTTTCCGGGCCCGGGTCATGACCGCGATGTGCTCTTCCACGGATGCGGTGCCACGGATGAGGTCGAAGAGCGCCGGTTCGACCAGGACCAGCCGCGCCGGACGCAGTGTCCCGGCGGCGATGGCCAGCAAGGTCGGAGCGGCCCCCAACGAATGGGCGATGACCGTGCCGGGCTCCGTTGTCCTCAGCTGTCCCAGAAGGGTGGCCCGCTGCTCCACGGGTGAGTCCGGGGCGAAGGAGACGTACAGTCCCTCGTCATCGGTGGACTTCGGCCAGGCGGCCCTGCCGGTGCGGTTGGCCCCGGGAACGTAGATGCGCATGGCCGGACACTAGCACCCCGTTCCGCGCCCCTTAACGACGAAGGGCCGCCCTGGGGCGGCCCGACGCATGCGGAGGGGATGACGGGAATCGAACCCGCGTCATCAGTTTGGAAGACTGAGGCTTTACCATTAAGCTACATCCCCGCAAAGACGGGCCTTGCGGCCCGTTGCTTGGACCACATTAGCAGTGGGTCCGGAGCACGGCAAAATTGACGCCGGTCCCCGGGCGGCGCATGCTCGAAAGGTCGGGATCCGACGTCGTGACGAGGCCCCGGACGGCGGGGCATGGGGGTGGAAATTGGGCGGACCCAGGAAAGTGCCGGATCTTCGGATCCTGCGGGGACTCAGCGAGCTGGGAGTGACCATCGAGCAGATCGCCGAGCGCTACGGGGTCACTGCGGCCGGCGTCCAGCGGGCCCTGGACCGGGGCCAGGCCCCCGCGGGACGGCCTTCCTACCGCGACATCCTGCCCTGGACCGTGGAGTCCGAGCATCATCGCAGCGCCGTGATGGCCCATATCCGGGTCCTGCTGCGCCAGCGGGCAGGCCGGGACGTTCCCGATGAGCAGGTCCACGCCCTGCACGCCTGGCTGGATTGGTTGCAGCGTCGGGGACTGGTGCTGAACTACCATCCGGAGGCCCCACCGAATCGTGCGTCCGCGGTGGGCGGGTTCTACTACATGGACCGTTTGCCCAGTGACGAATGGATCATTCGGCAACCGGTCTCGCAGATCGCCGACGACCAGTAGGGACGGGCCCGCGCCATGGTGGGCCCCGGAGCTTGTCAGCAATTAGTTGTTCCGCGTCGATTCTGCGTAAACTAGCCTCTGCACCAATCGGGGTGTAGCTCAGCTTGGTAGAGCGCGCGCTTTGGGAGCGTGAGGTCGCAGGTTCAACTCCTGTCACCCCGACTCTGAACCTTCAGCCCCGTCAGCTCCACATCGGGGACGAGTGTGCAGTGTCTTTATAGCCCAGATCATTCAGGAGAGCTACGTAGTGAAGAGCGCCGTCGAAAACCTCACGCCCACCCGGGTCAAGCTCAATGTCGAGGTTCCCCTCACCGAATTGCAGCCGAACATCGACGCGGCCTACAAGTCCATCGCGGAGCAGATCAATGTTCCCGGCTTCCGCAAGGGCAAGGTCCCGAACCGCCTGATCGACCAGCGTGTCGGCCGCGGCTATGTGCTGGAGACGGCCATCAATGAAGGGCTCAACGAGTTCTACCAGGAAGCGGTCCGCGAGACGGAGATCGTCCCGCTGTCCCGCCCCGAGGTCGAGATCACCGAGGTCCCGGAGCCGACGGCCACCGAGGGCAACCTGGTCTTCGATGTCCAGGTGGACATCCGCCCGAAGATCGAGCTGCCGGAGTACACCGGCCTGGAGGTCCAGGTCGACGCCGTCGAGGCCACCGACGCCGACGTCGAGACCGCCATGGACGAACTGCGCGGCCGCTTCGGCACGCTGAAGAACGTCGAGCGCCCCGCCGCCGACCAGGACTTCATCACCTTGGACCTCACCGCCACGGTGGAGGACACGGAGGTCGACGCCGCCACCGATCTGTCCTACCAGGTGGGTTCCGGCACCATGCTTGAAGGCCTCGACGAGGCCGTCACCGGCCTGTCCGCCGACGAGGATGCCACGTTCGAGACCAAGCTCGCCGGCGGCGAGCATGCCGGGGAGACCGCCCAGGTCAAGGTCATCGTCAAGGCCGTCAAGGAGCGCGAACTCCCGACCGCCGATGACGAGTTCGCCCAGCTGGCCTCCGAGTTCGACACCATCGGCGAACTCCGCGAGGACCTGACCCAGAAGGCCGCCGAGTCCAAGCTCGTCGACCAGGGGGTCCAGGCCCGCGACAAGGTCATGGACAAGCTGACCGAGCTGGTCAGCGTGCCGGTTCCCGAGTCGGTCATCGACGAGCAGGTCGAGCAGCACTTCGCCCAGGGCAACGAGAACCCCGGCGAAGAGCACGACACCGCCGAGCACCGCGCCGAGGTCAAGACCAACACCGAGCGGGCGTTCCAGAACGAGGTCATCCTCGACGAGATCGCCGAAAAGGAAGAGGTCGGTGTCGAGCAGTCCGAGCTCATCGACTACATCGTCCAGAGCTCCAGCCAGTACGGCATGGACCCGAACCAGTTCGCCCAGATGCTCGACAGTGCCGGCCAGGTGCCGATGATGATCGGTGAGGTCCGCCGCCGCAAGGCACTGGCCAAGGTCCTGGAACTGGCCAAGGTCACCGATACCGACGGCAAGGACGTTGACCTGACCGACTTCGTCCGCCCGGCCGGCGAAGAGGACGAGTCCTCGGCGTCCTCCGGATCCTCGGCCTCCTCCGCTTCGGCGGAATCGGCCGAGTAGCCACACGAAACCACGGCAACCCTTCCCGGTTGCACCGGCGGGACCGTCTCATGCAGGCGGCCCCGCCGTCGTTTTTTAAGCCGAAGGCACCTGCAGTTAAGCCACGGGCGATGGGCCCCCGCCGGGGGTATGCGCCATCAGCGAACAGCGAATGATCGCGGGCGCGGCGCGTGTTGTGACTGCAGTAGTGTCAAGGAAAGCAAGCGCTACCGTACGTGGCCGGAAGAGCCACGTCGCATGGCACCCATGGAGAGGTATTCGAAAATGACGACGGAATCCCACACCCCGAAGATGGCCTCGGTCGATGCAGCCAGTCGCGAGGACTACATCTACAACCGACTCCTGAAGGAGCGCATCATCTGGCTCGGCACGGAGGTGAGCGACGAGTCGGCCAATGCCATCTCCTCCCAGTTGCTGCTGCTCTCCGCGGAGGACCCGGATAAGGACATCTTCCTGTACATCAACTCACCGGGTGGTTCCATCACCGCCGGCATGGCGATCTTCGACACGATGAACTACATCCCGAACGACGTCGTGACCGTGGCCACCGGGCTGGCCGCCTCGATGGGGCAGTTCCTGCTCTCTTCGGGCACCAAGGGCAAGCGCTACGCGACCCCGAACGCACGGATCCTGATGCACCAGCCCTCCGGCGGCATCGGCGGCACGGCCTCCGATATCCGGATCCAGGCCGAACTGATCCTGCACATGAAGAAGGTCATGTCCGAGCTCACCGCCGAACAGACCGGACAGACGCTGGAAACGATCCTCAAGGACAACGACCGCGATAAGTGGTTCACGGCCCCCGAGGCCCTAGAGTACGGCTTCTTCGACCACATCGCCGTGAACTCCGTGACGGTCTCCGGCGGCGGCGGAGTCAAGAACTAGCCACCCAGCCGACGAGCATCCCCACAGACCCCCCAGGAGAAGAACATGAATTACACCGGCAACGAAGGCACCGCTGGCGAAATGCCGTCCGCCCGCTACATCCTCCCTTCATTCGAAGAACGCACCCCCTACGGCTTCAAGCGCCAGGACCCCTACGCCAAGCTGTTCGAGGACCGCATCGTCTTCCTCGGCACCCAGGTCGATGACGCATCGGCCGACGACGTGATGGCCCAGCTGCTGGTCTTGGAGTCCATGGACCCCGAGCGTGACATCACCTTGTACATCAACTCACCGGGCGGGTCCTTCACCGCCATGACGGCGATCTACGACACGATGATGTTCATCCGTCCCGAGATCCAGACCGTCTGCCTCGGCCAGGCGGCCAGCGCCGCTGCGGTCCTGCTGGCCGCCGGTGCCCCCGGCAAGCGCCTGGCACTGCCCAACGCGCGCGTGCTGATCCACCAGCCGGCCATGGGCGGCGGGGAACGCGGCACGGCCACCGATCTGCAGATCCAGGCCGAAGAGGTCATGCGCATGCGGACCTGGTTGGAGACCACGCTGTCCGAGCAGAGCCACAAGAGCCCCGAGCAGGTCGGCAACGACATCGAACGCGATCTGTTCATGACCGCCTACGAGGCCAAGGAATACGGTTTGATCGACGAGGTGCTCAGCCCCCGCAAGATCAAGCAGCAGGCCATCAACAAGTAGTCGATGATGGCTGCCGTGACCGGGCGTCCCGTAGGTTTTTCGCACCACGGGCCGTCCGGTCACCTATTCTGTCGGGCAACTCACCTAGAGTTGTAGCTAGACATCATCATGCGGCGTCCGCCGTGTGGTTTCTGTAACACGTTAGGGGAAGAACACCATGGCTCGTATGGGTGAAAGCTCCGACCTGCTGAAGTGTTCGTTCTGCGGCAAAAGCCAGAAGCAGGTCCGCAAGCTCATCGCCGGTCCAGGCGTTTACATCTGCACCGAGTGCATCGAGCTGTGCAACGAGTTGATGGAGGAGGAGCTGGCCGAGATCGAGGCCGGTCCCGACTTCGAACTGCCGCGTCCCCGCGAGATCTTCGACTCCCTGCAGGAATATGTCATCGGCCAGGAGGGCGCCAAGCGTTCGCTGTCGGTCGCGGTGTACAACCACTATAAGCGCATCCAATCGGGGACCGGCTCCACGGCAGCGGCCCAGCTGGGCGACGTGGATGCCCTGGATGACGTCGAGGTCTCCAAGTCCAACATCCTGCTCATCGGGCCCACCGGTTGCGGCAAGACCTACCTCGCCCAGACGATGGCGCGCCGGCTGAATGTGCCCTTCGCCGCCGCCGACGCCACCGCCCTGACCGAAGCCGGCTACGTCGGTGAGGATGTCGAGAACATCCTGCTCAAGCTCCTGCAGGCCGCGGACTTCGATGTGAAGAAGGCCGAGCAGGGCATCATCTACATCGACGAGATCGACAAGATCTCGCGTAAATCCGAGAACCCCTCCATCACCCGTGACGTGTCCGGGGAGGGGGTGCAGCAGGCACTGTTGAAGATCCTCGAAGGAACCGTGGCCTCGGTCCCGCCCCAGGGTGGGCGCAAGCATCCACACCAGGAGTTCATCCAGATCGACACGTCGAACGTGCTGTTCATCGTGGCCGGGGCCTTCGGCGGTCTCGAGGAGATCATCGGCTCCCGGGCCGGGCAGAAGGGGATCGGATTCGGGGCGCCGCTGACCGCACTGAACTCCGAGGATGCCAAGTACTCCGATGTCCGCCCCGAGGACCTGCTCAAATTCGGTCTGATCCCCGAGTTCATCGGGCGCCTGCCGGTCATCGCCACCGTGGAGAACCTGGACCGCGAGGCCCTGATCAAGATCCTGACCGAGCCGAAGAACGCCCTGGTGAAGCAGTACCAGAAGATGTTCCGCCTCGATGGTGTGGAACTGACCTTCGAACTCGATGCCCTCGAAGCCATCGCCGATCTGGCGTTGGAGCGCGGCACCGGGGCCCGTGGGCTGCGGGCCATCCTCGAGGAGACCCTGGGATCGATCATGTTCGATCTGCCCGGCCGCGAGGACATCGCCGAGGTCGTCATCAACGCCGAAGTGGTGGCCCGGGTGAGTGAACCGACGCTCATTTCTGCCGAAGTAGTGAATAAACGACGGAATAAGTCCGCCTGATCCGGTCGTTGTACCGAATGCGGGGCAGGCTCGTCATGGGTCGGCACCGAGTTCATGCACCGATTTCAGGAGGAACACCTTGTCCGAGACCACGGCCGTAGATTTCTGGTTCGACCCGCTTTGCCCCTTCGCCTGGGCCACCTCGCGATGGATCCTCGAAGTGGAGAAGGTCCGTGACATCGAAGTCCAATGGCATGTCATGAGCCTGGCCGTCCTGAACGAGGACAAAGATGTCGAACGCGAATTCCCTAAGGGACTGAGCAGCGCGTGGGCCCCGGTACGGGTCGTCATCGCCGCCGCGGAAGCCCACGGACAGGAAGTCGTCGGCGAGCTCTACACGGCCATGGGTGAACTCATCCACTATGCCGGAATCCAGGACTTCGCCGAGGTCATCACCCGCGCGCTGGAGCGTGTCGGGCTGCCCGCCGAGCTGGCCCAGGCCGGCGCCAACGACGAGCATGATGCGGCCCTGCGGGCCAGCCACGAGCAGGGTATCTCCCTGGTGGGCCAGGAGGTCGGTACCCCGGTCGTCGCGCTGAACGGCACCGCCTTCTTCGGACCGGTCATCACCGAGATCCCCTCGGGGGAGGAAGCCGGACGCCTCTTCGACGCCTCCGTGACCCTGGCCTCGTTCCCGTACTTCTTCGAACTGAAGCGCACCCGCACCGGGGCACCGCAGTTCACCAAGGAACGTCAGCAGTTCTCCCAGGTCAATGCGTCCTAAGCGCCTCCGGGCCCGGTAGGGTCCCGACAGTGGTGGCCGGCTCCTCGGCGGGGGCCAACACCACATCGGAGACCACGAGTTCCTCGCCGCCTTCCTGCAGGTCCAACTCCACTGCGTTGCCCGCGGCGAGCAGATCGCCCAGTCCGGCCCTGACCTGGTCCAGGATCACTGCGGGGCCGCGGACGACCCCTGAAAGCACCTGGGTGCGCTGTTTGACCTTGGCCTCGGATTTGGACTTGCGGATCCCGCCCAAGGCGTCACCGACCGTGGGCAGCACGGCGGTGTCCGCGCCTTCCACCGCGCCGGTCAGGTGGGTGTTCGTCGGCCAGGCCGACTGGTGGACCGAGCCGGTCCGCCACCAGCTCCAGACCTCTTCGGTAGCGAAGGGCAGGAACGGTGCGAACAGGCGCAACACGGCATCCAAGGTGGTGGCCAGGGCCGCCAGCACCGAGGCCTGTTCGGCCTCGCCGCGGGCCCCGTAGGCCCGGTCCTTGATCAGTTCGACGTAGTCGTCGGTGAACGACCAGAAGAACGTCTCCACGATGTCCAGGGCCCGGGCGTAGTCGTAGATCCCGAAGGCGCGTTCGGCCTCCTCGATGACCTCCGAGAGGCGGGCCAGCAGCGACCGGTCCAGACCATTGATGATCAGGTGGGCATCACCGTCCAGGACGTTGGCCTGGGTGGCCCCGAGATTCAACACGAACTTGGAGGCGTTGAGGATCTTGATCGACAGCCTGCGGCCGATCTTCATCTGCGCGACCTCGTAGGCGGTATCGGCGCCCAGCTTCGCCGATGCGGCCCAATAGCGCACGGCGTCGGCCCCGAAGTCGTTCAGGACATCGGTGGGGACCACGACGTTGCCCTTGGACTTGGACATCTTCTTGCGGTCCGGGTCCAGGATCCACCCGGAGATCGCCGCATGCTTCCACGGGGCGCAATCGTGCAGGGCATCGCCGCGCACCGCGGTGGAGAAGAGCCAGGTACGGATGATGTCGTGGGCCTGGGGACGCAGGTCGAAGGGGAAGACCTTGGCGAAGAATTCATCGTCGCGGCTCCACCGGCCCACGATCTGCGGGGTCAGCGAAGAGGTCGCCCAGGTGTCGAGGACATCCGCATCCCCGGTGAAGCCGCCGGGGACGTCCCGCTGGTCCGCCGTATAGCCCGGAGCCGTTTCGGCCACCGGGTCCACCGGCAACTGGGCATCGTCGGGGACGAGCGGATGCTCGTAGTCCGGGTTGCCCTGGGCATCCAACGGGTACCAGACGGGGATCGGCACACCGAAGAAGCGCTGCCGGGAGACCAGCCAGTCGCCGTTGAGCCCATTGACCCAGTTCGTGTAGCGCGAGCGCATGAATTCCGGGTGGAACTCGATCTCCTGGCCGCGGGCGATCATGCGTTCGCGACGCTCCGCATCCCGTCCGCCATTGCGGATGTACCACTGGCGCGAGCTGACGACCTCGAGGGGCTTATCGCCCTTTTCGAAGAAGTTCACCGGATGGGTGATCTTGCGGGGTTCGCCGTCGAGCAGATCTGCATCGACCAGCATCGACGCCACGGCTTCCTTCGCGGAGAACACGGTCTTGCCGGCCAGCAGGGAGAAGGCCTCGCGCCCGGCCTCGGAGGTGATCCACTCGGGGGCCTGGCCCTGGATGCGGCCATCCCGGCCGATGATGGCGCGGGTGGGCAACTGCAGTTCGCGCCACCAGGTGACGTCGGTCAGGTCGCCGAAGGTGCAGACCATGGCAATGCCCGAGCCCTTGTCGGCCTTGGCCAAATGGTGCGGATGCACCTCGACTTCGACGCCGAAGAGCGGGGAGGTGACCTTCTTGCCGAACAGTGGCTGGTAGCGCTCGTCATCGGGGTTGGCCACTAGCGCGGCACAGGCGGCCAGCAATTCGGGACGGGTCGTCTCGATGTGGATCTCGGTGCCGTCCTCGGCGAAGAACGGGAACCGGTAGTAGGCTCCGTCGACTTCGCGGTCCTCGAGTTCGGCCTGGGCCACGGCGGTGCGGAAGGTGACGTCCCATAGCGTCGGTGCCTCGGCCATGTAGGCGTCGCCATCGGTCAGGTTGCGCAGGAAGGCCCGCTGGGACACGGCACGGGAGGTGTCGTCGATGGTGCGGTAGGTCAGGTTCCAGTCCACCGACAGGCCGAGGGTGCTGAAGAGGTGCTCGAAGACCTTCTCGTCCTGGACGGCCAGCTCCTCGCACAGCTCGATGAACGTCCGTCGGGAGACGACGTCCCAATCACGCTGGTTCTTCGCCGGCTTTTCCGGGGGACGGTAGGCCGGGTCGTAGGCGGTCTTGGGATCGCAGCGCACCCCGTAGAAGTTCTGCACGCGGCGTTCGGTCGGCAAGCCGTTGTCGTCCCACCCCATGGGGTAGAAGACGTTCTTGCCTCGCATGCGCTGGTACCGGGCCAACACGTCGGTCTGCGTGTAGGAGAACATGTGTCCCACGTGCAGGGAGCCCGACGCCGTGGGCGGGGGAGTGTCGATGGAGTAGACCTGATCGCGGGTGGTCTCGGGGTTGAAGGCGTAGGTTCCCTCGTCACGCCAGCGCTGTCCGAGCCTGGCTTCCAGGCCCTCCAGTGCCGGTTTGTCGGGGACGCTTACGGTCGCGGGCGTGTCTGTGCCCAAGTTCTGTTCAGCCATGGGACCAGTATTCCATGTCGGCAGGTCAGCCCCGATTCCATTCCCCTGCCTCCTGGTCATCCACAAGGTCCGGAGGCGACGAGCAGCACGGAAGGATTCGGCCTACCATCGAGTCATGGGCAAGATCAGAATGCAGCGGGCCTACTCGGCCCCGGACGGCGGCTACAGGATCCTGATTGATCGGCTGTGGCCCCGAGGCATCGCCAAGGAGGACGCCGAGCTCGACGAATGGGCCAAGGAAGTCGCCCCCTCGGCGGAACTGCGGGCCTGGTTCAACCACCGCGAGCACCGGTTCGAGGAATTCCGTGAACAGTACATCGCCGAACTCGAGGACGGTCCGGCCACCGAGGAGGCCGAACGCCTGCTGGAGCTGGTCAAGGACAAGGACGACGTCGTCCTCGTCTATGCCACCAAGGACGAGGAACATAATAATGCCGTGGTCCTGTTGGAGTTCCTGGACGAAAACCTCTGAGCAGCCGCAGCCCCCAGGGGGTACTCACGCCCCGGGTGGCGGCTCATCCTCCGGGGCCCGGGCCGGGCTCCACGGCTGGTCGGGTCGGGGCATGAACGCGCTCCAGGCCATTCGGCGCCGGCGGCGCGGATCATTCTCCACGTGGTCGGTGCTTTCGATGATCAGGGTCGACCTCGTCGCCTCGTCGTAGGGCGGCCACGTCGCAGAGGTGGTGCCCGATTCGGCGAACCTGAGCCACCGCCCGCGCATCCGCTGCCCGGCGCGGGCATAGGCCTCCCGGCCTCCCAGCGAGGTGATCATCCGCGCCAAGGGCACGTCGGTGCGGTCGAAGAGGGCGAACATCTCCACCCCGTGGGTGGCGTCCAGACCGACGATCTTCAGCAGCCGCGGGGCGAAGTCGAAGCGGTAGACGTGGACCGGTGCGAAGCGCGAGTGCAGGTCGGCCACCCGGGTGGAGGGATACCAGAACCCGTAATCCCCACCGAAGTCCGCCGCCGTCCTGGATTCGGGAAGTCCGGGATAGGCGGCGTGCATCTGGGACCAGGTCTCCCGGGGGGAGCGGGAAAAGACCCCCGCGATGCGCGAGGGGGAACCGGGCAGGATATCCCAGCGGCCACGAAAGACCGATCCCTCTCGATCGTTGGTCCCGATGATCAGCGGCACCCGGGCCGCCCGGCCACTGCCGATCGCGTCGATCGGGTGTTCGGGGACGTAGCGTCCGTCGATGACCGGGGCGAAACAAAAACCTCCCGGATAGGCCTCCGGGGTGTGCACCTGCAGGATCCTGGCGGCGGCGAGCAGATCGGGGACCGAACCGTTGAGCAGCAGATCCCGCACCGGGTCCGTAGCAGGCCCCGGCCGGGAGCTGGCAGGGTGTTGTTCCCCGAGGATCGACAGGAATTCTTCCGCCCACCGTGCGGTGAGCCCCGGAGGGTAGACGGCGTCGGCCGGAGCGCTTTGGGCGATGGCGCGGGCGAACAACCCCCGGGCCTGCGGTGTGGCCATGAGGGTGGTCACCGCATTCCCTCCCGCCGATTCCCCGAACACCGTCACCCGGTCCGGGTCGCCCCCGAACGCCCTGATGTTCTGCTGGACCCATTCCAGGGCGGCCACCTGGTCGCGCAGACCCAGGTTGGACTCGATGGGACGCTCGGCGGTGGAGTACCTGCTGAAATCCAGATATCCCAAGGGGCCCAGACGGTAGTTGAAATTGACGTAGACGGCCCGCCCCGTCCCGACGAAGCCTTCCCCCTGCCCCGAGAAGTCGCGCGAAGAGCCCTGGAAGTATCCTCCGCCGTGGATGAAGACCATGACGGGCAGGGAATCCGCATCCGCCAGGGCCGGCACCGGGGCCTGGACGTTCAGGCTCAAGCAGTCCTCGCTGGACCAGTCCGGGGCCCCGGCCCGGCTGTGATGGGCCCTGGTGGGTTGCGGAGCCGTCGGCCCGAACCGGGAGCCGTCCCTGACCCCGGTCCAGCCGGACGGCGGGGCCGGGGCCCGGAACCTCAGTGGCCCCACCGGCGGCGCCGCATACGGGATGCCGCGCCAGGAAAGCACGTTGCCTTCCCGCACGCCGCGGACCACTCCGCCGAACACCTGGACATCCGGCAGGCCGGTTGCTCCCGGGGCCGGGGAACGTCGGGCCCCGTCATGCCGGGGAATCAGATGCCGGTGGTGCCTCACGGTCGCCCGCTTTCGTCGGGGTGGCAACGCCCTCCGGCGTCGGCAGTCCTCCAACTGGAGGTTTGTCCCTCCAGAGTTGCACCGTTGAAGCGGGAGGTCCACAGCTGCCGGGGCAGGGTTCCGGCCCGGGCCTCGCTAGGCTGGAGGCATGACCTCAATGACCCAGCAGTCCATGAAAAGAGCAGTTGTCACCGGTGCCAGCAGCGGGATCGGCGAGGCCACGGCCCGTCGGCTCGCGGCCGAGGGCTGGACGGTCTATGCGGTGGCCCGCCGGGCGGAACGGCTCGAGGCCCTGGCCCGGGACACGGGGATCACCCCGGTCGTCGCCGATGTCACCGACGCGGACGACGTCGCGGCCCTGCTGGCCGTGGTCGCCGGATCCGGAGGGATCGACACCCTGATCAACATCGCCGGCGGCGCCCGGGGGGTCGACCGGATCGGTACGGCTAAGAGCGCCGACTGGGACTGGATGTACCGGGTCAACGTGGTGGGCACCATGAACATGATCCGGGCGTTCCTGCCCATGCTCCGGGCCGACGGCGAGGGGACGATCCTGAACCTGACCTCCACGGCGGCTCTGGGCGGCTACGAGGGTGGGGGCGGATACAACGCCGCGAAGTTCGCCCAACAGGGGCTGACCCAGGCGCTGCGGCTCGAGGAGGCCGAAAACAACATCCGGGTGATCGAGGTCGTGCCCGGTCTGGTGCACACCGAGGAATTCGCGCTCAACCGGCTGGGAGGGGACCAGCAGGCGGCCGACCAGGTCTATGCCGGGGTGGAGAAACCGCTGACCGGAGAGGATGTCGCCGACGTCGTGCTGTATTCGGTGGCCCTGCCGCATCACATCAACCTCGACCAGATCGTTGTCCGTCCCGTGGCCCAGGCCGCCAACCACAAGATGATCCGCACCACGTGATGCGCCGCCCACTGCACGTGATCGCCTGCGCCCACGGCACCGATGATCCCCGCGGGCGCCAGCTCATCGACCAGCTCCGGGCCCAGGTCGCAGGACTGGTGGACGACCAGCACGCCGAGGATGGCTGGTCGGTGCAGGTCCATGAGGCCTACGTCGACGTCCAGGACCCGGACCTGCCCAGGGTCCTGGGACAGCTCCCCGACGGGGAGGCGGCGGTGGTGCTGCCGCTGCTGCTCTCGCTGGGAATCCACACCGGCGTCGACGTGGCCGAGGCCGTCGCCTCCAGGACGAACACCATCGCAGCGGAGCCCATCGGGGCCGATCCCCGGCTGGCCGGGGTGATGGCCCGCCGCCTGGCCGAGGCCGGATGGGGCCCCGACGACGCCGTGGTGCTCGCCTCGGCAGGGACCCGCGTGCCTTCGGGCCAACAGCAGGCCCGGGACAGCGCCGGGACCCTGGCAGCGGCCCTGGGGGCCCCGGTCCAGGCCGCGTTCTGCTCGGCGGCCGACCCCCGGGTGGAGGATGCGGTGGAGCAGGCGGGACGGCAAACCCCCGGAGTCCGGGTCGGCGTCGTGTCCTATCTGTTGGCGCCGGGATTCTTCCAGGAACGCCTCGGCGGCGCCGGGGCAAATTATGTGACCGCACCATTGCTCCCGGACGTCACGATCGCCGAATGTGTCGCCGCAAGACTTCACAGTGCCCTGTCGGAGGCTGATTTCGAGGCCGGCTGAGGTCACGAAAAGCAACGTGTCGGCTGATGACCGGCGGGCGCGACAGTGGTGAAAACCCCGCCCTAGGCTCGCAGCCATGACTCAGGCAACCGATACCCAGCCAACCCCCGGGCCCTCCAGGTCCCGCCCACCGACCAGGCCCCAGGGCCAATGGAAAGTCGACGGGACCACCCCGCTGAACCCCAACGAGGAATGGAAGCAGCACGACGACGGGCTCAACGTCCGCGAACGGATCGAGACCATCTACGCCCGGGAGGGTTTCGACTCGATCGACCCCGAGGACCTGCACGGCCGATTCCGCTGGTGGGGTCTCTACACCCAACGCAAACCCGGGATCGACGGCGGGAAGACCGCCACCCTTGAACCACACGAACTCGAGGACCGCTACTTCATGATGCGGGTACGCATCGACGGCGGCGCCCTGAGCACCGAACAACTGCGCGTCATCGGTTCCATCTCCACCGAATTCGCCCGCGACACCGCCGATGTCACCGACCGGCAGAACATCCAACTGCACTGGGTCGATGTTCGTGACGTCCCCGAAATCTGGAGGCGACTGGAATCCGTCGGCCTGCACACCACCGAAGCCTGCGGCGACGTCCCCCGTGTCATCCTCGGCTCCCCGGTGGCCGGGATCGCCGCCGACGAGATCCTGGACCCCACCCCGGCCATCGAGGAGATCGCCGAACGCTACATCGGCAACCCGCTGTATTCGAACCTGCCACGGAAGTTCAAGACCGCGATCACCGGACACCCTTCCCTGGACGTCGTCCACGAGATCAACGACATCTCCCTGGTCGGGGTCCGCCACCCCGGACTCGGGGCCGGCTACGACCTGTGGGTCGGCGGCGGACTGTCCACCAACGGACGGCTGGCCGAACGACTCGGGGCCTTCGTCGCCCCCGACCAGGCCGCCGCCGTCTGGGAAGGCGTCGTGGGGATCTTCCGTGACTACGGATACCGCCGGCTCCGGAACAAGGCGAGGCTGAAATACCTCATGGCCGATTGGGGCCCTGCGAAGTTCCGCGAGGTGCTCGAACGCGAGTACCTCGGCCATGCGCTGCCCGACGGTCCGGCCCCCGAACCCACCAACGTGCCCGGGGACCACAGCGGGGTGCACCGGCAGAAGGACGGACTCTTCTACCTCGGGGCCACCACCAGCATGGGCCGGCTCTCCGGAACCCGACTGACCGGGCTGGCCGGACTGCTGGAACGCCACGGATCCGCCCGTCTGCGCACCACCCCCCACCAGAAGATCGTCGTCCTGGACATCCAGAAGGACGACGTCGAAGCGGTGATCACCGGGCTGCGGGAGCTCGGACTCGAAACCCGGCCCTCCGTGGTGCGCCGGTCCGCGATCG
This sequence comes from Arthrobacter sp. AOP36-C1-22, assembly GCF_052377515.1. NCBI lineage: Bacteria > Bacillati > Actinomycetota > Actinomycetes > Micrococcales > Micrococcaceae > Arthrobacter > Arthrobacter sp. AOP36-C1-22. Next base: position 73,787 of record NZ_JBQSWW010000003.1, on the reverse strand, counting down.
CCTGCACCGGCATCGAATTCTGCAAGCTGGCCATCGTGGACACCAAGGACACGGCGGCGGCCGCCGTGGACAGCCTGGAGGAACGACTGGCGGATCTTGAAGGGAAGATGCCGCGCAAACTCAGCCTCCACGTCAACGGCTGCCCCAACTCCTGCGCCCGCGTCCAGACCGCCGACATCGGGCTCAAGGGCCAGCTCCTGCCCGACGGGGAGGGCGGCCAGAAGGCTGGTTTCCAGGTCCACCTGGGCGGCGGCCTGGCGGATGAGACCCGGGAGGAAGCCGGTCTGGGCCGCACCGTTCGCGGGCTCAAGGTCGCCGCCGACGACCTGCCCGGGTATGTCGAACGGCTCGTGCGCACCTATGCCGACGAATCCGCCACGGGGGAGACCTTCGCGGCCTGGGCCCATCGGGCCGACGACGGGAGCCTGCAATGAGCGGGCCGTCCACGGGCACCGCAGCGTTGCGCGAGCTGGCCAGCAGCGGAGCGGCCGAACTCGGCTTCGACGCCGCCAGCGAGGACGTCCTGGCCTGGGTGGCCCGGCACTTCTCCACCGCCGAAGCCGCAGTCGCCTGTTCCATGGCCGACGCCGTGCTGCCGCATCTGGTCTCCGGAACGCTTCCCGGGATCGACGTCCTGTTCCTGGACACCGGCTACCACTTCGCCCAGACGCTGGACACCCGGGACGAGGTCGCCCGCTCACTCGAGGTGAACGTCGTGGACGTCAGGCCCGAACAGGGCGTCGCCGACCAGGACGCCACCGAAGGACGGGACCTCTTCGCCACCGATCCGGGCCGATGCTGCGCCCTGCGCAAGGTGGACCCGTTGAACCGTGCCCTGGCCGGCTACCGGCTCTGGTTCACCGGGGTGCGGCGCGATGAGGCCCCCACCCGCACGAACACCCCGTTGGTCGACTTCGATGAAGCCCACTCGTTGGTGAAGGTGAACCCCCTGGCCGGATGGAGCGCCAAGGAACTGAACGACTACTCCACCCGAAACCGGCTCCCACGCAATGTGCTGTTGGACCAGGGGTACCCCTCGATCGGATGCCGGCCCTGCACCGGCAAGGTCGCCCCCGGCGAGGACCCGCGGGCGGGCCGCTGGTCGGGACAAACCAAAACCGAATGCGGCATCCATGTCTGACCCCGGCCCCCACCCGGCCAGCCCCCACGAACCCTTCGACTCCCCAGGGAGGAACACCCCATGACCATCACCCAGGACGTGGCCCATCCGCGGGACGCCGGCGCCTCGGTCCCCGCGGACGGCCCGGCAGGCCCCCGACAGGTCCTCGACGCCCTCGAGGCCGAATCCATCCACATCATCCGCGAGGTCGTCGCCGAATTCGACCGCCCGGCCATGCTCTTCTCCGGCGGCAAGGACTCCGTGGTCATGCTCCACCTCGCGGCGAAGGCCTTCTGGCCCGGCCGGGTGCCCTTCCCGCTGCTGCACGTGGACACCGGCCACAACTTCGCGGAGGTCCTGGCGTTCCGGGACCGCACCGTCATCCAGCGGGGACTGAGGCTGGAGGTCGCCAGCGTGCAGGAGTACATCGACTCCGGTGAGCTGGTCGAACGCGCCGACGGCACCCGCAATCCGCTGCAGACCACCCCGCTGCTGGACGCCATTGCCGGGCACCGGTTCGACGCCGTCTTCGGCGGCGGACGCCGTGACGAGGACAAGGCCCGCGCCAAGGAACGCATCCTGTCCCTGCGGGACGTGTTCGGCCAGTGGGACCCCCGCAACCAGCGGCCCGAACTGTGGAACCTGTACAACGGCCGGCACCGCCCCGGACACCATGTGCGGGCCTTCCCGATCAGCAACTGGACCGAACTGGACATCTGGCGCTACATCGAACGTGAAGGCATCGAACTGCCGGGCATCTACTACGCCCACGAACGCGAGGTGTACCACCGCGAGGGCATGTGGCGGGCTGTCGGCGAATTCTCCCCGGCCCGCCAGGGCGAGGACATCGTCCGCCGCACGGTCAGGTACCGGACGGTGGGGGACATGTCCTGCACCGGGGCGGTGCTCTCCGACGCCGCCACCGTCGCCGCGGTGGTGGCCGAAGTGGCCGCCTCCACGCTCACCGAACGCGGGGCCACCCGCGCCGACGACAGGATCTCCGAAGCGGCCATGGAAGACCGCAAGAAGGACGGGTATTTCTAATGAGCACCACCCTGATCGAAGAAGGCCCCGGCGAGTCCGCAGCGACCGGGACCCTGTTCCGTTTCGCCACCGCCGGCTCCGTCGACGACGGCAAATCAACCCTGGTGGGCCGGCTGCTCCATGACGCGAAGGCCATCCTGGCCGACCAGCTCGAGGCGGTGGCCCGCACCTCCACCGAACGCGGTTTCGGCGGCGCCGCCGGCGGACTGGACCTGGCCCTGCTGACCGACGGGCTCCGTGCTGAACGCGAGCAGGGGATCACCATCGATGTCGCCTACCGCTACTTCGCCACCGACCGGCGCAGCTTCATCCTTGCCGACTGCCCCGGACACGTGCAGTACACCCGCAACACGGTCACCGGGGCCTCCACCGCGGACGCCGTCGTCGTCCTCATCGACGCCCGCAAGGGGGTGCTGGAACAAACCCGACGGCATCTGAGCGTGCTGGCGCTGCTGCGCACGGCGCACGTGATCGTGGCGGTGAACAAGATCGACCTGGTCGACTACTCCCGGGAGGTCTTCGAGGACATCGAACGCGAGGTTCTGGCCGTCTCCGAACGGCTGGGGATCACCGGGGCACGGGCCGTTCCGGTGTCTGCCCTGCTCGGCGACAACATCGCGGTGCCCTCCGAACTCACCGACTGGTACACCGGTCCGACCCTGCTCGGACTGCTGGAAACCCTCCCCACCCAGGACGAAGTCACCGAGCTCGGCCTGCCCTTCAGGTTCCCCGTGCAAACCGTGCTGCGACCGCAGGGAGCCTTGGCCCCCGGGCTCGCCGCGGAGGACTACCGCGACTACCGGGCCTATGCCGGACAAGTGAGTTCCGGCAGCATCGGCCTCGGGGACAGCGTGAGCGTCCTGTCCTCCGGCCAACCACCGCGCAACACCACGATCGAAGGCATCGACACCGCCGACGGCCCCCGTCAGGCGGCGGCCGCCCCGGCATCGGTGGCGCTGCGACTGGGTGACGACGTGGACATCAGCCGCGGGGACACCATCGTCTCCGGCCCCGTGGCCACGCCCCGCCGGGAGTTCGCGGCCCGGCTGTGCTGGCTCGGCCAGGAACCGCTTGCCCCCGGGGCCAAGGTGCTGATCAAGCACGGCACCGCCACCGTCCGCGGCCTGGTCACCAGCGTCGAGGGGCTACTGGACCTGGAAACCTCCGCCCTCGTTCCCGCCGACACGCTCGAACTCAACGACATCGGCAGCGTGGGCCTCAGTGTCGCCGCCGAACTGCCGGTGGAGGACTACGCGGCCAATCGTCGGGCCGGGTCCCTGCTGGTCATCGATCCGCAGACCGGCAACACCGTGGCCGCCGGACTGGTGATCTCCTCGTGAACGCCGGTGGCCCCGGGCCTCGCCGTGCCCGACGGCGGATGATCGGCTCCACCGTGGCCCTGGCCCTGCTGGTCGGCGCCGCCCTGGCCACACTCTGGGTTCCCGCCCCCTTCGGTCCGGCGGCCGCCGCCGAGCCGGCCGGGGGAGGCCCGGGCGGGGAGGGAAACCCCGCCTCGCAGCTGCGGCTGGGATATTTCGGCAACGTCACCCACGCCCCGGCCTTGGTGGGCATCCAGCGCGGATTCCTGGCCCGGGAACTGGCGGCGGACGGGACCGGGCTTCGCACCCAGGTCTTCAACGCCGGCCCGGCGGCGGTGGAGGCCCTGAACGCCGGGGCCATCGACGCCGCCTACCTGGGACCCACCCCGGCCATCGGCTCCTACACCTCCAGTGCCGGACGGTCACTGAAGGTCGTGGCCGGGGCCACCTCCGGGGGCGCCCAACTGGTGGTGCGCCAGGACATCACCTCACCGGCCCGGCTGCGGGGAACGGTCCTGGCCAGCCCGCAACTCGGGGGCACACAGGACGTCGCCCTACGCAGCTGGTTGGCTGACCAGGGATATGTGGTGGCCGCCGACGGGTCGGGGGACGTGGACATCAACCCCACCGACAACAGCCGGGCCCTCGCCCTGTTCAAGGCCGGCCGGATCGACGGGGCGTGGCTGCCCGAACCATGGGCCTCGCGTCTGGTGCTCGAAGCCGGGGCCCGGGTCCTGGTCGACGAACGTGATCTGCGGGACGGGTCCCCGACCGCACGCCCTGGCCACTTCCCCAGCACGGTCCTGGTGGTCGACGCCGACTTCGCCGCCAAGCACCCGGACACGGTCACCGCACTCGTGGCAGGAAACGCCGAGGCCGTTTCCTGGCTGCAGGAGGCGGACGCGGCCGAACGGGCCGAAACGATCAACGCAGGGATCGAAGACGCCGCGGGGGCCCGGCTGCCCGATGAGGTGCTGGCCCGGGCCCTGGACACCACCGACTTCACCACCGACCCGTTCCCGGGCGCCTTCGACCGGCTCCTGGAGCAGGGGGTCGCCGCCGGAGTGACCCGGGACGGATCCTTGGACGGCCTCTTCGACCCGGACACCACCCCACCGAAAGGAACGAGACGATGACCACCAGCGTCCTGGATGAAGACCCCGGCACCGGCACCGAACCGTCGGCCCCGGCCGGCCCACCGGCGTCCGTGGTGCTCGACGGGCTCGGCACGTCCTACGCCGCGGGGCCAACGGTCCTGGACGGGATCAGCACCACGATCGCCCGCGGCGAGTTCGTCTGCCTGCTGGGCGCCTCGGGCTGCGGGAAGTCCACGCTGCTGCAGATCCTGGCCGGTCTCCAGCTCCCCACCGCAGGAACGGTCCAGGTCCCCTCCGACGGGGCGGCCTTCATGTTCCAGGACGCCTCCCTGCTGCCCTGGCTCAGTGCCCGGGCCAATGTGGAACTGGCGCTGCGGCTGCGCGGGGTTCCCCGGGCCGAACGCCGGGCACTGGCGGACGCCCTGTTGGAACTGGTCCACCTGGCAGGGGTGGGCGAACGGCGCCCCCACCAGCTCTCCGGCGGGATGCGCCAACGCACCGCGCTGGCCAGGGCCCTGGCCCAGGACCGCGAACTGCTGCTGATGGATGAGCCCTTCGGCGCGTTGGATGCCATCACCCGTGACCTGCTGCATGAGGAACTCGATCGCGTGTGGACCTCCACCGGCCGGACCATCGTCTTCGTGACCCACAACGTCCGAGAGGCCGTCCGGCTGGGCCAACGCGTCATCCTGTTCTCCTGCCGGCCAGGCCGGATCGCCCGGCAATGGCAGGTGGGACCAGAGGTACGCAGGAACCCGGCGGCGACCGCCGCACTGACCGAAGAAATCACCCGGCAGCTACGACAGGAGATCAGCGGCCATGCCCACCCCTGACACCGTGGAACGTCCCGCCACAGGGCCTGATCCCACGGAACCCGCCGGCCCGGAGGCAGGTCCGGACCGGCTGCCGATGCCAGCACCAGCCACCCGACGCGACCTCGGGACCGTTCTGCTTCCGGCGGCGGCCCTGCTCGTGCTCATCTGCCTCTGGCAGATCCTGTCCTGGAGCGGCCTCAAACGCCCCGACCTGTTCCCCGGACCGGGAGCCGTCGCTGCGGGCATGGGCGATGCCCTCCTGGATGGCACCCTCCAAAATGCGGTGGCCACCTCGCTGGGCCGGGGCGTGACGGGTTTTGCCATCAGCGTGGCCATCGCCACCCCACTGGCCCTGCTGCTCGCCCAGTCGGCCACGTTGCGTGCCGCCCTGGGGCCCCTGGTCTCCGGGCTCCAGGTCCTGCCGTCGGTCGCCTGGGTGCCGGCAGCCATCATCTGGTTCGGGCTCACCGACGCGACCGTGTACTTCGTGGTCCTCATGGGCGCGACGCCCTCGATCGTGAACGGGCTGCTCTCGGGAATCGACCAGATCCCCCCGCACTACGGATCGGTGGGCACCGTACTCGGCGCCACCCGGCGCCAACAGACCCTGCTGATCACCCTGCCCGCGGCGCTGCCTGCCTATCTGGGTGGGCTGAAACAAGGCTGGGCCTTCTCCTGGCGTTCGCTCATGGCCGCCGAGATCATCGCCGTGGGCGGGAGCATCGGCTTCGGCCTGGGCTCGATGCTCCAACAAGGCCGTGATCTGTCCAGCATGGCGCTGGTGATGGCCGCGATCCTGGTCATCCTCAGCGTGGGCATCATCGTCGAACTGCTCGTCTTCTCACCCATCCAACGCCGTCTGCTCCAACGCCGCGGCCTATTGACCTCAGGAGCGAAATGAACGACCTGTATCCCACTTCTCTGCGCCTGCTCGGACGCCGCGTCCTGCTCGTCGGTGCCGGCCCCGTGAGCGAACGACGCCTCAAGGCACTGCTCGATGCCGGGGCCCGGGTCACCGTGGTCGCCCCCGACGCGGTGGAGGGGATCCGCCGGCTTCATGCCGCCGGGCTCCTCGACTGGCACCCCCGGCCCTACCGCGCCACCGACCTGAAGGACACCTGGTTCGTCCACACCGCCACGGGAGACCCTGCGGTGGACTCCGCGGTGGCTTCCGATGCCGAGAAGGCACGCCTCTGGTGCGTCAACGCCTCGAACCATCGCACCTCGACGGTCTTCACGCCTGCGGTGGCCCGGATCGACGAGGTCGTGGTGGCCGTGAACACCGATGGTGATCCGCGGCGGGCCGGACGAATCCGCACTGCGATCCGGGTGGCCGCCCAGACAGGACTCCTGCCATGGCGACGCTTCCGCCCCCGCGCTGCACAGGAACAGGGCACGACGCCGGCCGGTCGGGTGGCGCTGGTCGGCGGCGGACCGGGGGAGAGCGGGCTGATCACCGTGCGCGGACGCCAGCTGCTGGCCGAGGCGGACGTCGTGGTCGCCGATCGGCTGGGTCCACGCGCCCTGCTCGAGGAACTGGGCCCGGACGTCCGGGTCATCGAGGTCGGCAAGGCCCCCGGCGCCCATACCGCCACCCAGGACCAGATCAACGACCTGCTGGTGGGCCAGGCCCGGGCCGGGAACCTCGTGGTCCGGCTCAAGGGCGGGGACCCCTTCGTCTTCGGGCGCGGGGGAGAGGAGGCAGAGCACTGCCGGGGCCACGGGCTCGCAGTGGAGGTCGTTCCCGGGGTGACCAGTGCCCTGTCGGTCCCGGCAGCCGCCGGGATCCCGGTGACCCATCGGGGGGTCGCCGCAGGATTCACCGTGGCCACCGGACACGATGAACTGGCTGATCTGCCGGCCCGCAGCGACCACACGCTCGTGCTGCTGATGGGGGTCCGCCGGCTCGCCGAGTCCGTAGCCACCCTGGGCCGGCGCGGGCTGGGGCCCGACACCCCGGTGGCCATCATCGAAAGCGGCTGGACCGTCGACCAACGCGTGACCATCGGCACCCTGGCCACGATCACCGACCAGGCCGCCGCACGCCGCGTGGCCAACCCGGCGGTCATCGTCATCGGAGACGTCGTGAACCTGAGTACCTACACCCCCGACACAGTTGCCGTTCCTGCCCCCGCGGCCAGCCTGGCCGTCTGAACCACCCAAGGAGAACCATGACCACTGAAGACCATCCCCGTCCCACACCGTCCCCGCCCCACCCGTTGGATGCCAGCCAGTTACGGGTCGCGATCATCGGCGCCGGCCCGGCCGGCGTCTACGCCGCCGATCTGCTGACCAAAAGCGGCCCGGTGAGCTCCGGGGCCTTGACCGTATCCATCGACCTCTTCGACCGGTACCCGGCACCCTATGGGCTGATCCGCTACGGGGTGGCCCCTGACCATCCGCGGATCAAGGGCATCGTGAAGGCACTGCATAAGGTCCTGGACCGGGGGGACATCCGTTTCTTCGGGAACGTGGAGTACGGCACCGATCTGAGCCTGACGGACCTGGAAACCCACTACGACGCGGTCATCTTCGCCACCGGGGCGATCAAGGACGCCGACCTGAACATCCCGGGCATGGACCTCGAGGGCGCCTACGGGGCCGCGGACTTCGTGTCCTGGTACGACGGGCACCCCGATGTGCCGCGGACCTGGCCCCTGGACGCGCAGCAGATCGCGGTCATCGGCAACGGCAACGTCGCCCTGGACGTCGCCCGGATGCTCTCCAAGCATCCCGAGGACCTGCTGGTCACCGAGATCCCGGACAACGTCCATGCGGGCCTGGCCGCCTCACCGGTGACCGATGTGCATATCTTCGGCCGGCGGGGCCCCGCCCAGGTGAAGTTCACCCCGTTGGAGTTGCGTGAACTCTCACATTCGAGGGATGTGGACATCGTCCTCTACCCGGAGGACTTCGAATTCGACGATGCCTCCGATGAGGCGATCAAGACGAACAACCAGGCCAAGACGATGGTCAATACACTCACCAACTGGTTGGTCGAGCAGGAGGACCGCGAGGAGGCCGAGGACGCCGGGACTCGGACCCCGGCCTCGCGGCGGTTGCATCTGCACTTCCTGCACGCCCCGGTGGAGATCACCGGGTCCAACGGGTCCGTGGAAGCCATCCGGTTCGAACGCCAGGAACTGGACGGGACCGGCAACGTGCGCGGGACCGGGGAAATCGTGGACTACGGGGTCCAGGCCGTCTACCGGGCCATCGGCTACTTCGGCTCGGCCCTGCCCGAACTGGCCTACGACGGGAGCCACGGGGTCATCCCCAATGCCGGCGGACGGGTCCTGGACGAGGCCGGAGACCACGTGGTGGGGCTATATGCCACCGGGTGGATCAAGCGCGGTCCGGTGGGCCTGATCGGCCATACCAAGGGCGATGCCCTGGAGACCATCACGCTCCTGCTCGAGGACCTGGCCAACCTTCCGGCCGCCGTCGTCCCCGACCCCGCGGCGGTGCCCCGACTGCTGGCCGCCCGAGGGGTGGAGTTCACCGGCTGGGAAGGATGGGTCGCCCTTGATCGCCATGAACGGGCCCTGGGGGAGGCCGCCGGACCAGTGGCCACCGCCGCGGGGCCGGTGGCCCGTGAACGCATCAAGGTCGTCGACCGGGAGGCCATGGTGGAGGCCTCCACCATCGACGGCGAGCGCCGCCGCGCGGAGGTGGGTGCCTTGGCCTGAAGCCGTTCAGCTAGGAGGCGGCGGGATGGAGCCGGGGCGTGGGATTGGCCAGGATGAACTCGAAGCCGATGTCTGCCGGATACCCGAAGTCGGCATTGGCCACCACGACCCGCTCCATCGACACTTCCCGGATGCTGACCTTGACCCGTTCAGGATGGTCGTCGATATCGAGCCACCAGTCCTCCGCCAGATACTGCAGCCCCGGCTCCTCGAGGCGGGCTTCGGCCGCGGTCAGTTCCATGGCCGCGTCGAGTTCGTTCCACAACAGGTCGATGGGTACGAACCCTTCCTCCGTCATCTTCAGGTAGCCCAATTTCTCGTTGTCGCCATCCCGGGTATGCGGAAACACCACGTCTTCACTCATGCAGCCACCCTATCGGGGCGTTGGGCGGGAGAAGGGGGCCGTGGTGGAAAGCCTGCCCTGCGGCGCGGCCCCACGGCAGGCATCGCGGGGGAGAAGTAGCCTCGAGGGATGACCGCCGAAAACCCGAAGCCGCCCCTCGACGAGTCACGGCCGGCAGAGATCGCCCACCGGTACGCAGGAAGCGTCGCCCCCGCCGCCGCCGGTGGATTCGTCTTTCTGATCCTGCGGATCTTCGCGGTGTCCGGCTACGACTGGAACACGGCCTTCGCGGTCAGTACGACGCTGGGGTTGAGTGACGGCCTGGCCCTGCTGTTCGGTTCGCTGATGGCCGGACACCTGCTGGTCACCTACCTGATGATCGTGATCCTGCCACTGCTGTTGGCCACCTACGTGTGGTCCCCGTTGGGCCGACGCCCGGTGGTGCTGTTGGCCACCACGCTGGCCCTGGTGACCCTGGCCGCGCTGACGGTGTCCTTCAAGATCTGGTGGCTTCCCGTCGCGGTGGCTGCGGTCTTCGGACTCTTCGCCCTGATCCGGATACTTTCCCCGCAGAACCCGGTGCGCCGCGCGTTCGCCAAGGCCATGGCCAGCGTGGGCTGGGTGTCGGGGATCTCCCTGCTGCTGGTCGCCGCATTCGTCCAGACCCCCTGGGTTCCGCAGGAACATATTGAAACCACCGACGGGCCGCTGACCGCCTACGTCCTCAGCGTCGATTCCGGTTACCTGAACCTGCTGACCCAGGACCATGAATTCGTCATCATCAACAGCGGGGACGTCATCTCACGTAAATAGTGCGCCCTCCGCGGCCGGGGCCGGTGCCTGCTACCGCTCCGGTTCGTCCGGGACGTGGCCCTGGATCCACTCCATATACCTGGACAGTGAGGCTTCCACCAACGGTTTGGCCCCCTGCTCGATGACGGCGAAGGCGCTGTAGAGCCGGTCATAGTCATAGACCGCGGTGGCCTCAAGGATCCGGCGGATGGAACGGGCCGGCAACGGAATGTTGTTGGGATAGCTGCGCATGGCGCTCACCGAGGCCCGGTCGGCACCGATCTGGATCGTGTCCCCGCTGAGCATGGCTCCCTTCCCACCCGCCCCGGCGTCCCAGTGCACCACCGCACTGCCCGCAAAATGGCCGCCGCACTGGATCATCGTCAATCCCGGCAACACCTCATGCACTCCGGCCCAGAGCTCGATGACCGGATCGGGGCGGCGGATCCAGGCCCGGTCGGCAGAGGCCACCCACACCGGGGCCCGGTCGAAGGCATGGCTCCATTGGATGCAGGCCCCGGTCAGATGGGGATGGCTGGCGGAGATCGCCGCCACCCCTCCCAGCGCCTCGACGGCAGCCAGGGTCTCCTCGTCGAGATATCCCGGAGGCTCCCATAAGAGGTTCCCTGCCGGGGTGCACACCAGCAGCCCCCGCTGGCCGATCGCAAACCGGGGGACCACCGACAACCCGTGCAACCCCGGTTCGAGGGGCTCGATCCGCATCCGGTGGCCGTCGGCCGAGAGTTCTCGCTGATGGGTCCACCGCTGCCCGGTGGCCGGAACATATTGCCTCTCGTCCAGGCAGATGGCGCAGGACGACGGCGGGGCCCCGGTATCGGGGTGCCCGATACCGCAGGTCGCACAGATCCAGATGGTCATGGACCCATTCTTCGGTGCTCAACCGGTGACACGTCAAGGGCTCGCCGGGCCGAAGCCGGGCGGGTCTATCATCGGGGACATGTCTGAAGCCACTGATTCGCAGGCCACCCACCAGCACGCCGACCTGTTCTTCTCCGGCGGGACGATCCTGACCATGGACGCGCAGAGGCCGCGGGCCGAAGCGGTGGCAGTGGGGCATGGGCGCATCCTGGCCGTGGGCTCCATCTAGGAACTCTCTTCGCTGATCGGGGCAGGGACCGAACAGGTCGATCTCGAGGGCAGGGCGTTGCTGCCGGGGTTGATCGACCCGCATATGCATTCCTCCATGGTCCAGTTGGCCGACTGGGCCGATGTGAGCCCCATGACCTGTCCCACCGCGGACGACGTTTTTATCGCACTGCGCGAGGCCATCCCGGCGTCGACCGGTTGGGTGTTGGCCCAGCAATTCGACCCGAGCATCACCGCCGGCCACCCGATGCTGGACCGCCATGAACTGGACCGACTCGTTCCGCATGCTCCGGCGCTGGTGTTGGAAAGCAACGGGCATATCGCCTACGCCAACTCCGCGGCCCTCGCCCGGGCCGGTATCGACCGCAACACCGCGGATCCACCGGCGGGCCGCTATACCCGCGACGCCCAGGGTGAGCCGACCGGCCGGCTGGAGGAATCCTCTGCCCTGGCCGCGTTCGGGGCAGGGCTTCCCTTTGCCACCGGCGAGGCACTGGCCGGGCGGATCCGCGATCTGCTTTGGCAGGCTGCCAGCCAAGGGGTCACCCTGCTGCACGACTGCGGTATCGGCTCCATCGACGGAACGTCGGATCTGGACGTGCTGCGTACGGTGCTCGACGACGACTCCCCGGTCAGATACCGGGGGATGTTGGTCTCGAGCTGCTATGACGACTGGATGGCGAAGGGGATCCGCCCGGGGGACGGGGACGATCTGTTCCGGGTCGACGGCATCAAGGCGTGGTCGGATGGGTCCAACCAGGCGGGTACCGGATTCCAACGCAAACCCTATCTGGGCCAGACCAGCCGCGGGGCCCTGAACCATTCGCCGGCGGAACTGGCGGCTGTGGTGTCCCGGGCCCATCGGGACGGTTGGCAGATCGGTGTCCATGCCAATGGTGATGCAGCCATCGACACGACCCTGGAGGCCTTCGAGCAGGCGTTGGCCTCCGACCCGCGCCCCGACCACCGGCACCGGATCGAACACTGCAGTCTCACCCGTCCCGAACACATCGCCCGCATGGCAGCTGCCGGGATTTCGCCGTCGTTCCTGATCGGCCACGTCAGATGGTGGGGCCGGGCGTTCCGTGAACGGTTGCTGGGCCCCGAACGCGCCGACTTCTACGACCCCTGCGCCTCGGCGCTGGCTGGTGGCCTGCGCATCTCGCTGCACAGCGACTGGAACGTCACCCCGTTGGAACCGCTGCGCTACGTCCAGGATGCGGTCACCCGCATCATGGCCGAAGGCGGGGAAGTGTTGAACCCCGGCGAGCGCATCAGCGTCGAAGCGGCCTTGCGGGCCGTGACCATCGACGCCGCCTGGCAGTGCCGGGCCGATGACGTCACCGGTTCGATCGAGGTCGGAAAATATGCGGACCTGGTGGTGCTGGATCAGGATCCGACGGCGGTGGATCCCACCCGCATCCAGGACATCGCCGTGGTCCAGACCCGTCTGGCCGGGGCGGTGCGTTTCGGCTAGTGGGTCCCGCTGCCTCTGGTTCGGGGGCGGTCTGTTCGGGATACTGTCATCATGATGAAGAAACCCGGGAGCAGCGGGACCTGGACCCGGCGCCCCGGCTTCTCGTTCGAGTCCTCCGTATATGGGCTCATCGTGGTCTCCGCGATGCTCATTGTCATGGGCAGGTACGGCGACACCTCGGCGGAGAATTTCTTCAAGGTGCTCGGCACGGTGGTCGTCTTTTGGGCGGCCCACCTCTTCGCCGTCTGCGTGGCGCACCTGAACCAGAGCGAACCGGGCCAGGCCAGCTTTCGAGGCGAACTCAGCCATGCCTGGCGCCACTCGGCGGGGTTGCTCCTGGCCGCCGTCATTCCCCTGGGCGTCCTGCTGCTGGGGGTCCTGGGGGTCATCAGCGACGAGGTGGCGCTGTGGACGGCATTGTGGGTCAACGTCGTTCTACTCGGGGTGGTGGGATATCTTTCGTCCCTGCGCTGGGCCCCGACGGTCCGGGTGCGTCTGGTGGTCTCCGGCGGCACGGCACTGTTGGGGCTGCTGATCGTGGGCTTGAAGGTCTTCCTCCATTGAAACCGACCAGCTCAGGTCAAGGAGGATCCGTGCGCCACGACCAGATTCCGATCGACGTTCCCACTGCCCAGGCCTTGATCCGCCAACAATTTCCACACCTGAGGAGCGAACCCATCAGGTTTCTTCCCAGCACGGGAACCGTCAATGCCATCTTCCGCGTCGGCGACCTGCTGGCCGCCCGCTTCCCGCTCCACGAATCCGACCCGGCCGAACTGGCCGAATCCCTGAGTACCGATGCCGATGCCATGGGCGAACTCGCGGGGCGCAGCCCCGTGCCGACACCGACCTGCGTCGGTCTGGGCCGGCCCGACAAGTCCTACCCCCTGCCGTTCACGCTCCAGACCTGGATACCCGGACACGTCGCCACCCCCACGATGGTCTCGGACTCCCCGAAGTTCGCCGCCGACCTCGTCCGGTTCATCCAGGCCCTCCGGGCGACCGACCTGGACGGCCGGAGCTTCAATGGACGTGGACGTGGGGGAGCCCTGCCTGATCACGACGAATGGATGGAGCACTGCTTCACCCGGAGTGCCGGCCTGCTTGACGTTCCCCGGCTGCGCTGGATGTGGGCCGGTTTCCGCGGACTTCCGGCCGGAGGCAACGACACGATGAGCCATGGCGACCTGACCCCGGCCAACCTCCTCGTGGACGGGGGGCGCCTGGCCGGAGTCCTGGACGGCGGAGGGTTCGCCCCCGCCGATCCGTCCCTCGATCTGGTTGCCGCCTGGCACCTGCTGGGACGGCCGGCACGGACGACCTTCAAGGAGGGCCTGGGAAGCAGCGACGTCGAATGGCAGCGCGGGGCAGCCTGGGCCTTCCAGCAGGCCATGGGGCTGGTCTGGTACTACCAACGGTCCAACCCGGCGATGGCTGGGTTGGGCCACAGCACGGTGGAACGCCTCTTGGACGATCCCGAGGTTGGGGCACGCTGAAGGCCCGCACGGATCAGGTGGCCATGATTCCGCCGTCGGCAATGAATTCGACGCCCGTCGAGTAGCTGGCCCGGTCGGAGGCGACGAAGGCCACCAGATTGGAGACCTCCTCGGAGTCGCCGATGCGCTTCATCGGGATCTTCTCCATGAAGTCCTCGATGACCTTCTTGATGTTCTCCGGTTCGATGCCGGGGGTCTTGATGGCCCCGGGATGGACCGTGTTCACGCGGATCCCGAATTCGGCATACTCCTAGGCGACGGCCTTGGTCAGCCCGGTCACGGCGAACTTGGAGGCGCTGTAGACGGCATTGCCGGCGGTGGGACGCAGGCCTTCGTCGGAGGAGATGTTCACGATCGAACCTCCCCCTGCCTTCTGCATCGAGGGGAGGATCTTCTGCATGCCATGGAACTGGCTGAAGAAATTCACCTCGAACATCTTCTGGACGTCCGCTTCGGTGAAGTCCACGAATTTCTTCATCACGTCGATCCCGGCATTATTGACCAGGATGTCCACCGGCCCGAACGTCGATTCCGTCCGGGCAATCACCTGGTCCCAGGCAGCTGCCTGGGTCACATCGAGTTCGACGAAGGCGGCGACGTCGCCGAGCTCGTCGGCCAGCGACTGGCCCTTTTCGACCAGGATGTCGGCAATGACGACCCGCGCACCTTCCTCGACGAATTTGCGCACATGCGAGGCACCCATGCCTTGTGCGCCTCCGGTGATCAACGCGACCTTGTGATCCAGCAAACCCATCTCGTGCTCCTTCGATAGAGGGGGAGGACTGATTGGGACCCGGTCGGGAAGGCCAGTGCCTTCCCTGGGGTCCTGGCCTCATTCCACTCCTGTCCCCCCGGCGACGCAAACCGGTACGGGTGCGTGGGGACGGGCGCAGGGTGGAATGAGCTGGTGGTCAGGGGTTTTGTGTCATCCCCTTCTGTTGCGTCGGCGGGTCAGGCGCCAGAGGTGGGCCCCGAGGGCGAAGGCGAGCAGGGTGATGACCAGTGGTACGACGAGCCATGCGAGTCCGCTGCTCCAGCCGATCCCCACGCCGGCTTCGGTGTCGAAGGCGGTGACCGGGACCAGGAAGAGGAACGCGGAATGGGCTTGCTGGGCTCCGGCATCATCGACTGCAGCGAGCATGCCCCAGACGTAGGAGAGGAAGAGGGCCCAGTAGACCAGGAGGGCGGCGCCTGCGGTGATGATGCCGATGGACCAGAGGGGTCGTTTCATTCCTTCGTCACCGTAGCGGGCCGCCAGGCCGGAGGCGGGGCCGAGGTCGCGCAACGCCGCGCCGGTGCTGCGTGGCTCGACCAGCAGGTCATCGCGGAGGGACCGGATCACGTTCTTGCGGCCGGCTCCGGGCAGGCCGCCTTCCAAATGCCAGTCCAGCCGCATCAGATAGAGATCGATGCGTAGCCGGTCCATCATGGAGCGACGCGCAGTGGTGTCGGTGTCGTGGAGATCGTTCATCGCAGCTCTCCTGTCGAGGTGAGCGCGTCCTGGACCGCTCGTTGGAGGTGTTTCCATTGCTGGTGGGAATCGTTGCGTTGGTGTTCTCCCGCAGCGGTCAGCCCGAAGTACTTCCGTGGAGGCCCCTGGCTGGAGGCGGCGGTGTATGCGGCCAGGAGCCCATCGCGTTCCATCCTGCTCAACGCGGGATAGACCAGTCCGGTACCTGCCTGCAGGCCCAAGGCGCTCAGACGCTCGACGAGTTCATAGCCGTAGGACTCCCGCTCGGAGAGCAAGGTGAGGATCAATAAGGGCAGAGCCCCGCGCAGGAGCTGCCCGTCTCGTTGCGCATCTGTTCTACTCATACTAGTAGTGAATCATGAATAGTGGCCTGAGGGAACGTCCGAACCAGGATGCTTCTCCTGGTGCACGGGGCGAGCGCCACCGCCGTGGTATCCGCTAGACTGGTCCCACCAGCAACGACCCGGCCATCACCGGTGAGCTTCCGGAAGAACGGTCCGCCCCGTGCGGACCCAGTAGAACCGGGCGGTTGGGCGCGTGAAAGCCCAGTGCGAGCGGTTCGCGCAGTCCTCTCTCCGGAGGGCCCGCGGACAAGCGGGGTGGTACCGCGAGAACCGGCAACCGAATGCCGGGAATCGTCCCCGCATCGAGAACACCAGGCGTTGTGACCCGACGCCGAACCGATGCCAGGACTGCCGCTGATGAGTTTGTACCCCAAGGCCTCCACCGATCCGCAGAACGTCACGCCCGCCTCGCCGCGGTTCCCCGAGATCGAGGAACGCGTACTGAAGTACTGGGACGAGGACCACACCTTCCAGGCCTCCATCGACGCCCGACCCGCCGGCACCGACGGGTCCAATGAATTCGTCTTCTATGACGGTCCCCCCTTTGCCAACGGACTTCCGCACTACGGCCACCTGCTCACCGGCTATGTGAAGGACCTCGTTGCGCGCTACCAGACCCAGCGTGGCAAACGCGTGGAGCGCCGCTTCGGCTGGGATACCCACGGACTGCCCGCCGAACTGGAGGCGATGAAGCAGCTGGGCATGACCGATAAGCAGCAGATCGAGGCCATGGGCATCGACAAGTTCAACGACGCCTGCCGTTCCTCGGTCATGAAGTATGCCGGCGAATGGCAGGAATACGTCACCCGCCAGGCCCGCTGGGTGGACTTCGACAACGACTACAAGACGCTGAACGTCGACTACATGGAATCGGTCCTCTGGGCCTTCAAGCAGCTGCACACCCAGGGCCTGACCTATAACGGCTACCGGGTGCTGCCGTATTGCTGGAAGGACGAAACCCCGCTGTCCAACCACGAGCTGCGCATGGACGAGGACGTCTACAAGGACCGCCAGGACCAGACCGTCACGGTCACCTTCGGCATCTTGGCCGGAGAGAGCGAGATCTCCCGGCAGCTGGCGGGAACCCAGGCAATCGCCTGGACCACCACCCCCTGGACCCTGCCCACCAACCAGGCCCTCGCCGTGGGACCCGAGGTCTACTACGTCGTGGTGCCCGCAGGACCTGCCGGAACCAGTGCGGCGGGGGAGTCCTTCATGCTGGCCTCGGATCTGCTCGGGGCCTACGCCAAGGACCTGGGGTACGAGGACGCGGCGTCCGCCGCCGAAGCAGTCACCGCCACCTACCGCGGCTCCGAATTGGAGGGGCTGGAATACGAGCGGCTCTGGGATTACTTCGCCGACGACGAGACCTACGGCACCGCGAAGTCCTGGCGGATCCTGGTCGCCGACTACGTCACCACCACCGACGGCACCGGCATCGTCCACCAGGCTCCCGCCTACGGCGAGGAGGACCAGAAGATCTGCGAGGCCAACGGGATCCCCGTGGTCCTCTCGGTCGATGAGGGCGCCAAGTTCCTGCCGCTCTTCGCCGGAGGCCCGTTGGCCGATATCGCCGGCGTCCAGGTCTTCGACGCGAATAAGGCCATCATCGCTGACCTGAAGTCCTCGGCCCGGCTGGTCCGCCAGGCCAGCTACGTGCACTCCTACCCGCATTGCTGGCGCTGCCGCACCCCGCTGATCTACCGGGCCATCTCCTCCTGGTACGTCGAGGTGACCCAGTTCAAGGAGCGGATGAGCGAACTGAACCAGCAGATCAACTGGATCCCCTCCAACGTGAAGGACGGACAGTTCGGCAAGTGGCTGGAAAACGCCCGTGACTGGTCCATCTCCCGCAACCGCTACTGGGGCAGCCCGATCCCCGTCTGGGTCTCGGACAACCCCGATTACCCGCGCACCGACGTCTACGGTTCGCTGGCCGAAATGGAAGAGGCCTTCGGCCGGCTGCCGGTGAACCACGAGGGCGAGGTCGATCTGCACCGTCCGTTCATCGACGAACTGACCCGGCCCAACCCGGACGACCCCACCGGCGGATCCACCATGCGCCGGGTCGAGGACGTGCTGGACGTCTGGTTCGACTCCGGATCCATGCCCTACGGGCAGGTGCACTACCCGTTCGAGAACAAGGACTGGTTCTCCACCCACAGCCCGGCGGATTTCATCGTCGAATACATCGGACAGACGCGCGGCTGGTTCTACATGCTCCACGTGTTGTCCACGGCGTTGTTCGACCGCCCGGCCTTCCGCAACGTGATCAGCCACGGGATCGTGCTGGGCTCGGACGGACAGAAGATGTCCAAGTCACTGCATAACTTCCCCGACGTCAACGAGGTCCTGGACCGTGACGGCTCCGATGCGATGCGCTGGTTCCTGATGTCCAGCCCGATCCTGCGCGGCGGGAACCTGGTGGTCACCGAACAAGGGATCCGCGACGGGGTCCGCCAGGTCATCCTGCCGTTGTGGAACGTCTACAGCTTCTTCACCCTCTACACCAACTCCGCGAACTCCGGGGCCGGCTACGAGGCGAAGCTGCGGTATGACGGGTACACCGACACGCTGGACCAGTACCTGCTGGCCAACACGGGTCAGCTGGTGGCGGAGATCGGCGCCCATATGGACGCCTACGACGTCTCCGGGGCCTGCGACGGGCTGCGGCACTACCTGGACATGCTCACCAACTGGTACGTCAGGCGCAGCCGCGACCGCTTCTTCGCCGAGGACACCGATGCCTTCGACGCCCTGTACACGGCGCTGGAAGCCCTCTGCCGGGTCGCCGCACCGCTGCTGCCGCTGATCACCGAAGAGATCTGGCGTGGTCTGACCGGCGGGCGTTCGGTCCACCTGACCGACTGGCCCGAAACCGGCACCTTCGCCGCGGATCCGGAGCTGGTGGCCCGCATGGACAGGATCCGGCAGGTCTGCTCGACGGGCTCCAGCCTGCGCAAGGCCGCCAAGCTACGGGTGCGGTTGCCGCTGCAGGAGCTCACCGTCGTCGTTCCCGCCTCCTCCGAATTGGAATCCGGAACCGAGGTCATCGCCGATGAACTGAACCTGCGCCACGTCCGGCTGGTCGACGCCGCCGACGCCTCCCCGGAGGAATTCGGGATCGAGCAGAAGCTGGTCGTCAACGCCCGGGCCGCGGGACCCCGGCTGGGCAAGAACGTCCAGGTCGCCATCAAGGGCTCCAAAACGGGCCACTGGTCACTGACCGACGGGGTCGTCACCTCGGGCGGACTGGAGCTGCAAGACGGCGAATACACCCTGGAGACGGTGGTCGCCGACGGGGACGACAACGGGTCCACCGCCGTCTCGATGCTCCCCGGGGGAGGCTTCGTGGTCCTGAACACCGAGGTCACCGCCGAACTCGAGGCCGAAGGCACCGCCCGGGACATGGTCCGGTCGATCCAGCAGGCCCGCAAGGACGCCGATCTGCACGTCAGTGATCGGATCCTCACCACCATCAATGCCCCGCAGGACATCATCGACGCCCTGCACGCCAACGCCGAGCTGGTCAAGCACGAAACCCTGACCCTCGATCTGGAACTGATCCCCGGCGATGTCGACACCACCATCTCGGTAGAACGGACGGTTGCCTGAATGAGCCCCGACCACGACGAGTTCTCGGTCCAAAGCGTCTACGCCGAACTATTGGGCCGCGCGCCCGAGAACAAGATGGAGCCGCGCATGGCCCCGATGTTCCGGGCCATGGAGGTCCTCGGCGAGCCCAACAGGGCGATGCCGATCATCCATGTGACCGGAACCAACGGCAAGACCTCCACCGCACGGATCATCGAACAACTGGTCCTGGCCCACGACCTGCGGGTCGGCCGGTACACCAGCCCGCATCTGTCCAGCGTGACCGAACGCATCAGCATCGACGGGGAACCGGTCTCCGACGAGGACTTCGTGCGCAACTGGGATGAGATCCGGCCGTTCCTGGGAATCGTCGACGCCGAACTGGAGGAGGCCGGTCAGAACCCGCTGACCTACTTCGAGGCCCTGACGATCCTGTGCTTCGCGGTCTTCGCCGACGCCCCCGTGGACGTCGCCGTCATCGAGGTCGGCCTGGGCGGGATCACCGATGCCACCAACGTGGCCGACGGGCAGGTCTCGGTCATCACCCCGATCTCCCTGGACCACACCGACCTGCTCGGGGACACCGTGCACGAGATCGCCCTGGAAAAGGCGGGCATCATCAAGGCCGGAGGATTCCTGATCTCCTCGGCCCAGGAGCCCGAAGCGGCCCAGGTCCTCCTGGAGGCCGCCCGCGACACCGGGGTCCCCTTCCGCTTCGAAGGCGTGGAGTTCGGCGTGGAGTCCCGCCAGCTGGCCGTCGGCGGGCAGTCGCTGACGATCCAGGGCATTGCCGGACGCTATGAGGATCTGGCGCTGCCGTTGCACGGGGCCCACCAGGGGCAGAACGCCGCCGTCGCCGTGGCTGCGATGGAGGCCTTCCTCGGGGGCGGGGAGAAGGCACTGGAAGAGGATCTGGTCCAGCTGGCCTTCGGGAACGTCTCCAGCCCGGGACGGCTGGAACTGGTGCGTTCGGCCCCGACCGTCCTGGTCGACGCCGGACACAACCCCGCGGGCCTGGCCGTCTCGGCGCAGGCGGTGAAGGAGGCCTTCGACTTCAGCGCCCTGGTGCTGGTGGTGGGGATCCTGGCCGAAAAGGATGCCCCGGCGATGCTCGACGAGCTGTATCTGCAATACGGGGAACTCGTCCAGGACATCTGCCTGACCCAGTCCACCTCCCCCCGGTCCATCCCGGCCGAAGAACTGGGGGAGCTGGCCCTGAAGGCCGGGTTCAGCGATGCCGGCATCCACGTCACCGATCGTCTCGACGACGCCCTGGAATGGGCGATCGGGCGCTCCGAATCCAGCGAGGAACTCACCGGTGGCGTCCTGATCACCGGATCGATTACCGTCGTTGGCGAAGCACGCACCCTGTTAGGAAAGTAAGCACCCCATGGCACGCATGACCAAAGCCCAGCGCGAGTGGCGCCCCGGGATGAAGAAGAAGCGCCGCTCCACCCGGGTGCTCTTCGCCTCCACGGTCCTGGTGCTCGAAGCCGGTGTCGCGTTGTTCGCCACCTTGGCGGTCTTCGGGCTCTACCGGGACACGATCGACCCGCTGCTGATCTTCTTGACCGGCGGATGGATCATGGCCGTGTGCATCATCGCCTGCGCCTTCCTGACCAAACCCCTGGGCTACTGGATCGGCTGGATCGTCCAGATCCTGCTGATCCTGCTCGGATTCGTGGACACCTCGATGTTCGTCATCGGGGTCCTGTTCGCCTTGTGCTGGTGGTACGCCGTCACCAAGGGCCGGACCATCGATCTGGAGAACGCCGAACGGGACCGGCGCCAGGCCGAATGGGAAGCCGCGAACCCCGAGCCCGAAACCGACCACTAGACTGGTCACCGACCCCACGCAGCATAGAAGGAGCACCACCGTGTCCACAGAACGCACCCTTGTCCTGGTCAAGCCCGATGGCGTGAAGCGCCAGCTCACCGGCACCATCCTGTCCCGCGTCGAGGCCAAGGGCTACCGCCTGGTCGAACTCAAGCAGGTCCAGGCCACCCGCGGGATACTCGAGGCGCACTACGAGGAGCACGTCGGCAAGCCGTTCTACGAGCCGCTCGTGGAATTCATGCTCTCCGGTCCGGTCGTGGCCGCCATCTTCGAAGGCGAACGCGTCATCGAAGGCTTCCGCTCCCTGGCAGGGGCCACCGAGCCGACGGCTGCCGCCCCCGGCACCATCCGCGGTGACCTCGGCCGCGACTGGGGCGTGAAGGTCCAGCAGAACCTGGTGCACGGTTCCGACTCCGTCGAGTCGGCCGAACGCGAGATCGGGATCTGGTTCTCCTAGCACCTTCCACCCTCCCACGACGTCGGCCGCCGCACCCCTGCCGGGGGAGCGGCGGCCGACGTCGTCCGGCCAGGGCGGCGGCGCTCTATCCGAAGAACACCTTGGCGAACGTGACCAGGATCGACCCGGCACACAACAAGACGATCAACGCGGCGATCACCCAGTGCCATTCGGCCAGGAACCGGCGCAGCCCGGCGGGTGCGGGAACGACCCCGTGGCTGATGTTCCTGACGGTGGTGTAGGTGAACAGGACGATCATCATGGCCCAGACGACCATGCAGTACGGGCAGAGGATCCCGATGACGTAGAGGGCCTGGAACCACAGCCACCCGATCATCGCCATGGCCAGGGTGACCCCGACCTGCAGACCCACGTAATACCAGCGGGGCAGCCGGGCCCCGGCGATGAGCGTGATGCCGATCGTGGTGACCACCGCGAAGCCGGCGACGCCGATCAGCGGGTTGGGGAAGCCGAACAGTGCCGCCTGGGCCGTCCGCATGACGCTGCCGCAGGAGACGAAGGGATTCATGTCGCAGGAGGTGACGTAGTCCGGGTCCTTGTAGATCTCCAGCCGTTCGAGCGTCAGCGCCGAGGACGCGATCCAGGACACGAAACCGGTGATGGCCAGGATCCACCCGAACACCGGTTCCCGGGCGTAACCGGGAAGGGCCCCCTCGGCCGCGGGGCTCACGGCGGGGACCGGTTCGTTCCTGTTCGGGGCATGCTGGGCCACGCGGGGCTCCTCGGGTCGATCGGGGCGGCGGCGGTTGCCGCCATCCACTTCGATTCTAGGCCCGGGGCCCGGGGCATGGACGGTAGACTTGTCTGGTTCGCCAACGTGAGAGAAGTGTAGTGTCGCAGATTCCAACCCAGGCCGCCGATCCCCGGATCATCGACCAGTCCTCCCGCCGTCGTACCTTTGCGGTGATCTCGCACCCGGATGCGGGCAAATCCACGCTCACCGAAGCGTTGGCCCTCCACGCCCGGGTGATCGGGACCGCCGGGGCCACCAACGGCAAGTCCAACCGCAAGGACACCGTCTCGGACTGGATGCAGATGGAGAAGGACCGCGGGATCTCGATCAGCTCCACCGCCCTGCAGTTCGAGTACCGAGACACGGTGATCAACCTGGTCGACACCCCCGGCCACGCGGACTTCTCGGAGGACACCTACCGGGTGCTGGCCGCCGTGGACTGCGCGGTGATGCTCATCGATGCGGCCAAGGGCCTGGAAGTGCAGACCATGAAGCTCTTCGAGGTCTGCCGGCAACGGAATCTGCCGATCATCACCGTGATCAACAAATGGGACCGCCCCGGGCTGGAATCCCTGGAGCTGATGGACGAGATCACCGAACGCACCGGATTACGGCCCATGCCGTTGACCTGGGCGGTAGGCATCGCCGGGGAATTCCACGGCGTCGCAGACCTGCGCAAGAACGAATACGTCCGCTTCACCCGTAATTCCAGCGGGGCCTCCCTGGCCCTGGAGGAACATTTCACCCCCGAACAGGCCCTGGAGGCCGAAGGGCAACTGTGGTCCGACGCCCTGGATGAGGCGTCGCTGCTCGAAAGCCCGGGAGGGTTCGACCTGGAGAGCTTCCATGCCGGGACGGCGACCCCGGTGCTCTACTCCTCGGCGGCACAGAACTTCGGGGTCCGGCAGATCCTGGACACCCTGGTGGACCTGGCCCCCTCGGCCGCCCCGCGCGCCGACGCCGACGGGGAAGTCCGACCGGTCGATGCCCCCTTCTCCGGCTTCGTCTTCAAGGTCCAGGCCGGCATGAACCAGGCCCACCGCGACCATGTGGCCTTCATCCGTGTCTGCTCGGGGATCTTCGAACGCGGCATGGTGGTCACCCACGCCAATACCGGAAAGCCGTTCGCCACCAAGTATGCCCAGCATCTGTTCGGTCGGGACCGCGAAGTGATCGACCAGGCGTGGCCCGGGGACGTCGTGGGACTGGTCAACGCCTCGGCCCTGCGGGTCGGGGACAGCCTCTATGAGGACGCGCCGGTCACCTACCCGCCCATTCCCTACTTCAGCCCGGAGCACTTCCGGGTGGCCCACGCAAAGGATCCCAGCCGGTATAAGCAGTTCCGCCGGGGGATCGACCAGCTCGAGCACGAGGGCATCATCCAGGTGCTGCGTTCGGACCGGCGGGGCGATCAGGCGCCGGTGCTGGCGGCCGTGGGACCGATGCAGTTCGAGGTCGTCGAAGACAGGATGGCCCAGGACTTCAACGCCCCCATGCGGATGGAGGCCCTGGGGTACTCGTTGGCGCGATTGACCACCAAGGAGGCGGTGACGGCGCTGGCGCCGGTCCGGGGTGTCGAGGTGATCATCCGTTCCGACGGCGAGTACCTGGCGTTGTTCAACGACGTGTGGGCGCTGCGTCGGGTGACGAAGAACCACCCGGACCTGCCCTTGACCCGGATCGGTGTCGACCAGGACGCCGCCGTCTGAGCCCTTTGGGATGATCCGCCGGCGCCGGCCACCGACTCGGGATTCGACGCGTATGAGACAATGGCAGTGGTTGGTGGCGAATCCACAGTTTGTTTCCAACCCAACTACAGGATTCCGGGCCCTCACGCGATGGATCACCGTAGGCATCGACCCTGATGCCGGCGGATGAAAACCGCGGACGGTCGCCGCAACAGAAAGCGGCTCGCCCGGGGAACTGGGTTGGTTTCCCGGGCCGCCGTACCCGCCGACGTTGGTACACCTCGGGAAATATGAAAACTGACTTCCGGGGATCGGAAGGCCGACGAGGCCGCGGTTCCCGAACCGATCGCCGGCGTCCCGGCTGTGGAGGGTACTCCGGCTAGGAGCATGGCCTTTCATGGAAGCAACGAACGAAGAGCTGAATGGGCCGGCGCAGTCGTCCCTTCCGATGAATGACGACACCGCCGCCACCACCGAGACCGCCGAGGCCCCCCAGACGCCGGCACCGGCCAAACGCGCACCGCGCAAACGGGCCACCACCCGCAAACCGGCCACCGCCGCCGCCAGCGAGCCGGAGCCCGAAGCCGCCGCCACTGCGGAAGAGCCCGCCACCGCACCGGCCAAGAAGACCACCCGGGCACCCCGGACCCGCAAACCGGCCGCCACGGCAGCCAGCGAGGACGAGGCCACCCAGACGGCCGGACCGGACGCCGACGCCGAACTGCCCAAGAAACCAGCCAGGGCCCCCCGCACCCGCAAGACCGCCGCGTCCACCACCGCGGACGCCGAGCAGACCGTGGCCACCGAAACCGGCGGCGACGCTTCCGCCGACCCCGCCGCCGAGAGCCCGGAAGCAGCGAAGACCCCGGCAAAGAGCACCGGGGCGCGCAAGGCACCGGCGCGCAAATCCCGCGCCGCCGCGGCCAGCCCGAAGACCACCACGGCAGAGGAAACCGGCACCGCCGCACCTGCCGCGGAGGCTCCCGGTGAGCCGGCCGCCGAAACCAGCGACGAAACAGCCACTCCGGCGGATCCGTTCGCCGTCCCCGACTCGGCGATCTCCGTCCTCTTCCAGGCCCCCGATCTGGCCACCGCCGCCCCCGAGGCGCGGTCCGCGGAGGAGCCCGGCTCCGAGGAGAGCCACGACAGCGGTTCGGGCAACCGGACCAGCCGCCGCAACCGCTCCCGCTCCCGCGACGACGCACAGAACCGCGACGAGGGGCCCGAGGCGGGGGACTCGACCGAGGAGGCCGGCACCAGCTCACGGCGCCGCCGGCGTCGTCGGCGCGGGGACTCGGACCTGGAACTCAGTGGCGGCAACGACGACGACCCGCCCAACACGGTCACCCGGGTGCGTGGCCCCCGGGCCGCCGCAGATCCGGCACCGTCGAACAAGGTCACCAGCGTCAAGGGTTCCACCCGGCTCGAGGCCAAACGCCAGCGCCGTCGTGATTCCCGCGACTCCGGTCGTCGACGCCATGTCATCACCGAAGCCGAGTTCCTGGCCCGCCGCGAATCGGTGGACCGGCAGATGGTGGTCCGCCAGCGTGATGAGCGCATCCAGATCGGCGTCCTGGAAGACGGGGTCCTGGCCGAGCACTTCGTTTCCAAGACGCAGCAGGATTCGCTGATCGGCAACGTCTATGTGGGCAAGGTGCAGAACGTCCTGCCCTCCATGGAGGCCGCCTTCATCGACATCGGCCGTGGCCGCAACGCCGTGCTCTATGCCGGGGAGGTCAACTGGGATGTGGCCGGGCTCGAGGGACAGCCGCGGCGCATCGAGCATGCGCTGAAGTCGGGGGACCCGGTGCTGGTGCAGGTCACCAAGGACCCGGTCGGCCATAAGGGGGCCCGGCTGACCAGCCAGATCTCCCTGCCCGGACGCTACCTGGTCTATGTGCCCAGCGGGTCGATGACCGGCATCTCACGCAAGCTGCCCGACGTGGAACGCAACCGCCTGAAGAAGATCCTCAAGGACCACCTGCCGCAGAACGCCGGGGTCATCGTGCGCACCGCCGCCGAAGGGGCCAGCGAGCAGGAGTTGATGAACGACATCAACCGGCTGCGCGCCCAGTGGGAGGAGATCGAGGCGAAGTCCACCTCGACGAAGACCACCCCGCCCGAGCTGCTGTACGCGGAACCGGATCTGACCATCAAAGTCGTCCGCGACGTCTTCAACGAGGACTTCTCCAAGCTGATCGTCTCCGGCGAACACGCCTGGGACACCATCGAGGCCTACGTGACCTACGTGGCGCCGGACCTGTTGGACCGCCTGGAGAAGTGGACGAGCGACGAGGACATCTTCGCCGCCCGCCGGCTGGAGGAACAGATCCACAAGGCCCTGGACCGCAAGGTCTTCCTGCCCTCGGGCGGCTCACTGGTCATCGACCGGACCGAAGCCATGACCGTGGTGGACGTGAACACCGGCAAGTTCACCGGCAGTGGCGGCAACCTCGAGGAAACGGTGACCAAGAATAACCTCGAAGCCGCCGAGGAGATCGTCCGTCAGCTGCGGCTGCGCGATATCGGCGGGATCATCGTCATCGACTTCATCGACATGGTCCTCGAAGCCAACCGGGATCTGGTCCTGCGCCGGCTCGTCGAGTGCCTGGGCCGGGATCGGACCAAACACCAGGTCGCCGAAGTCACCTCGCTGGGCCTGGTGCAGATGACGCGCAAGCGCATGGGCACCGGACTGCTGGAGGTCTTCAGCGAAAACTGTGAAGCCTGCAACGGCCGCGGCGTGGTCACCCATGACGAACCGGTCGAACATCGCCGGGCGTCGAACCAGCAGCAAGACCAGAACAACCAGAAGCGCAACGAGCGCAAGCCACGCGGGAACCGCCACGGCAAGGGCGGGGGAGCAGGCACCGAGCAGACCCCCGAGCAGTCGGCACCGGAGCCGAAGAAGCACGACCCGGAGGCGGAGGCCAAGGCCGAAACCACCCGGGCCGCGTTGGCTTCCATCGCCGCCGCCACCCAGGCGTCCCACGAGCAGACCGGGGAGACGAAGCAGCGGGACGGGCACGACGCCGGGACCTCCGCCGCGTCCGGCCAGGGGGGCACCGACGGGCAGGATGGCTCCGACTCCGGTTCGCGCCGTCGTGGACGCGGGCGCTCACGCGGACGTGGTCGTGCCGGCTCGGCCGAAATGTCGCCCACCAGCGGGTCGGGGGAGCAGCCTGGGGACACCGCAGGCACCTCCACCGCCGCCTCCAGCCGCGAGCAGGGCCCCGGATCAACGCAGTCCGGTCAGGGCCCAGGCCATGACGCGACGGCGGAGGCCGGGACTGATGGGGAAGGTCCCGTGGTGAGCATCGCGGGAGAGGAAGTCCGTCTGCCGGGCGCCCGTCGCAGCCGCCGGGCCACGGCGCCCACGCAGACCCCCGATCTGACGCTGGAATCCTTGAGCGCCGCCTTCGGCGGCACCCCTGAGCCGTCCCGGGAAGCCGATCACGAACCGGCTCCCGCGGCCAAGCAGGAACCGGCTGCCGTGGCCAAGCAGGAACCGGCTGCAGTGGCGTCGGCACCGGCGCAGGAGCGTTCCTCCGCCGTGGCCGCAACGCCGCCGGCCACCAGCACCCCGGCACGCCGTCCACGGCGCAGCCGGGCGGCATCCAGCGCCCAGGGGAGCGCGAACACGCCGATCGAGCGGGTGGAGGCCACGGCGTCGACCCCTGCCGCAGGCACCAGCCACGTGGCCAAGCTCGAGCAGTCGGAACCGGAAGCGAAGAAGAAGGCCTCCGAGGACGCGCCGATGATGTTCGGCGTCGGGGTACCGGCCTCCGAGCTGTAACCGGATCGGACGAGGCTGCTCGTCGGCAGGAACCATGCGTGGGGCGGGACCCGGTCGATCGGGTCCCGCCCCCACGCGTTCCCGCGCCTGCCTTGCGGCGGAACCACTGCGGGGCCGGGACACAGGGGAAGGCCCGCCGTTCGCGGTCCGCGGGTCGGGAAGGTACCGTTAAAAGGTGCTTCACCCTCCCGGGGGTCTTGACGACCCGCCGTCGGAGGATGTATTTGCTCCTGCGGACCGAAATAGCGTAATCTAGATCCTCGGTGCATGCGCCGCTCATCGGATTTTCCGCTCGGCGTGACAGCACAGCGCTTATCCCCGATCGGTTGGTCCGGTGGAATGTGCGCAGTAAGAGTAATAGACGTCGAGAGAAGTGAGTTCCCAAGTGGTGTACGCGATTGTCCGCGCAGGCGGCCGGCAGGAAAAGGTTTCCGTAGGAGACTGGGTGACCCTTGACCGCGTCCCCGAGGCAGCTGGTGGAACCATTGAGCTCCCAGCACTGCTTCTGGTAGACGGCGACAAGGTCACCTCCGCTGCTGCCGACCTGGCGAAGATCACCGTGACTGCCGAGGTTCTCGAGAACCTCCGTGGCCCGAAGATCGTCATCCAGAAGTACAAGAACAAGACCGGCTACAAGAAGCGCCAGGGTTTCCGTTCCGCACTGACCAAGGTCAAGGTCACCTCCATCGCCTAAGGCGACGGAGACCAGATCACCCACGATTCAAAGGTAGGCACATTCAATGGCAAGTAAGAAGGGCGCGAGTTCCACTCGCAACGGCCGCGATTCCAACCCTCAGTTCCTGGGCGTCAAGCGCTTCGGAGGCCAGGTGGTTTCCGCCGGTGAAATCATCGTTCGCCAGCGCGGTACCCGTTTCCACCCCGGCGCGAACGTCGGCCGCGGTGGCGACGACACGCTGTTCGCACTGGCAGCCGGCTCGGTGGAGTTCGGCACCCGTCGCGGCCGTCGTGTCGTGAACATCGTGGATGCCGGCTAGTTTCGGCAGAACCGAATTTAGCTAGACTGGAGGGCGGGCCGCTTGGCCCGCCCTCCAGTTCTTTTTATCACCGGCCGTAGCACGGACCAGCAGGACCGTAACGGCCACCCAATAGAGGAGTCCCAGTAGTGGCAGCGTTCGTAGACCGCGTAGTCCTTCACGTTTCCGGCGGAAACGGAGGGCACGGTTGCGTGTCGATCCGTCGGGAGAAGTTCAAGCCTCTCGGCGGGCCCGATGGCGCCAGCGGTGGCAAGGGCGGCGACGTGATCATCCGCGTCGACCCCCAGACCACGACCCTGCTGTCCTACCACCATTCCCCCCACCGGCACGGTGGCAACGGCGAACCGGGCCGGGGAGACATGCAGCCCGGCCGCAACGGCGAGACCCTGATCCTGCCGGTGCCCGACGGCACCGTGGTCAAGGACCGTGAAGGAAACATCCTGGCCGACATGGTCGGCGCCGGCACCGAATACGTGGCCGCCGCCGGCGGCATGGGCGGACTGGGCAACGCGGGGCTTGCCTCACAGAAGCGCAAGGCCCCCGGGTTCGCCCTGCTGGGCGTCCCCGGCGGGGAACAGGACATCGTCCTGGAACTGAAGTCGGTAGCCGATATCGCGTTGGTGGGCTTTCCCTCGGCCGGCAAATCAAGCCTCATTGCCGCCATGTCCGCCGCCCGTCCCAAGGTCGCCGACTACCCGTTCACCACGTTGATCCCCAACCTGGGCGTCGTGCAAAGCGGGGACGTCAGATTCACCGTCGCCGACGTCCCCGGACTCATTCCGGGCGCCAGCCAGGGCAAGGGCCTCGGACACGAATTCCTCCGCCACGTCGAACGCTGTGCCGCGCTGGTGCACGTCCTGGACTGTGCCTCGCTGGAATCGGACCGCGATCCGCTCAGTGATCTGGAGGCCATCGAGGCGGAACTGGCCGCCTATGCGACCGACTCCAGCTATGCGGGCTCCGATGGCACCGTGATCCCGCTGAACGACCGCCCCCGCTTGATCGCCCTGAACAAGACCGACATGCCCGACGGCTCGGATATGGCCGAGTTCGTCCGCGCCGATCTGGAGTCCCGCGGCTACCGCGTCTTCGAGGTCTCCGCCCTGGCCCGGACCGGGCTGAAGGAACTGGGCTATGCCATGGCCGAGCTCGTCACCGAAGCACGCACCGCATCGGCCGAGGAGCCGGCCCAGGTGGAAGTCCCGGTGCTGCGCCCCCGGGGCGTGAACCGGGCCCCCTTCACCATCCACCGCGAAGAACGCAACCTCGAGCCGCTGTTCCGTGTCGAGGGTGAAAAGCCGGTCCGGTGGGTCAAGCAAACCGATTTCAGCAACGACGAGGCCGTGGGCTACCTGGCCGACCGACTGGCCAAGATCGGTGTGGAGGACAAGCTGTTCAAGGCCGGGGCGAAACCCGGGGACGCCGTGGTCATCGGCGACGATGACAACGGCGTGGTCTTCGATTGGGAGCCGACCATGGCCGCCGGCGCCGAACTGCTGGGATCACGTCGTGGACAAGACGACCGGTTCGACGACGGCAGCCGTCCCACCCGTGACCAGAAGCGTCAGGACCACCAGGATCGCAAGGATGCCCGGGCCGCGGCCCGCGCCGAACTGGAGAGCGAACGCAAGGCCGGCGTGTGGACCGAATCCGTGAACCCGAAGAAGCAGGGTTCACCCAAGGACAGCGGGAAGTGAACCGGCAGAACCGCCTTCCCTCCTCGATCCGCCACCGTTCGCAACTGACCGAGGCGACCCGGATCGTGGTCAAGGTCGGTTCCTCGTCACTGACCACCGTCAACGGGGGGATCTCCGAGGATGCCCTGAACCGGCTGGTCGTTGAACTCTCGGCGGTGCGCAACGGGGGGATCGAACTGATCCTGGTGTCCTCGGGCGCCATAGCCGCCGGCATCGCCCCGCTGGGACTGAGTCGCAGGCCCCGGGACCTGGCCACCCAGCAGGCGGCCGCCGGCGTCGGGCAGGGACTGCTGATGGCCAAATACACCCAGGCCTTCGGCGCGCACGGGATCACCGTCTCCCAGGTGTTGCTCACCGCCGATGACCTGATTCGCCGGCAACAGTATGCCAACGCCTTCCGGGCTCTAGGCCGGTTGCTGACCCTGGGGGTCGTCCCCGTGGTCAATGAGAACGACACCGTGGCCACCCACGAGATCCGCTTCGGGGACAATGACCGGCTCGCCGCACTGGTGGCCCACCTGGTCAAGGCCGATGCCCTGATCCTGCTCTCGGATGTCGACGCCGTCTATGACGGTCCACCGGCGAAGGGAGCCAGCCGCATCGCGGACGTCGTCAGTGCCGCGGACCTCGACGGGGTCAGCATCGGCACCACCGGGGGCTCCGGGGTGGGGACCGGCGGCATGGTCACCAAGGTCGAAGCGGCCACCATGGCCGCGGACTCCGGCATCCCCACGCTGATCACCTCGACGGATCAGGCCGGCCGCGGCCTGGCCGGCGAGGATGTCGGCACCTGGTTCTCCGCCCGGGGCGGACGCCGCCCGGCCCGGATGCTCTGGCTGGCCCAACTGGCGAACACCCAGGGCGGGCTGATGCTCGATGACGGGGCGGTCGCCGCGGTGGCCTCGGGGGCGCGCTCGCTGCTGCCGGCGGGCATCACCTCGGTCAGCGGGGATTTCGAAGCCGGAGACGCCGTGGAGATCACCGACGCGGAAGGCA
The DNA here is from genome assembly GCF_052377515.1 of Arthrobacter sp. AOP36-C1-22. Taxonomy (NCBI): domain Bacteria; kingdom Bacillati; phylum Actinomycetota; class Actinomycetes; order Micrococcales; family Micrococcaceae; genus Arthrobacter; species Arthrobacter sp. AOP36-C1-22. Next base: position 41,859 of record NZ_JBQSWW010000003.1, on the reverse strand, counting down.
CGGTCGTCGCCCGCGGCCTGGTCAACTACGCCTCGGAGGAACTCCCGGACATGCTGGGACACGGCACCCGGGAACTGGCCAGGACCCTCGGGTCGCATTACGAGCGCGAAGTCGTCCACATCGATGACCTGGTGGTCCTGCGACCGCCCGTGCGCACCCGGAAAAAGCAGACCCCACCGGCCGCGGAGCCCCGGGCCTGACACTGTTGCTCAACAATCGCCACCGTCCCCCTGGAGCCGACTAGGCTTGGGTCATGAGCCAGAGCGTCACCGATTCCACCAGTACAGCCGAAGACATCGCCCATCAGGTTGGTCTACGCGCCGACCGAGCCCGCCAAGCCTCCCGCGTGTTGGCCCGGGCCACCCGTGATTGGAAGGACCGCGCCCTGCGGGCCATCGCCACCGCCCTGGATGAGCGGCGGGCCTCCGTGATCGCCGCCAACGCCGAGGACCTCGAACGCGGGCGGGCCGCCGGCACTAGCGAAGGCCTGCTCGATCGGTTGAAACTCGACGACGCCCGCGTCGACGGCCTCATCTCGGCCCTCGAGGAATTGGCCGGACTGCCGGACCCGGTGGGTACCGTCCAACGCGGGCAGACCCTGCCCAACGGGTTGCGGTTGCGGCAGGTCCACGTCCCGATGGGAGTGCTCGGGACCATCTACGAGGCGCGCCCGAACGTCACCGTCGATATTGCCGGGTTGGCACTGAAGAGCGGCAACGCGGTCCTGCTGCGCGGGGGTTCGGCCGCGGCCCGCTCCAACGAGGCGCTGCTGTACCTGATCCGTGATGCCCTCGAATCGGTGGGACTGCCCGCCGACGTGGTCCAAAGCGTGGATGACTTCGGCCGGGCCGGGGCCACGGCCCTGATGGGGGCCCGCGGCAAGGTCGACGTGCTGATCCCGCGGGGCGGACACGAACTGATCCAGACGGTGCTGCAGAACGCGCGGATCCCGGTCATCGAAACGGGGGAGGGCAACGTCCATATCTTCGTCGACGCCACGGCCACGGCCGAATCGGCCTCGGAGATCCTGCTCAACGCCAAGACGCAACGCCCCTCCGTGTGCAACACGGTGGAGACCCTGCTTCTGCACGCGCAGGCCCCTGCCGCCGGCGAAGTCCTGCGGGCCCTGTCGAAGGCAGGGGTCACCCTGCACGGCGACGAACGGGCGATGGCCCTCATGGAGGGGCTCCACGCGGTCCCGGCCACCGCAGAGGACTGGTCCCGCGAATACATGGACCTGGACCTTGCGGTGGCGGTGGTTGATGACCTGGACGGGGCCCTGGACCATATCCGCACCTGGACCACCGGGCACACCGAAGCCATCCTGACCAACGACCTGGCCAACGCCGAACGGTTCGTCGCGGAGATCGATTCGGCGGCCGTGATCGTCAACGCCTCCACCCGTTTCACCGACGGGGGACAGCTGGGACTGGGGGCCGAAGTGGGCATCTCGACCCAGAAGGTCCACGCCCGGGGCCCCATGGGTCTGCGGGAGCTGACGACCACGAAGTGGATTGTCCAAGGAGATGGCCACATCCGTTCGTAGAGTGCCTGCCGGGTAGGTAGGATGGTAAGCAGACATCAGACGATCGACGGATCGCATCGCCCGTTGGGGGCGCCGGTCGACGACGGGCACGAAGGAGAAAAATGCTCACGCAGGTCTTGGGTACGGTCATGGCAAGTGGCGCGGAGGCCGAGGTTGCCGGAAACGAGGGCATCTGGCCCTTTCTCATCGGTGGGGGAATCTTCGCGATCTTCCTCCTGATGCTCTTCGTCGTCGTCTCATTCACCAACGTCGGCAACCGCCACGAGGGACATGCCGAGATCCCCGACTCGCATAAGCAGTTCTCGAACAAGCACGGCCACGACGATCTCTAGGCGGGCTGGGGCGATCGGGTCCCGGCGCCCGGTCCGCCTCGGTGTCATGGGCGGGACGTTCGATCCCATCCACCACGGGCACCTGGTGGTCGCCAGCGAGGTGGCCGCGGAGTTCGACTTGGACGAGGTCGTGTTCGTTCCCACGGGTCAACCGTGGCAGAAGTCGGGAAAAGACGTCGCCGATTCCGAACACCGCTACCTGATGACGGTGGTGGCCACGGCCTCGAACCCACGCTTCACGGTCAGCCGGGTGGATATCGACCGGCCGGGACCCACCTACACCATCGACACCTTGCGCGATCTGCGTCGGCTTCGACCCAACGCCGAGTTGTTCTTCATCACCGGGGCCGATGCGCTGGAGCGGATCATGTCCTGGAAGGACATCGACGAGCTGTGGAGCCTGGCGCATTTCGTCGGGGTCACCCGCCCCGGGCACGAACTACCGGACCTGGGGCGTACGGACATCAGCCTGTTGGAGGTCCCGGCCATGGCGATCTCCTCGACGGCCTGCCGGGACCGGGTCAAGGCAAATAAGCCGGTCTGGTATCTGGTGCCCGATGGGGTGGTTCAGTACATTGCGAAATATGAGTTGTATCACTACGACGGCGACACCTGAGGGGGATTGCCTGGAATGGACAACATGAGCGACGATTTGGGGCTCCCGCCGACGCGGCGGTCCCTGCGTGAACAACGCCGTGCCAGCGAGACCGCTGACGGCCACCACGAGGGTGGGCACCTGTCGGGCGAAGACCCGGCTGAGCAGCCCGAGCCGCGCTCATCCGAGGACACCAACCAGCTCGACCGCATCGCTCAGGCCAACCGCAGCCGACGTGCCGCCGACGTCCCCTTCGACATGGTGCCCGACCGTGAGGAACACAGCGAAGCAGGCGAACGCAGCTCGTTGCAACGGGCCCGCGACCGGGAGGCACTGAAGAGCCGCCGGGAAGCCGAAGCGGCCCAGAAGCCCGCGCCGGCAGAGGTCCGCCCCGCTGGCGATGAGCCGGCCCCGCTGACCCGTCGGCAGCTCCGTCTCCAGGCCCTGGCTGCGGCCAGGGCTGCCGCCTCGACCGCGGAACCCGAGGCCGAGGTGGACTCCGGGTCCCCGTCGACCGAGAAGCCCGCGGCCGAGCGCACCGCACAGGGGCAGGAATCACTCAGCGTCGCGGAGGCCCTGGAAGCCCGCCGGCAAACCATCCCTGACCAGCCCGGGGACCCCGAGGCCGAAGCCGCTGCTGCCGAGGACCACGATGACCTGGAGGTCCTGGCCAAACAGCGCGAACTGGCCGCCCGTGCGGCCATCATCAGCCGACGGGTCGCAGAGCGGGAGCGCCTGAAACGGGCCCACTCCACCCGCAGTGCCGAAGACCAGGCAGGGGACCCGTTCACGGGGGCCATGGACCGGTTGCGCAGGGAAAAGGCCGAGAGGGATCTGGCCAACACCGGAATCAACGCTCCCGAAACCAGCGGCTTCCATCTCCAGATGCCCGCGACCGGCAAGGGGCCAGCCGTCGCTGCGCCGACGCCGGGAACGGGCCACGAGGACCCCGTGGGTGAACCCGCGGCCGCGGAACCTTCGGACCCGGCCTCCGAGGAGCCGGGCCGCGGGGCTGCCCGGCAACCGGTCAGCGCCAGTTCGGCCCAGGGCCTGGATCCCTTGGACTACCGCAGCAGCGGGGTCCGGCGGGCCAACGTCTGGGCGTGGGCGGTGCTCGGGGTACTCCTGGTGGGTGCCGCCGCCCTGACGGTCGGCATCATCATGATCACCACCAACGGCTAGTCGTCGACCGATGACCAGCACCACCACCCGAGGAGCCACATGGCTGCAACAGAATACTCACTGAGCGTCATCAACACCGCAGCATTGGCCGCGGCCGAGAAGTTCGCGGAGAACCAGATCGCCCTGGACGTCAGCGAACGCCTGGGCATCACCGATGCCTTCCTGATCGCTTCGGCAGAAAGCGAGCGGCAGGTCAACGCCATCGTCGACGGGATCGAAGAGGCGCTGATCGAAAAGCATGATCTGCGTCCCGTCCGTCGAGAGGGCAGGGGACTGGGCCGCTGGGTCCTACTGGACTACATCGACGTCGTCATCCACATCCAGCACCAGGAAGACCGCGTCTTCTATGCCCTGGACCGCCTGTGGAGCGACTGCGCCGCGATCGAACTGCCGGCTGCCGCCCGGAGCGTGGCCGTGGTTGAGGACCCGGAGACCTCCGCCTAGTAGGGGGAGGCGATTTGCGCGGGCTAAATTCCGTGCCCTATGATGGATGAGTTGTCCGGTCGGAAACGAAACCGGCGACTCCCTTTCGGGGGTATGGCGCAGTTGGTAGCGCGTCTGCATGGCATGCAGAAGGTCAGGGGTTCGAATCCCCTTACCTCCACCGAATTCAGGATCCATGAGAAGAAGCCCCGTCCACGGACGGGGCTTCTTCTGTGTCCGGGGCCGAAGTGCCGGCCCGCGGTCAGGGGACTACTGTTCGTCCTCTTCGAGAGGTTCGACGTCGTCCGCCGAATCGGGGATCCGGGGGATGGTTCCCGTCGTGGTCGGCATGACCGGGGTCAGGACCGAAGCGTAGTCATGTTCGGTGGAGTAGTGCAGGAACCCCAGGTGCGCTTCGTAGCGGTCGAGCACGTCGTTGATGATCTGCTGTTCGGTCAGGCCCATCAGGTCATAGCCCTCCGTTCCCGTTTGGGTGAAGACCTCCAGACGGTAGTAGATGTCGATCTGTCGCGACATGCTGCGTCCGCCGAACATCGGGGCCGGCGCCTCGACCGCCGCGACCTGGTAGTGGAAGTTCCGGTGGTCCTCCATGTTCACCAGCAGGGTGTGCTCGCTGATCCCGGTGTCGGCGTTGGGGGAGGAGGTCAGTTCGGCGTCGTAGCCCAGGCCGTTGAACTCCGTGACCACCTCCTGCAACGCCGGTTCCACCACCCTGTCCGCGAACTGGGCGACCGCCTTCTTCGAGGGGTAGGAGCGCAACTGAGCCAGACGCTGACGCCAGGTCTTTTCGGGGGTCTGACCGCCATGGACGGCCATGGAGCGGCGGCGCCGCACCTGCCCCTCGCGTTCGGCCCGCTCCATCCGCAGCACCTTGGAGAAGGAGGCCATGACCAGATAACTGATGATGGTCACCGGCAGCGCGAAGATCAGCGTCGCATGTTCCATGGTCGCCACCCCTCCGGCGACGATCATCGAAACCGTCAGGACCGCGGTGAGCACGGCCCAGAAGATCCGTAGCCATTTGGCCCCGTCCACCGAGGGATCGGGGATCGACGAGGAGAAGTTGGCCATCACCATGGCCCCGGAGTTGGCGCTGGTGAGATAGAACAGCATGCCCGACAGGGTGGCCAGACCGATCAGGAAGGGGGCGCCGGGGAACATCTCCAATAATGCATACCAGCCGTGCTCGGGACTATCCATGGCCAGTTCGGCGAAGTCCCTGTTGCCCTCCAACACCTGGCGCAGGGCACTGTTGCCGAAGATCGTGACGATGAAGAAATCGCACAGCACCGGGGCGGTGATCGCGGCGATCACGAATTCGCGCAACGTGCGCCCCCGGGAGATCCGGGCCAGGAACAGCCCGACGAAGGGACCCCACGCGAGCCAGAAGGCCCAGAAGAACAGGGTCCAACTTCCCATCCACTCACTGCCGCCATCGGTATAGGCGAAGGTCTTCAACGTGCGTTCGGGCAGCGTCAGGACGAATCTGCCGATGTTCTCCACCATCGCATTGAGCAGGAAGGCGGTCTTACCGGTGATCAGGATGTAGAGCATCATGGCCCCCGCGGCCCAGAGGTTGAGCTCCGAGATCAGCCTGATCCCCTTGTCCACCCCCGAGGCGCAGGCGGCCACCGTCATGATCACGGCCACCAGCACCAGGGCGATCTGCAGGGCCAGCCCCTCTTCGATTCCCAGCAGCCAGGCGAAACCGACGTTGAGCAGGACCACCCCGATGCCCATCGAGGTGGCCACGCCGAAGACGGTGCCCACGAGGGCGAAGATGTCGATCACGTCGCCGGTGGCCCCACGGACCCGTTTGCCCAGGAGCGGATACAGGACCGCCCGGATCGACAGGGGCATTCCCCAGCGGTAGGCGAAGTAGCCCATGGCCATGCCCAACAGGGCGTACATCGACCATCCGGCGATCCCGTAGTGGAACATGGTCCAGATGACCGAGTCATGGAGGGCCTCGGCGGATTCGGGGGTGGCCGAGGGCGGGGTGATGAATTGGGTGATCGGGCCGGTGACCGAATAGAAGAGCATGTCGATGCCGACCCCGGCGGCGAACAGCATGGCCACCCAGGTGAAGAGATTGTACTGCGGACGGGCATGATCCGGTCCCAACCTGACCCCGCCCTCCTTGGAGAGCGCCACCCAGAGGACGAAGAGGATGACCAGGGTGATCGTGAGGACGTAGAACCAGCCGAGATTGGTCGAAATCCAGGTCACGGCGGCCTGCATCGTCGCCGAGGCCTGATCCGGCAAGGCCATCGCCCAGCAGGAGAATCCCAGGATGATCGCCGAGGAGATGATGAAGACGCGCCAGTTCACCCGTGGGCCGCGGTGCTCGGAGAGTTCGACGGGCCCCTTGCTCATCTCGCTGCTGGAGATCGGGGGACGCATCGGGTCGGTATCGGGTCCCCTGCGGCGGCCGGTTATGCCGAAACGACTGCGATCAATCCGGGGGCGGGGTGCGTCGGTCGAACCCTTCGGGGGTTCTTCTGCGTCAGACAATCAGTACTCCTTCGCCTCGGGACCATGACTAGGTTCGTCCCTCGATGCAATGGATGTGTTCTCCCACGACGAGGAGACAGCGTGGTTACGGCCGGGTATCGACACACGGCGTCCCCATGCTAGCGCGATGCCAGCCGCCCCCGGTACTTGAACCGGCGAACGTGAGTAGGGCATGTTTTGCTGCAGGCCGGTCCCACAACGGTCTTCGAGCAGGTCGGGGCGGTGGCGTCCTAGGCCCTTCCGAGAGCGGAAGCGAGTTGGGCCGACCAGACGGCAACCACGTGGCCTCGACGATGCGAGTCATTGCGCGGCGTATCTGCCAGCCCCAAACCTCGTGCCATGTCAAGGGTGCCCTGGATGAGCCCGCGGATGGCGGGATCGCTGTCGTCGACGTCTAGCAGCCGTACGGCCATCCGGTGCATGTCGCGCCCGAGTATCCCTTCCAAGGGGAAGATCCGCACGAACGCGGTCAAGACCCATATTCGGTGAAGCAGCCGGTGGATGGGGTGCCCTGCTGCCGGAAGCCGTGGCGGACGGCATGACGAAAGGCCCGGAGCAGCAATGAACTGCTCCAGGCCTTCCATGGGATGGGCCTAGAAGAGCTGGCGCCAGTTCGTGGCAGCCAGGTCCAGCAGTTCGTCGCCCCGGCCGGACATGACCGTGCGCACGGCGTAGAGGGCGAATCCCTTGGCCTGCTCGGCCGTGACATTCGGTGGCATGGTCAGTTCCTGGCGCGCCGTGACGATATCGACGAGTGCTGGTCCGTCATGGGCGAGGGCCTTCTTCAGCGCCGCATCCAGATCCGCCGAGCTTTCGACCCGGATCCCCAGGATCCCGACGGCGTTGGCCACGTCGGCGAAGTTCGGGTTCTCCAGATCCGTGGCGTAATTCACGAATCCGGCTGCCTTCATCTCCAGCTCCACGAAGTTCAACGAGGAGTTGTTGAAGACCACCATCTTCACCGGCAACCTGGACTGCACCACCGTGAGCAGCTCGCCCATGAGCATCGACAACCCGCCGTCACCACACATGGCAACGATCTGCCGGTCCGGGGCTGCGGCCTGGGCTCCGATGGCCTGGGGGAGCGCGTTGGCCATGGACCCGTGGGCGAAGGAGCCGAACAGGCGCCGACGCCCGTTCATCGTCAGGTAGCGGGAGGCCCACATGACCGGGGAGCCGACATCGGGGATGAACACGGCGTCGTCGGAGGCGTGCCGATCCAGGGAGCGGGCCACGAACTGCGGGTGCAGCGGTTTGCCTTTACGCGTCTTCGTGGCCAGGTCGTCGAGCTTCTCGCGGGTCTTGCGGTAATGCTTCTGCGCGTCCTTGAGGTGGGACCTGCGGGACTTGCGTTTGAGCATCGGCAGCAGGGCCGTAGCGGTATCGGCCACCGACCCCACCAATCCGAGGTCCACCGGGGTGCGGCGACCGAGCTGCTCGCCCCGGATATCGACCTGGATGATGCGGGCCTTGGAGGGGAAGAACTGCTGGTAGGGGAAATCGGTGCCCAGCATCAGCAGGGTGTCGGCGTCCTCCATGGCCCGGTAGCCCGAGGCGAAACCGAGCAGCCCGGTCATGCCGACGTCGAATTCATTGTCGTATTCGATGTGTTCCTTGCCACCCAGGGCGTGGACGATGGGCGCGCCCAGGGTGTCCGCCAGACCCACCACCGCGTCGTGGGCTCCTGCCACGCCCGCGCCGGCGAGGATGGTGACCTTGGACCCGGCGTTGAGGACCCCTGCGGCCTCGTCGAGTTCCTCCCTCGAGGGCACCACCACGGGGTTGGCGCGGCGAATGTGGGTGATGCGTTCGTTGGTCGCCGGCGCCAGGGCCACGTCACCGGGAATGACCAGCACGGCCACACCACGCTTTTCGATCGCCGTCCGCATGGCGATTTCCATCAAACGGGGCATCTGGTCGGGGGTGGAGACCATTTCGGTGAAGACCGAGCACTCGCTGAACAGGTCCTGGGGGTGGGTTTCCTGGAAGTAGTTGCTGCCGATCTCCGCGCTGGGGATGTGGGCGGCGATGGCGAGCACCGGCACGCGGGACCTGTTGGCCTCGTAGAGCCCGTTGATCAGGTGCAGGTTGCCCGGCCCGCAGCTGCCGGCGCAGACGCCCAGGCGCCCGGTCATGGTTGCCTCGGCCCCGGCGGCAAAGGCAGCGGCCTCTTCGTGGCGGACGGTGGACCAGATAATGTTCCCGTCCTTGCGCAGGGCATCGGTGATCCCGTTGAGCGAATCTCCCGGGACGCCGTGGATTCGTTGGACGCCGTTGGCCCGGAGGGTGGCGATCATGTGTTCTGAGACCGTGGTCATGTCAGGTGGGTTCCTTCCGCTGAGGTTGAATCCAGCCTACCGCCGAGCCTTCGACCGCGGCCTTCCAGAAAGGGTGGCGACACGCCGTCGCCGAACGACACACCAGCTGTTTGGTTGTGGGCATCTTCCATGCACAGGCTGTGGACGGATGGGCCCGAACCCCGGATTCGTGCGGCAATTAGGGATGCGTTTCTCCACACCCGCTGTGGACTAAGGGACTGGGGAATGACATACTTGTAAGACAACATATAGGGGTTGCTTGCTGTTCCTTGTACTACATGTAGTATTGAAATCTCAGGAAGCGCCCCACGGGGCGGGAACGGTTTCCACTCCCGCCAACGCTCGGATGGCCCGCTTTCGGACCCCCGGGAATCCGGGACAGACAACGAAGATGACCACACATTTTGTACGAGGGGATCAACGCCATGACCGTCACGGTTTATACCAAGCCAGCATGCGTGCAGTGCAACGCCACCTACCGGGCGCTGGACAAGAAGGGCATTGCCTACCAGAAGGTCGATATCTCCCAGGACGCGGAGGCCCTCGAACGTGTTCGGGCCCTCGGCTACATGCAGGCCCCCGTGGTCATGACCGAAGCCGACCACTGGTCAGGCTTCCGCCCGGACAAGATCGAGGAACTGGCCGTGGCCGCCTCGAGCGTTGCCTGAGGCGACACCACCCATCACCAGCAGTTGGAGGCCGGTCTCATGTCTGGCGACATCGCGGTGGATGAGCGGACCACGAGTCCGGCCACCGCAAACACCACGAACAGTTCCCTGATCTACTTCTCCTCCGTTTCCGGATACACGAAACGGTTCATGGAGAAACTGGGACTCGATGCGGCGAAGATTCCCCTCTATGCCAGCGAACCAGAGCTGCTGGCCACCGAACCGTATGTCCTGGTTCTGCCCACCTACGGTGGGGAGAAGGGAGAGCGGTCGATTCTGCCGCAGGTGATCCGGTTCCTGAACAACGAGGGGAACCGGCAGCTGCTACGCGGCGTCATCGGCGCCGGCAACACAAACTTTGGAACCACCTACTGCTTGGCGGCGGACAAGATCTCCGCCAAGTGCTCGGTTCCCGTGCTATATCGTTTCGAACTCATGGGGACGTCGGAGGACGTCACCCGTGTACGCCAAGGATTGGAAGAGTTTTGGACACCACAGTCGCAGAGCCAACCGTGAAGACAGATACCAAGGAGGTCCCCGAGGCCTTCCAGGGGTTGGGCTACCACGAGCTCAACGCCATGCTGAACCTCTATGACAAGGACGGGAAGATCCAGTTCGCCGCGGATCGTGCGGCGGCGCGGCAGTACTTCCTGCAGCACGTGAACAACAACACGGTCTTCTTCCACGACCTGGACGAGAAGCTCGAGTACCTCGTGAAGCACGAGTACTACGAGCGCGAGACCATCGACCAGTACACGATGAACTTCGTGCGTGGTCTCTACGCGCATGCCTATAAGAAGAAGTTCCGCTTCGAGACCTTCCTGGGCGCCTTCAAGTTCTATACCTCCTACACGCTGAAGACGTTCGACGGGAACCGTTTCCTGGAGCGTTACGAGGACCGCGTGTGCATGGTCGCCCTGCACCTGGCCCGCGGCAACGAACAGCTCGCCACCCAGCTGGTCGACGAGATCATGGATGGCCGCTTCCAGCCGGCCACCCCCACCTTCCTGAACGCTGGCAAGGCCCAGCGCGGCGAGCTGGTTTCCTGCTTCCTGCTGCGCGTCGAAGACAACATGGAGTCCATTGCCCGTGGCATCAACTCCTCGCTCCAGCTCTCCAAGCGCGGGGGCGGGGTGGCCCTGTCGCTGACGAACATCCGCGAGCACGGTGCCCCGATCAAGCAGATCGAGAACCAGTCCTCCGGCGTCATTCCGGTGATGAAGCTCCTTGAAGACAGCTTCTCCTACGCGAACCAGCTCGGGGCCCGCCAGGGGGCAGGCGCCGTCTACCTGCACGCCCACCACCCGGACATCTACCGCTTCCTCGACACCAAGCGGGAGAACGCCGATGAGAAGGTCCGCATCAAGACCCTCTCGCTGGGCGTGGTCGTCCCGGACATCACCTTCCAGCTGGCCCAGACGAACGAGGACATGTACCTCTTCTCGCCCTACGACGTCGAGCGCGTCTACGGCATCCCCTTCTCCGACGTCTCCGTCACGGAGAAGTACTACGAGATGGTCGACGATTCCCGGATCAAGAAGACCAAGATCAACGCCCGCGAGTTCTTCCAGACCCTCGCGGAGATCCAGTTCGAATCGGGCTACCCGTACGTGATGTTCGAAGACACGGTGAACCGGGCCAACCCGATCAAGGGCAAGGTCATCATGAGCAACCTCTGCTCGGAGATCCTGCAGGTTTCCTCGCCGTCGGTGTACAAGGAGGACCTCGGCTACGAGGAGATCGGCAAGGACATCTCCTGCAACCTGGGCTCGTTGAACATCGCCAAGGCGATGGATTCCCCCGACTTGGGTGCCACGGTGGAGACCGCCATCCGCGCGTTGTCCGCCGTATCGGATATGTCCTACATCGGTTCGGTTCCTTCGATCGCCGAGGGGAACAAGGCCTCGCACGCCATCGGCCTGGGTCAGATGAACCTGCACGGCTACCTGGCACGGGAGCACGTCCACTACGGCTCCGAAGAGGGCTTGGACTTCACCAACATCTACTTCTACACGGTGCTCTTCCACGCGTTGAGCTCCTCGAATAAGTTGGCCATGGAAACGGGTGAGACCTTCGGTGGGTTCGAGGATTCGAAGTACGCCTCGGGCGAGTTCTTCGATAAGTACACCCAGGCCGAATGGGTTCCGCAGACCGAAAAGGTCCGCGAGCTCTTCGCCAACGTGCACATCCCGACCCAGCAGGACTGGGAGCAGCTGAAGGCCTCGGTCATGGAGCACGGTATCTACAACCAGAACCTGCAGGCCGTCCCGCCGACGGGCTCGATCTCCTACATCAACAACTCGACCTCCTCGATCCACCCGGTGGCCGCGAAGATCGAGATCCGCAAGGAAGGCAAGCTGGGCCGTGTCTACTACCCGGCTCCGTACCTGACCAACGAGAACCTGGACTACTACCAGGATGCCTACGAAATCGGTTACGAAAAGATCGTCGACACGTACGCGGCCGCGACCCAGCACGTCGACCAGGGCTTGTCGCTGACGCTGTTCTTCAAGGACACCGCCACGACCCGCGACATCAACCGGGCGCAGATCTACGCCTGGCGCAAGGGCATCAAGACGCTCTACTACATCCGTCTTCGCCAGCTCGCGCTGGAAGGCACGGAGGTTGAGGGCTGCGTGTCCTGCGCCCTGTAGCAGCAGGCGCTGAATCACCCTCGTCCCACCATCGGGATGCCGGAGGCCGGCATCCGGGACACACCGGACCGGGACGACGGCGGGGAAACCCAGCCGTCGTCCCGGCCACCGATCACATAGGCAACCCGCATCAGAAAGTCAGGGGATGAAATGACCGACCAGGTCAAGCTGCAGCATCACGTCGAGGCCATCAACTGGAACCGCATCCAGGACGAGAAGGACGTCGAGGTGTGGAACCGCCTCGTGAACAACTTCTGGCTGCCGGAGAAGATCCCGCTGTCCAACGACGTCCAGTCCTGGAACACGCTCACCGAGGACGAGAAGCTGCTCACCATGCGCGTCTTCACGGGGCTGACCCTGCTGGACACGCTGCAGGGCACGGTCGGGGCCGTCTCGCTGATCCCGGATGCGCTCACGCCGCACGAGGAAGCCGTCTACACGAACATCGCGTTCATGGAGTCGGTCCACGCCAAGAGCTACTCCTCGATCTTCTCCACACTGGCCTCGACCAAGGAGATCGACGAGGCGTTCCGCTGGTCCCTCGAGAACGTGAACCTGCAGAAGAAGGCCTCGATCATCGAGGCCTACTACTACGGTGAGGATCCGCTTAAGCGCAAGATCGCCTCGACGCTCTTGGAGTCCTTCCTGTTCTACTCGGGCTTCTACCTGCCGATGTACTGGTCCTCACGGGCCAAGCTGACCAACACGGCCGACCTGATCCGTCTGATCATCCGTGACGAAGCCGTCCACGGCTACTACATCGGCTATAAGTTCCAGAAGAACCTGGAAGGCCTGAGTGAAGAGCGCAAGACCGAGTTGAAGGACTACACCTTCGAGCTGCTCTACGAACTGTATGAAAACGAGGTGCAGTACACCCACGATCTGTACGACAGCGTGGGCCTGAGCGAGGACGTCAAGAAGTTCCTGCACTACAACGCCAACAAGGCGCTGATGAACCTGGGTTACGAAGCGATGTTCCCGTCCTCGGTGACGGACGTGAACCCGGCCATCCTCTCGGCCTTGAGCCCCAACGCGGACGAGAACCACGACTTCTTCTCCGGCTCGGGATCCTCCTACGTGATCGGCAAGGCCGTGAACACCGAAGACGAGGACTGGGACTTCTAACCACATCGGCAGATGCTGCACGCACTGTTCGAAGGGCTCCGGCGCCACTGCGCCGGAGCCCTTCGACGTTACCGATCCGATCCGGGCGGGGCTCATCGGCTCCGGGCGGGGATATCGTGCCGGGATGGCCGAGGGGGCCGCGTCCCACACCGTAGGAGGCAATCCACGGCAAGGGCCAGCAGCGCACCCACCACATAGGCGGGTGGATCGGTCAGTGAGAAGGTCGTCCCCAACACCAGACGCATCGGTGGGACGATGGCGGAGAGGGCCCCGGGAAGCCCGGTCAACTGGAGCAGCTCAACGGCGCAGCTGATGGCTAAGGCGATGGCCGCCAGGCGGACAGGACGCCAGCCGGGCCGCAGGAGGCCCACCAACAGGTAGACCAGGACCGTGTACAAGACGCCGCCGGCGGCGTCGGCGAATCCTCCGTGGAGCAGGAAACGGGCCGCCAGACCGGCCGCGATGACGCAGGCCGCGGCCACGCCCAGGGTCAGGCGGCGTGGCCCGAAGGTCGGAGCAGGACCGGGCGAAGGCATGGAGGAAGTCTATCTCCGGGCCGGCGACGGTAGGCTCGAAGCATGAGTACAGCACTGCAGCGATCCGTTGTTCTCGAGAACGGGTTCGCCCGGAATTTCCCCGAGCTCTCCATCCCCTGGACAGCGGAGGAACCCCCGGCGCCGGAACTACTGGTCCTGAATGAACGCCTGGCCCGGGAGCTCGGGCTGGACCCCGAATACCTACGCAGCGCCGAGGGGATCTCCGTGTTGACCGGGGCCCATCCACCCGAGGGGGCGACACCTGTCGCCCAGGGATACGCAGGACACCAGTTCGGTTCCTACTCCCCGCGCCTTGGAGACGGCCGGGCCCTGTTGCTGGGCGAATTGCGTGACGCCGAGGGGAACCTCCGTGATCTGCACCTGAAGGGCTCGGGCCGGACCCCCTTCTCCCGGGGTGGTGACGGCTTCGGGGCCGTGGGGCCCATGCTGCGCGAATACATCCTCAGCGAGTCCCTGCACGCGTTGGGGATCCCCACCACGCTCTCACTTGCGGTCACCGCCACCGGTCATGACGTGCTGCGCGAGAGCCGGCTGCCCGGCGCCGTGCTGACCCGCGTCGCCTCCAGCCATCTGAGGGTCGGCTCCTTCCAATATGCCAGGGCCTTGGGGGACCCGGATCTGCTGCACCGGCTGGCCGAAGTTGCCATGGCCCGCCACCATCCGGAGGCGGCCGACGCCGAGCGGCCCCATCTGGCCTTGTTCGACGCGGTCGTTGCCGACCAGGCCGCGTTGATCGCGCAATGGATGCTGGTGGGCTTCGTCCACGGGGTGATGAACAGCGACAACATGACCATCTCGGGGGAAACCATCGACTATGGCCCCTGCGCGTTCATCGATGCCTTCGATCCCGCCGCGGTCTTCAGCTCCATCGACGGGCAGGGGCGCTATGCGTACCGCAACCAACCGGTCATGGCCGAATGGAACCTGGCGCGCCTGGCCGAGGCCATGCTGCCGCTCTTCGATGACGACGAGGACCAGGCCGTTGAACTGGCCATGGAATCGTTGCGCACCTTCAGGACCCGCTACAGCGAGGCCTGGTCGGCGGGCATGTTCGAAAAGCTCGGCCTGCCCCCGGCCACCGGGGTGGAGCGCGAGGACCAGCCGGCCCACGACGTCGTACACGCCACGACCGAACTACTCACGACCAGCGGAGCCGACTACACCTTGTTCTTTCGCGCGTTGGCGGGGGTGGCCCGGGGCGACCGGGAACCCGCTCGGGCCTTGTTCACCGACCCGGCACCCTTTGATGCCTGGGCCGAGACCTGGCTGGCCTTGGGGCCCGATGCGACGGGAATGGACCTGATCAACCCCGCCTACATCCCGCGCAACCATCTGGTGGAAGAAGCGCTCGACGCCGCCACCGACGGGGACCTGGGGCCGCTGAACAGGCTTCTGGAAGCCGTATCGGCCCCTTATGAGGTGCGTCCGGGCCTGGAACGTCTTGCCGTCGGTGCCCCCACGGACTCCGGGCCGTACGTCACCTTCTGCGGTACCTGAGACCCACGGCTGAGGGGCCGCCGGTGCCGGTACGGCGTCGCGAGGGTCGACCGATAGGGTGGAACGGTGAGCGCTGACCTCCGAGGCGCTGAAAGGATCCCTTCATGACTGCTTCGACCATCGGCCACCAGGACCGCCCGGATGCTTCCGGAACCCATCTGCTCGAAATGCCGGACGGTTCCCGGCCTTCCAGCTTCTATGTTCCGCTGGGCCAGGGCCGCTACCGTTCCACCATCCACACCCAGGGTGCCTGGAACGAACATGAGCAGCATATGGCCCCGGCCACCGGCCTCCTGGTGCGTGAACTCGAACTATTCCAGCCCCGCGAGGACATGCGCATGGCCCGCGTCAGCCTGGATATCCTAGGGATCATCCATGGTGGAGACGTGGAGATCACCACCACCATGATCAGGCCCGGCAAGACCATCGAACTGGTCGAGGCGCAAATGGTCTGCCAAGGCAGGACCGCCATCGTGGCCCGGGGCTGGAGGCTGAAGACCCACGATTCGACTCAGGTCGCCGGCGTGGAGGATCCCGAGGTCTCCCATCCCGAGGAACTGCCCGTCTGGGACGGAATGGCCATGTGGCCCGGCGGCTACATCGAGCAGTTGGAGCTGCGGGTCGAACCCGGACACCGGTTGGGCAAGGGGGTCGTCTGGCTGCGGAACCCGCAACAGATGGTCGACGGCTTCGAGACCCCCGATATGGTGCGGTTGCTGGGCATGGTCGATACGGCCAACGGGGTCGCACCGAGGGTGGCCCCGGGACCGGAATCGTGGATGTTCCCCAACGTGGACCTGCAGATCCACATGTATCGCCGTCCGGTGGGTCAATGGCTGGGCATCCAGTCGCAGCAGACCTACGGTGCCGACGGCATCGGCCTGACGTCGGCGGTGCTGCACGATGTCGAGGGGCCCTTCGGCCGCAGCGAGCAGATCCTGACCGTACGCCCGATGCCCAGCCGCTGATCCGGGGGGCAGCTCAGGCGGCAGCAAGCATCGAACGGATCCTGGGTTTGGGGGTCGGAATGAATCCGGCCTCCAGATAGCGACGGCGTATCCAGCCCTCGGCCCGGTACAACGCCCAGCCCCGACGCAGCAGGAACGGCACTGGCTTACGACGTTCCCGGACATCGCGCACCAACCGGCGTACCGCCGTCGTGATCGGGGAGACGTCGATGTAGTAGGCCCGGACGTCCACCCCATGGTCGATCAGCGGGGCACGGATCTCATCGACGAAGATCCCTTCGGCCACGACGGGACCGCCGGCCATGGTCACGGTGGAATAGCCGGAGTAGCTGGATGTGGAAATCGAATAATGCGGGACTTCCATGCTGCCGGTGCGTAGCAGACGCAGGACGGAATCGACCGCGGCGTCGCAGTTCCAGGTTCCGGGATGGTCCCAGTCGACCTCGCCGTAGGCGGTGTGGGGCAGCGGGCTGTGCGGGGAATCCTCGGCCAGCTCACGGTAGAAGTTATCCAACTCGATATGCGGGCGGCCATAGCGCTCGGCGAGGTAGGACTTCCCGGATCCGGAGGAGCCGCCCAGGAGGATCAATGTCAGGGTTGGTTCAGGCACGACCCCCATTATTCATGCGGACCGCCCACAACTAGAATCGACACCATGACTTCCTGGAATCCCACCGCGCATCAGCCCCTGACCGTGTGGCGTTCCGAGGCGGTCGGGGACCCCGAATCCGACCTGCTCGAAGGAATCCGGCTTCTTGAACGGGTCCGTGACGGGGAGAGCGGGCCGACCCTGCGTCTCTACCGACCCGAACCCACCGTGGCCTTCGGCCAACGGGACATCAGGCTTCCCGGATATGGGCAGGCCACCGCTTCGGCTCGTCGTCTGGGCTTCGCCCCCGTGGTACGCAAGGCGGGCGGCCGGGCCGCGGCCTACCACCAGGGCACGTTGATCGTCGATCATGTGGAACCCGCGGGGGAAGCGATGCTCGGTCATCAGGACCGTTTCAGGATCCTGGGGGAGCTCTACGCCCGGGCACTGGGGGACCTGGGCATCGAGGCCGAGGTGGGGGAGATCCCCGGGGAATACTGTCCCGGGGAATTCAGCGTCCATGGCCGGCCGGGCCCCGGCTCCCGGACGACCTCCCCGGTCAAACTCGTGGGCACCGCCCAACGCGTGGTCTCCGGTGCCTGGTTGTTCGCCAGTGTGTTCGTCGTCGAGGACTCCGCCCCGCTGCGCGCCGTCCTGGAGTCCGTCTACGCGGATATGGGATTGGATTTCGACCCGACGACGGCTGGAGCCGCTGAGGACCTGGTTCCTGGAACCACGGTGGAAGCCGTTGAACAGGCGCTGCTGCAGGCCTACGCCCGGCACACCACCGTGGTTGATCCGCAGCAGCCACTGGTCGGTTAGGCCTTCCCCCCGACTCGGCCCCCACAAGCGCGCCCCGGCCTCCGTTGTACACAACAGGGCACGACGCTTCCGCGGACCGGGACCGCTCCTTCGATGCTGGTGTCCAGGCACCGGTGCTCCGACGGGGAGACCGGTGTCGCAAGGAGGCATCATGTGCAGGAGCTGCAGCATTACGGCCAGGGGGCTCGACGGAACCGGGGCGCCTCGGCCGGGGGACTGGTTCATTGAACACGCCATCGGACGCCGCGGGGTCCCGGTGGCCTACACGGTGGGGTTGACCGGGATCCAGCAACCGGAGCTGATCATCCGCGAGATGGGATTTTCGCTCGGACACCGGATCCTGCATGAACTGATCGCCACCGTCCTGGCCGGTTCCCTCCGACTGGAACCGGGGTCGACGAGCTTGGGCGAAGGCCAGGGCCTGCTGCTGCGCCGCTATGCCCACAGCATCGAACTGACCGAAGCCATCCTGCGATACGAGGGAATCATCAACGTGCTCCAGGTCGTGCCGGTCCCGTTCAGGGCCTCCTCCGCCCGATCGATGCGTCCGGCTTCGGCGGCTGCCGGGCCGGAAGGGGAAGTGGTTCCGCTGGGGAGCGTGGCCCGCCGACACCGGTTACTGCGGCGTCAAACAGGAGCCTAGGACCAGGGCGACCGGTGAAAAAGCGCGTGGCGGGAACCCCTGGGGATTCCCGCCACGCGCTGTCTTCGTCGGCGGGCCTGCCGGCCTGCCGTTGTTGGTTATTCCTCGATCTGGTCCAGCCACTCCTGCAACTGCGGGGCTTCGGCGGCGACGCTGGTGGCGTCGCCGTGCCCGGTGTTCACGATGGTGTTCGGCGGCAGCACCAGCAGCCGGTCGCGGATGGATTCCACGATCGTCTTGTAACTGGAATAGCTGCGACCGGTGGCCCCGGGCCCGCCGCTGAACAGCGTGTCCCCGGAGAAGAGCGTGTCCAGCTCCTCGGCGTAGAAGCAGGTGGAACCGGGGGAGTGGCCGGGGGTATGGATGGCCCGCAACGTGGTGCCGGCGATGTCGAAGGTATCGCCATCGGCAATGCGTTCATCCGGCGTCGTCCCCGGGAACACGTCTTCCCAGAGCATCTGGTCCTCGGGATTCATGTAGATCGGGGCGTTGACCATTTCGGCGAAATCGCGGGCATAGCGGATGTGGTCGTCGTGCCCATGGGTGAGCAGCACGGCGGTGACCTTGCGGCCACCGACTGCTTCAACGATCGCTGCCGGCTTATGCGCCGGATCGATCACGAGGACTTCGGCTTCATCACCGATGATCCATACGTTGTTGTCCACATCCCAGGTCCCGCCGTCGAGGCTGAACGTTCCGGAGGTCACCAGGTTTTCGATCTGTGCCGGCATTAGAGCTCCACCACCGAACGCAGCACGGTGCCGTCATGCATCTTCTCGAAGGCAGCCTCGATGTCCCCCAGACCGATGCGTTCGGTGACGAACGCATCCAGATCCAGTCGTCCGAGCTTGTATTGTTCGACCAACATGGGGAAGTCGCGGGAGGGCAGGCAATCGCCGTACCAGGAGGA
The DNA here is from genome assembly GCF_052377515.1 of Arthrobacter sp. AOP36-C1-22. Classification (NCBI taxonomy): domain Bacteria; kingdom Bacillati; phylum Actinomycetota; class Actinomycetes; order Micrococcales; family Micrococcaceae; genus Arthrobacter; species Arthrobacter sp. AOP36-C1-22. The sequence continues at coordinate 22,495 of NZ_JBQSWW010000003.1, read as the reverse complement.
CTTCAGTGAACCGCCACCGCCGAAGACATCGGCCAGCGGCAACTCGAGTTTCATCTCCGGCGTCGGAACGCCGACCAGAACCACGCGGCCGGCCAGGTCACGGGCGTAGAAGGCCTGCCGATAGGTTTCCGGACGCCCGACGGCCTCGATGACGAGATCGGCGCCGAAGCCACCGGTCAGTGCCTTGATGGCTTCTACCGGGTCCTTCTCCTTGGAGTTGATCCCGTGCGTGGCTCCGAGCTCGACGGCCATGTCGACCTTGGACTGATCGATGTCCACGGCGATGATCGTGGTGGCACCGGCCAGCTTCGCGCCGGCGATGGCGGCGATGCCGACCCCTCCGCACCCGATGACCGCGACGGATTCGCCGCGCTTGACCTCCCCGGTGTTGATCGCCGCACCAATACCGGCCATGATGCCGCAGCCCAGCAGGCCCACGGCAGCTGGATCGACGTCGTCATCGACCTTGGTGCATTGGCCGGCGGCAACCAGGGTCTTCTCCGCGAAGGCCCCGATGCCCAGCGCGGGGGAGAGCTCCGTGCCATCTTCGAGGGTCATCGGCTGATCGGCGTTGGCTGTATCGAAGCAGTACTGCGGCTGGCCCTTGGCGCAGGCCCGGCATTCGCCGCAGACGGCCCGCCAGTTCAAGACGACGCGATCGCCGACCTCGACGTTGGTCACGCCTTCCCCGAGCTGGCTCACGACGCCTGTGGCCTCGTGTCCGAGCAGGTACGGATACTCGTCGCCGATGCCGCCGAGCTTATAGTGCAGGTCGGTGTGACAGACCCCGCAGGTGAGGATGTCCACGACCGCTTCGCCGGGACCGGGATCCGGAACGACGATCGTCTCGATTTCCACCGGTGCGTCCTTGGCCTTGACGACTACAGCCTTGACCTTTTGTGCCATGGTTTCCATCCTCTCGGCCGTGTCCAGCACGGCCCATCCAATTCAGAAAAAAGGTGCCCACGCGGAAAAACCGCGGGCACCTTTCATCCTGTCATAGAGCCGCTAGAGACGCTCGCGCACCTGTTCAATTCGGGGGTTCGTGACGGCCGAACCATCGGAGAAGATCAAGGTGGGGACCGTCTGGTTACCGCCGTTGAACTCCTCGACGATCTCGGCGGTTCCCGCGACGTCCTCGATGTTGACCTCCCGGTAGGAGATGCCATCGGCGTCCATGGCCTTCTTCAGGTTCCTGCAGTATCCGCACCAGGAGGTGGTGAACATGGTGACGGCCCCGGCTTCGGGGATGTATTCCTCGGTCTTCAAATCAGTCATATCCAGCACAACCGGCACTATGAGATCCTTATTCCATGTGCGGACGATACGTAATGGCCCGGGCCATCGGCGATCTGGTGGCCGAAGCCGAAGCGGAAGCAGATGACGCGCTGCAACTGCGCAAATCATGGAACGTCGCCCCGACCACCGATGTGCCGATCGTCTTGGAGCGACTCCTGGACGATGAAGTCGTCCGGCAGGTGCATGTGGCTAAATGGGGTCTGGTCCCCAGCTGGGCCAAGGACCCCTCGGTGGGGGTCAGGGCCTTCAACGCCCGCAGCGAAACGGTCCTGGAGAAACCCACCTTCCGCGCCGCCATCAAGGCCCGCCGCTGTGCCGTCCCCGTCGAGGGATACTACGAGTGGAAGAAGTCCGGGACGGGCAAGACCGCTTCCAAGCGTCCGTATTTCGTGCACCGGGAAGACGACTCGCTGATCTTCTTCGCCGGCATCTACGAATGGTGGAAGGATCCCACGAAGGCGGAGGACGATCCGGAACGTTGGCTGCTCAGCTGCAGCATCCTCACGATGGCCTCACCCGAGGAAACGGGCGAATCCGAAGTACTCGACGAGCTGCACGGCCTGCACGACCGGCTGCCCATTCCCCTGGACCGGGCGGCGATGTCCGAATGGTTGAACCCCGGCGACCGGGAAGCCGGCCCACTGGTCGAACAGGTCAGGGACGAAGCCCATGAGGTCGCCGGTGGCTGGTCCCTCCGTGAAGTCGGCTCCGCCGTGGGCAACGTGCGGAACAACGGCCCCGAACTCATCGAGCCGGTCGAGGATCTTTTCGCGGAGTAATCCGGGGTGGGAACGGACCAACCATCAGTGGCCGATTGCTCAAAAGCGGGGTCCCCTATGATGTTCACCATGACTTTGGCGTGGAACGAAACACCCCCGATCCTGAGGGGCTCGACGGACGGCGGGGAAGGGATCATCTTGCGTCCCTGGAGCCGCGGGGATACGGAATCGATTCACCGGGCGTGCCAGGACCCCGAAATCATCCGCTGGACGACCGTGCCGCATCCATACACGCAGGAGCACGCGGCCTCATTTGCGGATCACTCCGCAATGACCTGGAACGAACGGACCGGAGCACCTTTTGCCGTGGTCGATGAAACGACGGATGCCGTACTCGCCTCTTGTGGACTGGTTGATGTCGATCCGGCCAACTCCACGGTGGAAGTGGGGTATTGGGTGGCCCCATGGGCGCGCGGTCGCGGGGTGGCCACTGCCGCAGCCAGGGCAGTGACCCGGTGGGCAATAGAAGAGCTGGGCGCCCAACGGGTGAGCCTCGAGGCCGCATCGGCAAACATCGGCTCCCAAAAGGTGGCACTCAATGCCGGGTTCACCCGCGAAGGGCTCCAACGCTCCAAAACGGCACGATCCGGCGAACGCCATGACATGGTGCTGTTCTCGCTCCTGCCTGGAGAAGGAAGGCCCTGACGCGGCTGCCTGCCTGGTGAACAGCAGGTTCCTCCCGAATCATCTGGACGACGTTGCTGTGCCCTTTTTCGGGGGCCTGTTGCCTGCTGCGCGCACTAGCTTCGGCATGCAGGAGGTTCCCGGACCGGTTCGAGACGGCCCTGCGAGTGGGCTTGAACCTCGGGGGCAGCAGCCTTCGATCAGCACCACCAACGGATACCTCCACCCACGAGACCCAAAGTGTCGTACATACTTTCTAGTCTGATCTTGCTTAGAACAAAGATTCGAATAGAATGAGGTGGTCGTCGTGCACAGGCAGTTTCGCGGCCCCTCCCATCGTGTAGGGCTCCGGGACCAATGCCGTCGTCCGGGGCGATTTGGAGGTATCAGATGGGGCTTTTCACCCAGTCAGTCGACGTGGAATGCAGTACCGCGGGGCTACCCTTGCGGATGCGGTGGCAGGGGCGGGAATACCGTGTTGCCGCCGACCCCGTGCGCTGGTTTGAACGCCGTCGCTGGTGGGCCGAAGAGGTCCGCGCCGAACGCGGTCGCGGCCCGGGACTCGTGGACCACGAGATCTGGCGGCTCCAGGTCAGACTCGCCGGCAAGGGGCCGCTACTGACCTTCGAGGTCTCCCGTGACGTGGAGAGCGGGCGCTGGCGGCTCATCCGGATCCACGATGCCCTGCTGGAGAGCGCATGACTTTTACCCATCTGAACGTGGCTTCTGCGTTCAGTGCCCATTACGGGGTCTCCTGGCCGCAGGACCTGGCCCTGAGGGCTGCCTCCGAGGGGGCCGACGCGCTGGCCACCACCGAACGCGATGGCCTGTATGGGGCCGTCAAACACCTCAAGGCCTGTCGGGACACCGGGCTGGATCCGATCCTCGGGGTGAACCTTGCCGTGCTGGGCCCCGCGGCCGATGACCCCCGTCCTCCTCCGGGGCATGCCGCCCGGGGGCGTCCGGGGCCCCAGGTGCAGGGGCGGATCGTCGTGCTGGCCAAAGGACACTGCGACGGGGCCGGGTACCGTGCCCTCTGCCGACTGGTCTCCCTGGCCCATGAGGGAACCTCGGCGCACCGGGGCGTCAGCGGACGCAAACCGGTCGGGGTGACCCACGCGGAGCTGGCCGCCTGCGCCACCGACCCGGAGGCCGGCACGGTGCTGAAGGTCCTGCTGGGACCGGATTCCGACGTCGGACAGGCGGCCCTGCGTCGTGAACTCCCGCGCGCCAGGACCGCGCTGGCCGGATGGCTGCAGGCGGTGGGCCGGGACGTGGTGTGCCTGGAGCTGGTCACCCATATGAACACCCCCGGTGAGCGGCTCAGCACGGCGCATTCCATCCGGATGCTGCGTACGGCCCAGGCCCTGCACGTCCCCGCCCTGCTCACCAACGCCGTGCGCTACGCGGTCCCCGACGGGGCCGCCACTGCCGACGTCCTGGACTCCGCCCGCGCCCTGAGCTCGCTGGAAACCCTCAGGGACCTGCAACCAAACGGTCAGGGGTGGCTCAAAAGCCCCGGGAGGATGCACGCCTTGGCCCGGGAAATCGCCCGGGAGGCGGGGGAGGGGAAAGTCGCCGGGGAACTGCTGGGCAACACCGCGGCGATGGCCGACTGGGCACGGATGGACCCGGTGGACGACGCCGGCTGGGGAATCCCCGTGGTCCCCGAAGCCAGCGTGATCGGCATCAGCGGCCACCCCGACGCGGAGCTGGCGGCACGCTGCGAAGCAGGCATCACCCGCCTGATTCCGCAGGACGCCGCTTCCCGTACGCTGCGCGATCGACTCGCCATGGAACTGGAAACCATCTCGGACCTGGGGTTCAGCACCTACTTCCTCACCGTGGCCGAGGTCAGCTCGATGATCACCACCCTGGGCGTGCGCAATGCCGCCCGGGGGTCCGGGGCCTCCTCGCTGGTGAACTTCCTCCTGGGCATCAGCCATGTGAACCCGCTGGCGCACGACCTGCTCTTCGAGCGCTTCCTGTCCCGGGAACGGACGACCCTTCCCGATATCGACATCGACGTCGAATCCGCCGAGCGTCATCGGGTCTATGAGCACATCTTCGAGCGGTTCGGCTCCGGGAGGGTGACCCTGATGAGCATGCAGAACGGGTACCGGGCCCGGGGTGCCGTCCGGGACGCGGGGCAGGCGCTGGGCATGGGGGACGGGGATCTGGACGTCATCGCCAAACAGTTGTGGCGTTTCTCGGCCAGCAACTTCCGCGAGGCCCTGGAGGAGAAGCCGGAGCTGCGCCCCTTTGCCGAACGGATGGGGGCCGAGAAGCAACTGGACCTGCTGGTGGACCTGACCGAACGGCTGGACCGGCTGCCCCGCCACATCTCCATGCATCCCTGCGGGGTGATCCTGGGGGACAACACCCTGCTGGACCGGACCCCGGTCCAGCCCAGCGGACTCGGGTTGGCGATGAGCCAATTCGACAAGCACGACATGGATCCCATGGGCATGCTCAAACTCGACGTGTTGGGGGTGCGCATGCAATCGGCGATGGCCCATGCGGTCTCCGAAGTCGTCAGGATCCATGGGGACGGGGAGGCGGTCGCGCGCGCCGGGGCCCACCCGAGAACACCCGACGGGGAGCTTCCGGAGTATCTGGATAGCGACGGGACCATCGACCTGCAGCGGGTCCCGCTGGATGACGAACCGACCTTCGAGCTCATTTGCACCACCGACACCCTGGGTTGCTTCCAGCTCGAATCCCCCGGGCAGCGTGAACTGATCGGCAAGCTGGCGCCACGCCGATTCAACGACATCATCATCGACATCTCGTTGTTCCGGCCCGGGCCCATGCAATCGAACATGGTCAAGCCGTATCTGGAGAACCGGCACGGATTCGCGGTCGAAAGCTATCCGCACCCCGATCTCAAACCTGCCCTGGCCGAGACCCACGGGGTCACGGTCTTCCACGAACAGGTGCTGCGGATCTTCGACGTGATGACCGGGTGCGGGCTGGCCAAGGCCGATGTGTATCGGCGGCTGCTGGGCAACGAGCAGGCCGAACCGCGGGTGGAGGAACTCTACCGTTCCCGCGCCCTGGCGAGGGGCTATCCGTTGGCCGTGATCGACGAGGTCTGGACGACGTTGAAGGCCTTCGGCTCCTTCGGCTTCTGCAAGGCCCATGGCGCGGCCTTCGCCGTACCGACCTACCAGTCGGCCTGGCTGAAGGCCCACCACCCCGAGGCGTTCCTGGCCGGCATCTGGGAACACGACCCCGGGATGTATCCCAAACGGTTGCTGGTGGCCGAGGCACGGCGGATGGGCATCCCCATCCTGCCCTTGGACATCAACAACTCCGATGCCTCCTACCGGGTCGAACGCATGAAGGGACTGCTCCCCCCGGCCACGGTGCCCCCCGTCTACCGGGCCCCGGGGACGATGCCTGCCGGACGGTTGGGCATCCGGCTGTCCTTGAGCGGGATCCACGGGGTCTCAGGGACCGAGGTGAAGCGGGTCGTGGCCGGTCGGCCCTACGACTCACTGGCCGATGTACGTGACCGGTCGGGGCTGAGCCGGTCCTCGTTGCGCACCTTTGCCGCGCTGGGGGCGTTCGATTCCCTGCAAAAAGCGGCTGGACGCGGCAACCGCGCGGATCTGATGCTCCACCTGACCGCCCGGACCGCCAAGACGCTGCCCCCACGGCACCGGCCCATCCCGGGACAGCTGTCCTTGCCGATGGGTGATGTGGAACTGGGCGGGTTGGCCGTGGGGGAGGCCGAACAGAGCATGGAGGAGACCGTCCGCACCGAATTGGATCTGATGTCGGTGGACGTCAGCGGCCACCTGATGTCCTCGCACGCCCAGATACTGGGGAAGCTGGGGGCGACCCATGCCGAGGACCTGCTGGGACTGCGCAACGGAACGGAGGTGCTGGTGGCCGGTGTACGGGTCGCCACGCAGACACCGCCGATGCGTGGCGGTCGACGGGTTGTGTTCATCTCCCTGGACGACGGGACCGGTTGCGTGGACTGCACCTTCTTCCACGAAGCCCAGCAGAACTCCGGGCCGCTGCTGTTCTCCACCCGGCTCCTGCTGGTGCACGGGATCACCCGTCGGACGGGTCCACGCGGCATCAGCCTGCAGGCCCTGCAAGCCTGGGATCTTGCCGACCAGGCCACCCTGCCGGGGCCGGGGCACCTGAATGACCCGAACCGAGTCAGCGATAAGCGTCCACCTGCCACGGCGAAGACCGCCACCAGTGGCGAGGACACCTCGTTGCTGGCCATCCGGATGCAGGACGAAGGCCTGGACAACCGGCTGCCCGGTGAACTTCCGGAGGGTTGGCCGGAATTCGACGTCGGATCATGATCCGGTCAGCCCAGCACGACCAGGGCACCATCCCGTCTCGCCGTGCGAATGAATGGAACTACTCCTCACCCACAGTGCTCTCCGCCAACTCGTGGATTGACTCAGCAGGAACAAGGTCGGGCCGTGAAGGCATGCTCTTCGCCACGGTGAGCAGGATCGCGGAGTTCTCGACGGCTTCCAGCGAGTGGGCCGCGGCGGGAATGACCAGCAGGTCACCGACCCAGCCGAAGGACTTCCGTCCACCGGAGTGCAGGACGACCCGACCGGAAAGCACGTGCACACTGGCCTCACCCGGGCTTTCGCCCACGTCCAAGGATTCCCCGGCCCGCATCCCGATGACCGTTTGGCGCAGCATCCTGTCGTGCCCACCGAGCACCGTAGCCGCACTACGACCGCTCGTGCCCGTCATTGCGTGTTCCAACTCATGACGTGCCAACGCCGTCAACGATGTTTTCCGTCTCATGCCAACCTCCGCGCTCAACCGGGTTCACCTGCTTTGACCGTCTCACAAGGCTAACCCGGAACCAGTTGCAAGAGCAGGGGGTAGATCGTCATCGCCGTAATGTCCGCCCCAGCACGTCGGGTGGGCCCCGAGGGCGGGGCGCTGGTGGGTGTCCTGTTTCGGGGTCTCCACGCCCGGGAAGCCGGGACCATGCCTCCCTTGGCGATCACCGACGAATCCGGCGCCCTGGTGGGCAGGATCAATATCAATGGCATCACCCGCGGCACGCTGGAATCGGCAAGCCGGGGGTTCTGGGTCGGACAGGAACACCAGGGGCCGGCTTGGCCACCCGGGCGGTCGCCGAAGCCCGGGCCCACTCCTTCGATGGGCTGGGCCTGCACCGTCTCCAGGCGGAAACACTGGTGCACAACCATGCCTACCAGCGCGTCCTGACCCGTAACGGCTTCACCCGGCATGGGAGGGCCTCCGGATACCTGAAGATCGCCGGGCGGTGGCAGGACCACCTGATGTATCAGGTGCTGTGCACGGTTTGATCGCAGGAAATCGGCGGTCGCTGATCCGACCTCCTGGTGTTTGCTGCCGGGAACATCCTCCACGAGCCCTCTTCAGAACAATGCCACCAGCACGACACCGAGCAGGACGGTCCCGGCTCCTGCGAGCCGTCGGGCAGGCTTGGGCTCCCTGAAGATCAGCCAGCCAGCGACGGTCACCAGCACCACGCTCAGCTCCCGGCCCGGTGCCACCAATGACACCGGTGCCAGCCGCATGGCCCACAAGACCAGAATGTAGGCCAGCGGAGACAACACCCCCACGGCCAGGACCTTGAGCCAGTTCCCCAGCAGGATGGACCGCAGGCGGGAAACGTCCCGGAGTGCGACGGGGGTCAGCAACGCCACCTGGGTCACCAAGGAGCCCCAGTACAGGAGCACCGGGGTGATGGCCAGTGCCGTGACCGCATGGGCGTCCCACACGGTGTACGCGGCGATCATCACCCCGGTCATCACCCCGAAGAGGACCCCGTTTCCCCGGCTGGCACCGCCGGGACGGCTGGACGAGGATCCGGTCAATCCGATCACCACGATGCCCGAGACCACCAGTGCCGCTCCCACGAGGCCCAGCGCGCCGGGTCGTTCGGCGAACAGGATCATGGCAAAGACCACCGCCAGCAACGGGCCGGTCCCGCGTGCCAGTGGATAGACCACTGACACGTCCCCCACGGCATACCCCCGTTGCAACAGCACGAAATAGGCGGTGTGGATGATTCCGCTGACCAACGCCGCCGACCACCACGTGCCCATCGATACGTCGGCCCCGGCGAGCACGAGCACGGCGAAAGGGAGGTAGAGGACGGTGGAGGCCACGCTGTATAGCCACACGAACGCGGCCCCGGCGGAGCCGGCGCTCTTGGCCGCAATGTTCCAGGTCGCATGGGCCAGGGCAGCCAGCAGAATCAGCCCCAGCGCCGTGGTGCTCATCGTGGCATCGGCGGGTCGGAGCAGTGGGGATCAGTATGGTGATCGGGCTTCGGGGTCGTCATCGGCCGCCATGCACCGAATTTCCCTGTCCCCGGTAGGTCCACCTGCCTGCTTTCAGACACCAGCCTTCCTCCTCCCGGCGGGTTTCCCGGCCCGGCTCGGATCGCACCACGCCACGGGCCCTCAATTTAGCAAGGGCGTGGGCCGCAGGCAGCCTTCGCGGGGGCGGTGGGCTGACAAAGCAACAATCGAACGAGTATACTGTCTTCAGGACATCAAATCAGAGGAGCAGCCATGGACAACCAACCAGTACGCAATCTCGAGGACAAGGTCACCATCGTCACCGGTGGCGCGGCGGGCATCGGCGGGGCCGTGACGCGCGCCTTCGTCGCCAGGGGCGCAAAGGTGGTGGCGGTCGACCTCAATGAGGAAGCCGGAGCAGCCATCGTGGAGGAATTCGGCCAGGCCGTGGAATTCGTCGCCGGCGATGTCTCCGATCCCGAGGTGGCGAAGGCGGCCGTGGCCCGCGCCGTGGACCGCTTCGGGCGTTTGGATGCCCTGGTCAACAATGCCCACGCCTCCAAACAAGGTTCCTTTCTGGAACACACCGATGCCATGTGGGACCTGTCCTTCAACACCGGGTTCTTCGCCACCCGGAACTTCATGCTGGCCGCCTACCAGGAACTGAAGAAGACCGGCGGCGCCGTGGTCAACTACGGATCCGGGGCCGGACTCGAAGGACAGCCGACCCAGGCTGCCTACGCGGCCGCCAAGGAGGCCATCCGCGGACTCAGCCGGGTCGTGGCGAACGAATGGGCCCCCGAGGGCATCCGGGTCAACGTCGTGTGCCCGATGGCCATGACCGAAGGCGTGGAGAACTGGAAGAAGAACTACCCGGAGATGTTCGCCGCCTCCGAGAAGAAGGTGCCGCTGGGACGCTTCGGTGACCCGGAGACCGACGTGGCCCCCATCGTCGCGTTCCTGTGCTCCGATGACTCCCGCTACATGACCGGACAGACCGTCATGGCCGACGGCGGGTCCATCAAGCTGCGCTGAATCCGTCGCGGTGTCGTGCTCCAGGACCTCCAGGGAGCACGAGGCGGGTGCACGACGGACGCGACCGGATTCCTGCGACGCCGCGGGAACCCGGTCGATTGGTTCGGCTGCGAACGAGTCGGTTAAGCTGGACCCGGCTGGCTGTGGTCACCGTATGCCACAAGTCATGAAGCCCCACCACGAATCAGGAGACCAACGTGTCAGAGCAGATCACCCTAAATGTCGACGGCGAACAGCGTGAGGTGACTGCTGGCACGACAGGGGCCGAGCTGTACTTCGAAGAGCGCAACGTCGTGGTCATGCATGTGGACGGCGTCCTCTGCGACCTGTCCCATGAACTCGAAGCCGGTACCACCGTCGAGCGGGCGACCATCGACTCCCCGGCAGGACTCGAAGTCCTGCGCCACTCCACCGCGCACGTGATGGCCCAGGCCGTGCAGCAATTGCGGCCCGAAGCGAAGCTGGGCATCGGCCCGTACATCACCGACGGCTTCTACTTCGACTTCGACGTCGAGGAACCCTTCACCCCCGAGGATCTGAAGACCCTCGAGAAGATGATGCTCAAGATCGTCAACCAGAACCAGAAATTCGCCCGCCGCGTGGTGACCGAGGACCAGGCCCGCGAAGCCATGGCCGCCGAACCCTATAAATTGGAGATCCTGGGCAAGTCCAGTGACGCCGACGCGGTCGGCGAGGGGGCCAACATCGAGGTCGGCGCCGGCGAGATCACCATCTACGACAACGTCGACCGCAAGAGCGGGGAGACCATCTGGTGCGATCTGTGCCGCGGCCCGCATCTGCCCAACACCAAGCTGATCTCCAATGCCTTCGCCCTGACCCGTTCCGCCGCCGCCTACTGGTTGGGCAACGAGAAGAACAAGCAGCTCCAGCGCATCTACGGCACCGCCTGGCCGACGAAGGCGGACCTGAAGGCCTACCAGGAGCGTCTGGCCGAGGCCGAACGCCGGGACCACCGCAAGCTCGGGGCCGAACTTGACCTGTTCTCCTTCCCCGATGAACTCGGTTCGGGCCTGCCGGTCTTCCATCCCAAGGGCGGCATCATCCGCCGTGCAATGGAGGACTACTCACGTAAGCGCCACGAAGAGGCCGGATACGAGTTCGTCTACACCCCGCATATCACCAAGGGCCACCTCTACGAGATCTCGGGGCACCTGGACTGGTACCGGGACGGCATGTTCCCCCCGATGCACGTCGACGAGGAACTGAACGAGGACGGGTCGGTGCGCAAGCCCGGCCAGGACTACTACCTCAAGCCGATGAACTGCCCCATGCACAACCTGATCTTCGCCTCGCGGGGACGTTCCTACCGCGAACTGCCGTTGCGGATGTTCGAATTCGGGTCGGTCTACCGCTACGAGAAATCCGGCGTCGTCCACGGGCTGACCCGCGTGCGGGGGATGACACAGGACGACGCCCACATCTACTGCACCCGCGAGCAGATGAAGGGCGAGCTGACCACCGCGCTGGAATTCGTCCTGGACCTGCTCAAGGACTACGGGCTGGACGACTTCTACCTGGAGATCTCCGATAAGGACCCGGAGAAGTACGTCGGCAGCGACGAAGCCTGGGAGGAAGCGACCCGCACCCTCGAGGAGGTGGCGACCGCATCGGGCCTCGAGCTGGTCCCCGACCCGGGCGGAGCCGCCTTCTACGGGCCGAAGATCTCCGTGCAGGCCCGCGACGCCATCGGGCGCACCTGGCAGATGTCCACCATCCAGCTGGACTTCAACCTGCCCGAGCGTTTCGACCTCGAATTCCAGGCGGCGGACGGCTCCCGTCAACGCCCCGTGATGATCCACCGGGCCCTCTTCGGCTCGGTGGAACGGTTCATGGGCGTGCTGATCGAGCACTATGCCGGGGCCTTCCCGGCCTGGCTCGCCCCGGTGCAGGTGCTCGGCGTCCCGGTGGCCGAGGCGTTCAACGACTACGTCCAGGACATCGTCGCCCAGCTCAAGGCCCGCGGCATCCGTGCCGAAGCCGATCTGGGGACCGAACGGTTCCCGAAGAAGATCCGCAACGCGTCCAAGGACAAGATCCCCTTCACCCTGATCGCCGGGGGAGAGGACGCCGAGGCAGGCGCCGTCTCCTTCAGGTTCCGTGACGGGAGCCAGGACAACGGGGTGCCGGTGGCCGAGGCCATCGAGCGCATCGTTTCCGCCGTGCAGAACCGGGAGGCGTAGTTGATGGGGACCCCGGAACACGACGAGGACATCACCGACGACTTCGAACTGGCCGGGGTCCCGGATTCCTTCCAACGCCTGTGGACGCCCTATCGAATGGCCTACATCAAACAGGGCCAGGGGCAGGTTAAGAACGAAGAGGACTGCCCTTTCTGCACCGGGCCCCAGCGCAGCGACGAGGAATCGTTGATCGTGCACCGGGGCAAGACGATGTTCGTGGTGCTCAACCTCTTCCCCTACAACTCCGGGCACCTGCTGGTGTGCCCCTACCGCCACGTCCCGGACTACACGGATCTGACCGTGGAGGAAACCGCCGAAATGGGGGCGGCAGCCCAACAGGCGATGCGTGTGCTGCGGGCGGTGGCGAACCCGTCGGGCTTCAACCTGGGCATGAACCAGGGGGTGGCCGGCGGGGCGGGCATCGCCGCGCACCTGCATCAGCATGTGGTCCCGCGGTGGAGCGGGGACGGGAACTTCTTCCCGATCATCGCCCGGACCAAAGCCATCCCAGCGGTCCTGGGGGACATCCGTCAGGACATCGCCGACGCATGGGACCAGGGCTGAGCTCGACCGCGAGCACCAGTGGTGCTACATCATCGGCGCCGCGGTGGCGCCGAAGCACGCCCATCGCTGACCGGTGGCGTCATCGGGGGCGGTGATCACCGGCACACTGGCTTAGGATGGAGCGTACTTTCCCCCCGTTTTGAAAGGACCATACGTGTCCAGCACTGAGAACACCACCGGCAGTCCCCGGGTCAAGCGTGGCATGGCCGATATGCTCAAGGGCGGCGTCATCATGGATGTCGTCACCGCAGAGCAGGCCCGAATCGCTGAGGATTCCGGCGCCGTCGCCGTCATGGCCCTGGAACGGGTTCCCGCCGACATCCGCGCCCAGGGCGGGGTCTCGCGCATGTCCGACCCCGATATGATCGACAGCATCATCGACGCCGTATCGGTTCCGGTCATGGCCAAGGCCCGTATCGGCCACTTCGTGGAAGCCCGGGTCCTGCAGTCCCTCGGGGTCGACTACATCGACGAATCGGAAGTCCTGACACCGGCCGACTACGTCAACCACATCGACAAGACGGACTTCACGGTCCCCTTCATCTGTGGTGCCACCAACCTGGGGGAGGCCCTACGCCGCATCAACGAGGGTGCTGCCATGATCCGTTCCAAGGGTGAAGCCGGCACGGGGGACGTCTCCAACGCCACGGGGCACATGCGCAAGATCCGCGCCGAGATCGCGAAGCTGTCCTCGATGCCCACGGACGAGCTCTACGTGGCCGCCAAGGAGCTGCAGGCACCCTACGAACTGGTCAAGGAAGTCGCCGAGGCGGGCAAGCTGCCCGTCGTGCTCTTCACCGCCGGCGGCATCGCCACCCCGTCGGATGCCGCGATGATGATGCAGCTTGGCGCCGACGGCGTGTTCGTCGGCTCAGGCATCTTCAAGTCAGGCAACCCGGCCCAGCGGGCCGCAGCCATCGTGAAGGCCACCACCTTCCACGACGACCCCTCCGTCATTGCCCAGGCCTCCCGCGGGCTGGGCGAGGCCATGGTCGGCATCAACGTGGAGGAGCTGCCCGAACCGCACCGCCTCTCCGAGCGCGGCTGGTAAACCCTCCTGAGCTGAAACGGACGGCTGGCCACTCATCCCGAGTGGCCGGCCGTTCGTGTCTTCCTACTGCACCAGATGGCGTCCCTTGCCCAGCAGCTCGAGGCCGTTGGTGCGGAAGAAGGCCGACGCCCCGGGGGTCGAAGCCGCCAGGACCTGGCCCGAACCTTCCTCGGAGTCGAGCCGTTCGACCAGGGCCCCCAGCAGGGCCGTTCCGGCCCGCTGACGCCGCCAGGAGCGGCCGACCGCCAGGGACTGGATCGACAGGTCCCCGCCGTCATGCAATTGACCGAACCCCCGTCCCGCCAGCGTTACGTCGGCGCCCCGGGCCACGGCCTGCTCGATCCGGCGCCCCGGTTGCAGGACCGCCAGTTCTTCCCGGTCGGCCCCGGTGGCCTCGGGCAGGGTGGAGGATAGTTCGACGCTGCCCTCCCACGGTTGGCCATCGCGGCCGGCTGCCGCCACATCTGCCGCGGACCCACCGTGCCAGAAGAGCGGGGGCGCGTCTCGGAAGCCCAGCTCGGTCAGGGCCTCGTCGCGGGCCGCGGCATTGAGGAAGACGTGGACTTCGCGGGCCCCCAGACGGGTTCCCTCCGCCAGTCCGGGGCGCAGCCCGGAGGCTTCGGGACGGGTGGGGAAGAGCAGGACCAACCGGGCCCGGGTCGGCTGATAGAGCCATTGGCAGCCGTGGGTGGAGAACTCCCGGCCACCGGTGGCCGCAGCCAGGGTCCGGTGCCAGTCGGCGAAGGCGCGCTGTGCGCCGGCTACGGTGCTCATTGGGCGGCCGCGTCCAGTCCGCGGCGCACCAGCAACGGCTGGAGCCGGGCTTCACGCCCGCGGAAGATCCCATAGGAGGCCAAAGGGTCCCGGGTATTGCCCCGGGCCAGGAGTTCATGGCGGAACCGGTCGCCGTTGGCCCGGGTCCCACCACCATTTTCGGTGAACCACTCCACCGTGTCGGCGTCGAGGACTTCACTCCAGATATAGGAGTAGTAGCCGGCGGAATAGCCGCCATCGAAGATGTGCTTGAAGTAGCCGGTGCGGTAGCGCGGGACGATGACCTCGGGGGAGAAGCCCGCCTCGCGCAGCACCCGGTCCTCGAACTCCAACGGATCCCCCGGATCCTCCCCGGCGGCCAGGGAATGCCATTCAAGATCCAACAGGGCCGCAGCCAGATATTCGGTGGTGGAGAAGCCCGCACCCCAGAGGCCCGCATCCTGGATCTTCTCCACGGCGCCGGCGGGCAGCGGTTCGCCCGTCTCGACGTGGAGGGCATATTTGGTGACGAGCTCGGCGTCGAACTGCCACATCTCGTTGACCTGCGAGGGATATTCGACGAAGTCGCGCGGCACCGAGGTCCCGGCGAGGGAAGGGTAGATCCCGTGGGCGAACAGCCCATGCAGGGCATGGCCGAATTCGTGGAACAGGGTCCGGCATTCATCGAGGGTCACCAGCGCGGGTTGGCCTTCGGCCGGGGCCGGGATGTTCAGGTTGTTGGTGACCACGGGCAGTTCGCCGAAGAGGGAGGCCCCGTCGCGGATGCTGTTCATCCAGGCACCGCCGGCCTTGGTGGGCCGGGCGAAGTAGTCGCCCAGGAACAGCCCCAACGTGCTGCCATCGGCGTCGGTGACCTCCCAGACCCTGACCTCGGGATGGTACACGGGCAGGTCGTGACGTTCGGTGAACTCCACCCCGTAGAGCCGCGTGGCTGCGGCGAAGACCCCCGCGTGGATGACCCGGTCCAGTACGAACCAGGGCTTCAACGCCGCGGCGTCCACGGCGTACTTCTCCCGCTGGACCCGGGCCGAATAGTAGGCGCGGTCCCAAGGGGCGAGTGGCCGTCCGGCCAGCTCGGCCATGGTCGCGGCCTCGGTGGCGGCATTGGCCAGGGCACCGGGGATGAGGCCGGCCAGACGTTCACGCACCGCCCCCACCGAGGGAGCGGTCTGGCCTTCGAGGACGTAGGCCGCGTGATGGTCATAGCCCAACAGGGCGGCCCGTTCGGCGCGCAACCGCGCCATGGAAGCGCCCAGCTCCAGGGTCCGGTTCGGTCCCTCCTGGCCACGTCGGGTGGAGGCCTCGAACAGCCGCCTGCGTGAGTCCTCCCGTTCCAACCGGGCCAGGGCCGGCTGCTGGGTCGGCAGGACCAGGGTCAACAAATAGCCGTGAAGATGTCCGGCCTCCGTGGCGGCACGGGCGGCCGAGGCGATCTCGGCGTCGGAGAGGCCCTCGAGTGCCTCGGCGGAATCGAAGAGCACCGCGGCGTCGTTCATCCCGGCCAACAACCGGGTCCCGTACCGGGTGGAGAGGGCGGAGATCTCCGCGTTCAGGGCCCGGAGGCGCTCCTTGCCCGCTTCATCGAGCCCGGCTCCCGCCTGGCTGAACCGGCGCAGCGTCTCGGAACTGAGGCGCTGGCGTTCGCCGTCGAGCCCACCGGCGGCTTCCACGGCGGACAGCCGGGCGTGGAGCTGCGCGTCGAGGTGCACGGCATCCTCGTGTTCGGTCAGCAGTGCCTGGATGTCGGCATCGACCTCCACGAGGTCGTCGGTGCCGTGGGAAGGCCTGACATTGGAGAAGGCCATGACCGCCCGGCGCAGGGTTTCCCCGCTGGTTTCGAAGGCTTCGGTGGTGTTGGGGAAGGTGGGCTCCTCGGTGGAGGAGGTGATGGCGGCGATGGCGGCCAGCTGCTCGGCGATGCCGTGTTTGACCGCTTCGACATAATCCTGCGCCGTCAGGAGATCGAACGCGGGCATTTCGAAGGGCAGCACGCTTTTGCTGAGCAGGGGATTCGTCATGAAGTCAGTTTTTCACACCTGCGGACCGGACGCGACGCCTACCATCGGAGGATGAGCCACAGATCGTTGCCGACCCGCCGGCGGGCCGCCGTCCGAGTAGCCGCCCTGGTGGCCTCGCTGATCCTGCTCTCGGGCTGTTCCGGCGCCGATACCTCCCAGCCGGCCGGGACGGGAACGACGCCGGCGAATGCGTCGGCCCCGGCGACGGCGGGCAGCGCCACGGCGACGACGACGGACGCGGAGGCCACCGGGCCGGACCCGACGCGCTCGTCCCGCGAGGAGGTCTCGGTGGTGGTGACCGGTGACGTGTTGCTCCACCCACCCCTGTGGGAACAGGCCAAGGAGGACGGTTCGGCCGCCACCCCCGACTTCGCCCCGCTGCTATCGGGTCTGGCGCCCTATCTTGCCGACGCCGATCTGGCGATCTGTTCGTTGGAGACCCCGGTCGGGACCGACAAGGGGCCCTATCGCGGGTACCCGTCCTTCGTGGTGCCCCCGCAGATCCTTCCGGCCCTGGTCTCCACCGGCTATGACGCCTGCACCACCGCCACGAACCATGCCGTCGACGACGGGACTTCCGGGGTCGAACGCACCCTGGACGCCCTGGATGAGGCAGGGCTGGAACATACCGGGACCTATCGCAGTGCCGCGGAGGCCAGGAAGCCGCTGATCCTGGAGACCGGGGGAATCCGGGTCGGCGTCGTGGCAGCCACCTACGGGCTCAACGGGTTGAGCGCCGACACCGACTGGAGGGTCGATCTCATCGACACCGACCAGATGATCGCCCGGGCCAGACAAGCCCGCAAGGCAGGCGCCGACGTCGTGCTGGCCGGGTTCCATGCCGGCGAGGAGTACTCGACACGCCCGACCACCGAACAAACCCATATCGCCCACACCCTGGCGGACAGCGGGGAATTCGATGCGGTCTATTCGCACCACACGCATTCGGTGCTGCCGTTGGAAAAGCGCGACGGGGTGTGGATCGCCTACGGGTTGGGCAACTCGGTGTCCGCCCATGCCACCGATCTGGCGGTGAACCGGGAAGGGGTGAGCCTGAAGCTGGACTTCGTGAAGGAGGGGGACCGGTGGACGACCTCGGCCCCGCGTTGGGTCGGACACATCATGGCCCAGGACCCGGTGCGCTGGTGTGCCCTGCCGGCGAAGACCCCGTGCACGACGGCGGGCGGTGATGCCGCTTCGCTCAAACGCACACGCTCGACCTTGAACGTCCTGGGCGCCGACGGGGACGGGGCCCGGCCCTGGCGCCCCGCAGCCTCCCCGTGACCAGCCCCGCAGCCTCCTCGTGACCAGGCCCGGGGCTGACGGTGCCTACCCGGTGGGCGGTCGGCCGGTGCGGGAACTATGCTGAAGCGTCCCATTTCCTCCGCCGCGGTGACGCGGTGCGACCCCGGCCCCACCCGGGAAAGGCGGTTCCACATGCTCAACGTCGGTGTCCTGGCCCTCCAGGGTGATGTCCGCGAACATGTGGCAGCATTGGAATCCGCAGGCGCCCGCGCCGTTGAAGTCCGCCGGGCCGAGGAACTGGCGGGGCTGGACGGGATGGTCCTGCCCGGAGGCGAATCGACCACCATCGACAAGCTCTCCCGCATGTTCGGGCTCTCCGCCCCGTTGAAGGAACGCATCGCCGACGGGTTCCCGGTCTTCGGTTCCTGCGCCGGGCTGATCCTGTTGGCCGATCGGATCCTGGACCCCTCCACCGACCGCCAAGGCGTGTCGCAGCAGAGCTTCGGTGGCATCGACATGAGCGTCAGGCGCAATGCGTTCGGCCGTCAGGTCGAGTCCTTCGAAACGGATCTGGCGTTCAAGGGACTGCCCGATCCACCCCGGGATGCCCGGTCTTCCGCCAGCGGACCCGCGGCGGCGGTGCGGGCGGTGTTCATCCGCGCCCCCTGGGTCGAATCGGTGGGCGAAGGGGTCGAGGTATTGGCCACGGTCCGGGTCCCGGCGGGCGGATCGGGCCCGGAGGCGGGAACGGACAGTAGAATCGTTGCAGTACGTTCGGGATCGCTGTTGGCGACGTCCTTTCATCCGGAAGTCACGGGGGAGCGCCGGATCCACGAACTGTTCATCCAGCTGATCAAGGGAGAAGCGTAAGCATGTCAGGCCACTCCAAATGGGCAACCACCAAGCATAAGAAGGCGGCCATCGACGCCAAGCGCGCGAAGTCGTTTGCCAAGCTCATCAAGAACATCGAGGTCGCAGCCCGTGCCGGCGGCGCCGATATGGCGGGCAACCCCGGCTTGGAAGTCGCCGTTGCCAAGGCGAAGAAGACCTCGGTCCCCAATGACAACATCGACCGGGCCGTCAAGCGCGGTGCCGGGCTGACCGGTGAGGTCATCGACTACGCCGAGATCATCTACGAAGCCCGCGGGCCGCAGGGTTCGGCACTGCTCATCGAATGCCTGACCGATAACAAGAACCGGGCCGCTTCCGAGGTGCGCCTGGCCATCAACCGCAGCGGCGGGACCGTCGCGGACCCGGGCTCGGTGGCCTACATGTTCACCCGCAAGGGCGTGGTCTCGGTGCCGAAGAACGATCTGACCGAGGACGATCTGCTCATGGCCGTGCTCGACGCCGGGGCCGAAGAAGTCAAGGAATCCCGCGACGGCTTCGAGGTGCATTGCGAGCCCACCGACCTGCAGGAAGTGGTCAAGGCGCTGGAGGAGGCAGGCATCGACTACGAATCCGATGAAGCCGAGTTCGTTCCCTCCATGCAGGTCCAGATCGATGCCGACGCCGCGCGCAAGTTCCTCAAGCTGGCCGATGCCCTGGAGGAACTCGACGACGTGCAGAACGTGTATTCGAATGCCGATCTCACCGATGAGGTCATGGCCGAGCTCGAAGCGGACGACTAGCACCCCATGGCGTTGCGTGTGGTCGGGGTCGACCCGGGGCTGACCCGCTGCGGTCTGGCCGTGGTCGACGTCGAACCCAACCGGCGGGCGTCCCTGGTCGACGTGAAGGTAGTCGGGACGACGCCGGACACCTCGTTGGACCAGCGCCTGCTGGCCATCGCCGAAGGCATCGATGCCTGGTTGGACCGGCATCGCCCCGACGTGCTGGCCGTGGAACGGGTCTTCAGCCAACTCAATGTCAGTACGGTCATGGGTACCGCGCAGGCCTCGGGGATCGTGATCGTCGCCGCGGCCCGGCGGGGCATCCCGGTGGCTCTGCATACCCCGACCGAGGTGAAGGCGGCCGTGACCGGAAGCGGTCAGGCGAGCAAGGCCGCCGTAGGCAAGATGGTGGCCAAGATCCTCCGCCTGGACGAACCACCCCGCCCGGCCGATGCCGCCGATGCCGCCGCCCTGGCCATCACCCATGGCTGGCGCGGGGCGGCCCCCGGTTCGCAGGCCTCCAGCGGGGTCACCGCCGGCTCCAGCGGGTTGACCCCCGCGCAACGCGCCTGGGCCGCCGCCGAAGCAGCGGCCCGCAAGCCACGCTGACCGGGTCGGTGGGCCCGGATCCGCGGCCCGACGGGTAAGGTATTCGTAGATATGTTCGGATGCCGCCCAGCGGTCACCGATCACAGGACGACGCCGGAGGAAGGCTTTTCATGATCAGTTCGCTCAACGGTGTGGTGAGCCATGTGGCCCTGAACAGTGCCGTCATCGAGGTCTCCGGATTCGGGATGCTCGTCCAGGCAACCCCGCAGACCCTCTCGGGTCTGCATGTGGGCCGCGAGGCCGTGGTGCATACCTCGATGGTGGTCCGCGAGGACTCCATGACGCTCTTCGGTTTCGCCGAGCCGGGGGAGCGGGAGGTGTTCGAGGTGCTGCTCTCCGTGGCAGGGATCGGTCCGCGGCTCGCCCTGGCCGTCCTGGCGGTCCATACCCCCGAAGACGTCAGGGTGGCCTCCGCCGAGGGGGACACGAAGGCCTTCTCCCGGGTTCCGGGCATCGGCCCCAAGGGCGCCCAGCGGATCGTGCTGGAACTGGCCGGCAAGCTCGCCCCCACCGGGGAGGCCACCACCACGGCCCAGGCCGCCACCGTACCGGCGTGGAAGGAACAGGTGCTCGAGGCCCTGACCGGATTGGGGTGGTCCGATAAGGACGCCGAAAAGGCTGTGGCGGCCACCGCCAAGGCCGAGCCCGAACTCGTGGCCACCGCCCAGGTGGGCAACATCCTCAAATCAGTTCTGCGCGACCTGGGCCGTGGCGCCTCGGCCGGCGGACGATAGGCTGGAACCATGACCGAGAACCAGCAGATCACCGCCTCCTCCTCGGAGCCGGAGGAGCGGGCGCTCGAGTCGGCACTGCGCCCGAAGAACCTGCATGACTTCGTCGGTCAACCCCGGGTCCGCCAGCAGCTCTCGCTGGTCCTGGAAGCCTCACGGATCCGCGAACGCTCCGCGGACCATGTCCTGCTGTCGGGCCCTCCGGGGCTGGGCAAGACGACCCTGGCGATGATCATCGCGGCCGAAATGAACGCCCCGCTGCGCATCAGTTCCGGCCCCGCGATCCAGCATGCCGGGGATCTGGCCGCCATTCTTTCCTCGCTGACCGAAGGCGAAGTCCTGTTCCTGGACGAGATCCATCGCATGAGCCGTCCCGCCGAGGAGATGCTCTACATGGCCATGGAGGACTTCCGCGTCGACATCGTCGTGGGCAAGGGGGCCGGAGCCACGGCCATCCCCCTGGAGATCCCGCCGTTCACCCTGGTCGGGGCCACGACCCGTGCCGGTCTGTTGCCCGGGCCGCTGCGTGACCGGTTCGGCTTCACCGGGCACCTGGAGTTCTATGCCACCGAGGAACTCGAGCTGGTCCTGCGCCGTTCGGCCATGCTCATGGACATGTCGGTGAACTCCGCGGCCTTCGCCGAGATCGCCCTGCGTTCGCGCGGTACCCCCAGGATCTCCAACCGTCTGCTCCGCCGGGTCCGGGACTGGGCCCTGGTCCACGGGATCGAACAGATCGATGCCCGGGCCGCCTCCGCGGCCCTGGACATGTATGAGGTCGACTCCAAGGGCCTGGACCGGATGGACCGCAACGTCCTCGAGGCCCTGTGCACCAAATTCGCCGGAGGACCGGTGGGCCTGTCGACCCTGGCCATCGCCGTCGGACAGGAGACCGAGACGGTGGAAACCGTCGCCGAACCGTATCTGGTCCGTGAGGGCCTGCTCGGGCGGACGCCACGCGGGCGGATCGCCATGCCCGCCGCCTGGGAACATCTCGGATTGGCCATGCCCGCCCATGCGGTCCACTACGATGGCGCGGCCGGTCAATTCGGTCGCCAGGACCCCTCCGGGAACCCCGCCGGCAGCTGAGCCGGAGGGCGGGAATCGGCTCCGCGGTCACCCAACGTCCAGACTGGACCTATACAATAGTGACTTGCCCTCCGTGGGCGTTGTCGAAAACGCCCTCCGGAAGTCCCCGGAACAGAAACAGGTAGTAACTCTTGACCTCCACCGTAATTGCCCAGGCGGACCAGCCGTCGGGCTTCGACCCGATGACCCTGATCCTCATCCTGGCCTTCGCCTTCCTGATCTTCATGATGTTCCGCGGACGCAAGAAGGCACAGAAGAAGCAACAGGAGCTCCGGTCGCAGCTGGCCGTCGGATCCGAGGTCATGACCAACTTCGGACTGTTCGGAACGGTCGCGGCGATCGACACCGATGACAACAAGGTCATCCTGGAGATCTCCCCCGGAACCACCGCCACGGTCCACGCCCAGGCCATCGCCAAGGTCATCCCCGTCGCGGAGCCCGGCAACGATGCCGAGCTGTCGACCGATGAGGCCCAGTCGACCGCAGGGGAAACCCCCGAGGAGACCCTGCGTCGCCTCGATGGCGAAGGCAAGAACGAGAACGACTAGATGCACCGCGGCGGGGGGGGGGGGGGGG
>NZ_JBQSWW010000002.1:0-200876 GCF_052377515.1 Arthrobacter sp. AOP36-C1-22 | reverse complement strand
GCAGGGCCCCATCGACGGGTGCTGGGAGAACGCGGTGACCGAGGGATGTGCAAGGCTGGGCAGATGCCCACCCTGAGGATCGGACCGGCGGTCTCGGCCGGTGACGTCCAGCAGTTGGCCACGGTGCATGTCAGGGCCTGGCGGTGGGCCTACCGGGGTCTGCTGCCGGATGGATATCTGGATTCGCTGAGCGTTCACCGGCGCGCGCTGGCCTGGCAGAGGCTGCTCGACGATGAAGCCATCCCCGCACCGTATCTGGCCTTTTGGGGAAGCGAGGCCGTGGGCCTGGTCCATGCCGGGACGAGCCGTGACGTGGACGCCTCGGCAACCACGGGGGAGGTCACCTCGATCTATCTGCTGCCCGAATATGTAGGACAGGGGATCGGCTGGCGGCTGTGGTCAACCGCTCTCGATCAACTGGGGGCCTCCGGGCACGACAGCGTGACCCTGTGGGTTCTCGAGGCCAATGACCGGGGGCGCAGGTTCTACGAACGGGCCGGGTTGGTGGCCGATGGTGCGTCGAAAACACCGTCCCTGGGAGACTCCGGGATCACCGAGGTGAGATACCGCGGCGTGTTCCAGCACCCCCACGTCCACGCCCGATGATGCCAGCCGGTCATGTTCGCGGCCCGCGCTGTCGACGCCGACGCGTGTCACCACCTCGGCCCCGGAGCGCGTGGTGGTTTCCTCACCAAGCTGTAGCCGGACAGGTCCGACCCTGAACTCCACGACACCATCCGCGGGTTCAAGATCCGGCTCCTGGAGCTCGAAAACCCGCTGATACCACTGCACGGCGCCCGACAGGTCGCTGACTGGTAGTCAGACGGTTGCACTGAATATCTCCACGCCCGCGACTCTTCCAGCAGCTCGCGGGCCTGTCGAGCCCCGGGAACCCGACCTTTTCGAACGTAAGCCGGGATGGGTATCCGTGCGCCGGGGCAGTCAGGTTCGCGGCCCCTGCCCCTCGAGTTCCCCGCATGTTCGAGGGGACTCCTCGCCGCGGGCACGAGAAATCATTACCGCTTGGCGCATAACGACGTCACTTGGTCGAGTCCCTCCACGATCTTCTCGTGTTGCAGCGTGGAAATACCCCTGACGAGGTTGGCACCCACGGGCTTCAGGTCCTCGTTCCCGGTGGAGGCTCCTCCGGTCATTCCGCCGACGGCAGCCCCGACGACGGCGACGCGATCAAGGTCCGGATCCACAAGACCCGGCCCCTCCCAATCCTCAACCGAGCCTTTCGTCTTTTCGAGGTGCTCGGCCATCGGGCAGGCATAATCGAGCCGCCAGGATTCGCCAGTGGGGTCTGGCGTTGCACTGTTTCCACGGGCCAGGAATCCTCCGACACCGCCCAATGCCAACAACAGCACAGCAACGACCACCAGTACCCAGACCGGTTTCTTCCTGATCCCCATGATCTTCTCCTTTTCACCTGAGGCCTGCGCATGCGGGGGTCTTGGATGACTGCCCGGCGCCGTCCATTGACCCCTTACCGTAGGGGCCACAGGCAACACCTTCCAATCCGGCGGCCCGTCCCCCTAACCACCGGGAATGTCGGGGGAATGCGTGGGCGGAAGCCCCATGCCTGCGCTGGAATGTGGAATAGTCCGGAGGGCTTATAGCGTGTGGGGTGGGCGAGGTCGGGGGAGCGGCGTCGGATCGAAGACCCCTGGCGTTCCCGGGGCTGTCTTGACCGATGACGAGTCCGGAAAGTCCGAGGGGGACGAGAGGGATGGTTGGGATGGCACGAGGCACGGCGGGCGCTGACCTGCTCATCACGAACGTCACGGTGGGGGCGCATCCCGGGGCGGCTATGATCCAGGGCTGCGACGTCGTGGAGCGTTCCGGGCGGATCCATGCGGTGCGGCCGAGAGCAGAGAATCCCGAGCCGGTCGAGGGGCCGGTTCTTGACGCCGATGGGCGGGTGCTTGCTGCGGGTTTCTGGAACTGCCACGTACATTTCATCGACGGCGTCTGGTCCCGAGCGAGACGGAGTGAGACGGGGGCATTGCAACGGGCACTCGATGACATGCTGGTCAGCCGGGGATTCACCAGCGTGGTCGATCTGGGGTCCAATTCGCGAAACACGCTGCCGCTGATCGCTCGTATCGAGGCAGGGGAACTGACCGGTCCCACCATTCATACCGCGACGGAACCGATCCATCCTGCCCGCGGGGTCCCGTTCTATACCAGGGAATCGGTGTCGTGGTTCTTGCGATGGGCCTTGCCGGCTCCACGGACCCCCGCCGGGGCTCGCCGAGCGGCCCGGCGGGGGCTTCGCCGTGGAGCTCATGTCATCAAGCTGTTCACCGGTTCCTATGTCGAACCCGACCGGATCAAGGCCATGACATCCAAGGTGGCGGACGCCGCGGTAGGGGAAGCACATCAGCAAGGGGTTCTGGTGTTTGCCCACCCCTCCAACCGGGAAGGGCTGAAGGTGGCGCTGGACGCCGGGGTGGACGTCATCGCCCACGTCCCCGATGAAACCGAGGGCACCGAATCGTTGTTGCTGGCTTGTGCCGCCCAGGGCAAGCGGCTGGTCCCCACCCTTCACATGTTCGCCCACACCGTCACGAAGTCCCCGACCTACACGGATCCCATTGACCAGGCCTTGAGGACTTTCTGGGAGTCCGGAGGACGAATCTTGTTTGGCACCGATGTCGGCTACATGGACGAGTACGACACTGCCGGAGAGTTCGAGGCTTTGCATCGCTGCGGCTTGGGCGCACCGGAGATCCTTGCCTCCTTGACCACGGAACCGGCCGCAGCATTCGGAGATACGAGTCTGGGGACCGTGGAACCCGGAATGGTTGCAGACCTCACCTTGCTGGAGACGAGGAGTGGTGACATCGAACCGCGGCACCTCGGCGATATTGCCGCAGTCGTCAAGGACGGCCGGGTGCTCCAGGGGTCCGGGGAGCTCTCCGTTTCCGGGCCCCCTGGCGCTTCCCGGTGAGGTCGTCGGCTCCGGTTGCTCCGCCTGCGAGCGTCGGAACAGGGGAGGGCCATCCCTTGGCAGGAGGCAACCGCATTGGTAGGTTCTGGCCATGGAGAGCCAAAACGAGATGGACTGGACCCTCGAGGTGGTGGTGCTTCCGGTTTCCGACCTCGACAGGTCCTTGGCATTCTACCGCGACCAATTCGGGTTCCACCTGGACCACGACTACGACCTGGGCGAAGGCCGGCGCGTGATTCAACTGACGCCTCCGGGGTCGGGCTGCTCGATTGTGCTCGGTACCGGTGGAGTGGTCCCCGAGATGCCGCCCGGCTCGGTGAAGGGTCTGCAACTGGTGGTCTCCGATATCGAACGAGCGCACCGGATCCTCACGGAACGCCAGGTCGAAACCAGCGGAGTGCAGGTCCTGGCGGAGAACCCAGAGGAGGCCGCAGATCCCCTCGATAACGTCGCAATGATCTTCCTCTCGGACCCGGACGGGAACGGGTGGGCGATCCAACAGATGTCGAGTCGGGGCCGATGAGCAGGGGACCGGAGTCTGGCCGGTGGGATCAGCCGGCGTCGTGCCCCCGAAGCCGCGCGGCCGCAGCGTCGACCAACGGCCCCCGGATGCGCTGATTGCTTTCCATGATCTGGTCGACGACCGCCGGATCCGTGCCCGGCCGCCCGGGCGCCCCGGCATCGAAGGGTGGATGGGGGTCGTACTCGATCATCAGTTGGGCCCGTCTGGCTGTTGCCTCGTCCCATAGCGTGGCGATGATCTCCAGCCCGAAGTCGATGCCGCTGGTCACCCCTCCTCCGGTGACCAGTGCTCCGTCCCAGACCACCCGTCCCTCCCGGGGGATGGCACCGAAAAGTTCAAGCAACGGCCGGGAGGCCCAATGCGTGGTGGCTCGTTTACCGACCAGGAGACCGGCGGCCCCCAGGACGAAGGCACCCGTGCAGACGCTGCTCACGTAGCGGGCGTACCGTGCCTGGTCGCGGATGAAGGCCAGGGCCGCTTCGTCGTCCATCAGGTCGAAGGCCCCGTTCCCACCCGGGACCATCAACAGATCCGCCGGCGGGGCGTCGGCAAAGGTCCTGGTGGGCAGGATGGAGAACCCCGAATCGGTGGGTACTGGTTCCATGTCGCGCCAGACCAGATCGATGGCGACGTCCGGAGCGAGTGAGAACACCTGGACGGGACCCGTGAGATCAAGTTGGGTGACCCGGGGGAACAGCAGGCAGATGATTCTGAAGGGGCGATCCATGTCCCGATGATGCCATCCGCCGGCCGGTAATTCGAGGGCAGTGGCCCTCCGGCAGCGGAAACTCAGGGCGCAGGAACGAAGTAGAGGTCGGAGTGGAGCTTGCAGCCCGGGTTGAACCGTGCGCCGCAGCAGGGGCAGTCGGCCCGGGCCAGGTACTCGATGATGCCCAGTTGGTGATCACACACCCCACACATCACGGCCCGCGCGTCGTGTTCGGCGACCGGCCAACGCCGTGCCTTGTGTTGGGCGGGGACCTGGTCATGGCAGAGGCGGCACGGGTAGTACTCCCCGCAGCAGTAGAACCGGATGGCGATCACATCCAGGACGGTTGAGTAGTGCGTGCAGCGGGTTTGTGCGTCGATGACGTGGCCGAGAACCCGGGGCCGGGTCATTGCACACCCCGGGCCGAGAGCGCCTCGCCGAGTTCATCGGCATGCTTGAGCGAGACCACCAGGAACGGGACCACGAAGGTGGCCAGGCCGCCGCGGGCGCCACGGGCCCGTTGGGCCTCGCGCACCCCGGCGCCCAGACGGGCCAATACCGGGACCGTCGTGATCGTCACTGCCAGCAGCAGGGCCATCCGTTCGGGGTCGATCCCCAGCCGGGCCAACGGGGCCAGGCCCCGTTCGACGGCGGCCAACAGGTCGGTCAGCCGGGTGGTCAGCACCAGCAACCCCGCCAGGAGGATGGCGGCGACGACGCGAGAGGAATTGGCGGCCGCTGCCTCAAGGGGCATGAAGATCAGCTGGGCGAGCAGCGTGATGCCGATCAGCCAGCGCACGGCGATCAGTTGGCGCCAGAGTTCGGACAGTCCCAGACCTCCGAGGAGGTAGCCGAGTACGGCCACGACCCAGGCCAGCCCGGCGGCCCAGTACGTCGACGGCAGGAAGGACAATCCCAGCACCACCAGCATCAGCAACAGGGCCTTGCGTCCGGTGGGCAGGCGGTGCAGCAGGCCGTGGCCCGGACGGTAGAGGCTCAGCATGCCAGGGACCGTTCATAGGTGGCCAGCACCTCGACGGGATCCCCGACGGCATGGATCCGGCCCGAGCCCACCAGGACGGCCGTATCGCAGCGCAGGGCCAATCGTGGATCATGGGTGACCAGCACCAGTTGGTGGTCACCGCCGAGGAACAAGTGATCCGCCACCGTGCGGGAGTTACGGGTATCCAGCAGTGCCGTGGGCTCATCGGCAATGACCAGATCGGGGCGTCGCACGAAGGCCCCACACAGGGCCAGGAGCTGTTTCTGGCCGCCGGAGAGTTCATGGGCGGAACGTCCAGCCAACTCGGATAGACCAAATGCGGCGAGTGCCCCGCTCACCCGCGCATCTTCTTCCGGCTGGGAAAGCTTCTCGGAACGCAGCGAAAACGCCACATCCTCACCGACGGTAGGCATGATGATCTGGGCATCGGGGTTGCTGAAGACAAAGGCCACCAGCCGCCGCAACTCACGTTTCTGCCTCACCGGGTCCACACCGTGGACGCGCAGGGACCCCGAGGACGGGGCCACCAGCCCACCGATGACCCGGGCGAGGGTCGATTTACCCGAACCGTTCTCCCCGATGATGGCGATCCTGCGGGCCCCCAAATTCAACGAGATTCCTTCAAGCGCAGTCGTTTCGCCCAGGCGCACGCCCACCTGGTCCAACGAGATGGAATTCATCGCCAGACCTCGAAAAGCACCACCGCTGCAGGGGCGATGGCGGCGATCGGCGGCCGGAACGTCACCGGATGCTCTCGGCGGGGCGCTCGCCGTCCGAAGTAACCTGGGCGGAGGCGGTGACGGGGATCTGGCTACCGGCCTCCTGCCGGCGGAAGGCCCGTGGGTAGGCCCGGGCCAAGGTCATGGTGATGGCTGCGGCGATGGCCGCCTTCAGGAGGTCTCCCGGCAGGAAGACGAGACTTTGCAGCGCCGTCGGGCCCAGGGGCAGACGGGTGACCAGCGACTGGATGGGGATTCCGAAGGCATAGATGACCACGATGCCGCCCACGAGCACCCCGAGGATCGTGCGCCACCGGGTCAGCCGTGGCCCGCCATGGACGATCAGCCCGATCACGAAGGCCCCGACGACCCAACCCAATAGGTACCCGGCGGAGGGTCCCACGAAGACCCCCAGCCCGCCGCGGCCCCCCGAGAGCAATGGCAGCCCGATGGCCACCAGGATGAGCAGGACCACCATTGACAGGGCTCCGCGCCAGGGGCCCAGGACGGCCCCGGCGAGCATCACCCCCAGGGTCTGGGCGGTGATCGGGACGGAGCCGAAGACGGAGAGTCCGCCCGGCAGGCCCAACACGGCGACGATGGCGGTGAAGACGGCGATACGGGCCAGATCGGTGGCCTCGAGACGACGGGGTTTCATGGGCTCCCTCTCGGGCCGGAGACCCGGCCCCACAAACTTGAACGACGTTCATTTGAACGCCGTTCAGCTTAGCGTCGTTGCCGGCCATCAAACAACCCGGGCCAGCCTTTCCCGCGGACACTTCCGTCACTGGTGGTGGCTTGGGGCATGCTTCGTCTTCAGTGGATGACAGAACGCGGGGTGGCGTCCATGAGTGCAGAAGTCACATAGGTGCTGTGAGCTGGTTCACAGGTAGGGTCAGGTGATCTTGAGTCGCCAAAGAGTCAAGAAGATGTCGAATGACCTGCAGCGGATGACTGGCCCTGAGAGGCGTCAGGCCGATGTTGACCAGTCATCGACTCGTGACCCGGGAGAGGAACACAGTATGAGAATCCATCGCGCCGGCAAGCTCGCCGCAGGTCTGATGGCCACCGCCCTGCTCGCTACCGCTTGCGGATCGACAGGTGATGAGGGCGCCGGGGGAGCCGACGGTGAGATTGAGCCCGTGAAGATCGGCATGTCCCAGATCCAATCGCATCCGTCGTTGGATGCCGTCGTCAAGGGCTTCAAGAAGGGCATGGAAGACGCCGGCTATACGGGGGACAAGGTCAGCTACGACTTCCAGAACCCACAAGGGGACCAGTCCACCAATACCGCGATCATGAACCAGTTCGCCGGTGACGATTTGGACCTGGTGCTGGCTGTCGCGACGCCCACGGCGCAGGCTGCTGCCCAGGCCATCAATGATGTTCCGATACTCTTCTCAGCGGTCACCGATGCTGAGGAAGCCAAACTTGTGTCGAGCAACGAAGCCCCGGGCGCCAACGTCACAGGTACCTCGAACAGGGGCCCCATCAAGGAACAACTCGAACTCCTCAAGAAGCTGGACCCGGAAGCCGAAACGGTGGGGATCGTCTATTCCTCCGGTGAGGTCAACTCGACGATCCAGGTGGAATGGGTGAAGGAGGCCGCTGCCGAACTCGACCTCAAGGTGAAGGAATCCTCCATTTCCGCCTCTTCCGAGGTCCAACAGGCCGCCGCTTCGCTCGATGTCGATGCGTTTTATGTGCCCAACGACAATGCCGTGGTTTCGGCGTTGGAGGGCTTGCTGCAAGCAGCCCAGTCCAAGAAGGTCCCCGTGGTCACTGCCGATGGTGCTTCGGTCAAGCGAGGAGCCACCGTCGCCTACGGCATCGACTACGAGAAGCTCGGTGTGCAGACCGCCGAGATGGCCGTGAGGATCCTCCAGGACGGCGATGACCCGGCCGAAATGCCCGTGGAGACCCTCGAGGACGTTGATCTGTACGTGAACACGGCCGCGGCGGAGAAGGCTGGAGTGGAGATTCCACAAGAAATGCTCGATGAGGCCGCGGAGGTCTACGAGAAGTAGACCCTGGCCGAATCACTGATCCCGCGGTGTCCGTTGGTCAGGCCAACGGACACCGCGGGAGGGTTCGGCGGACTCAGCTGCCGAGGTGGACGAGCATGATCCCGCCGAGGGCGATGCAGGAGACCAGGACGGTCGACGCCGCCGCCAGGATGAAGGGGCGGATGCCCACCTGCACCAGGTTGCGGACCTTCACCCCGCAGCCGAGACCGAACATCGCCGCGGACAGCAAAGCGGTCTGGGCGAACTTGCCGGCTTCGAGCACCCCGCCGGGCAGGTCGACGGTGGAGCGCAACGCGATCATGGCCAGGAAGCCGATGATGAACAGCGGGACGATGGGCGGGCGCTTGCCGTCGGCAGCAGCGATATTGCCGTTGCGGCGCTGGCGGATGCTCAACACGGCGACGACGGGGGCCAGCAGCAGGACCCGGGCGAGCTTGACGATGACGGCCACGGCGAGCGCACCACCGCCGATGATGCCGCCGGCGGCGACGACCTGGGCGATCTCGTGGATGGAACCGCCGGCCCAGAGTCCGTTGATTTCCGGGCTGAGCCCGAGGATCTGCCCGAGCAGGGGGACCAGCGGGATCATCAGCGTGCCGAAGATGACCACCAGGGCGACGGCGGTCACGACATCCTCTTCCTCGGAGTCCGCGACCCCTTCGACCCCGGCGACGGCTGCGGCGCCGCAGATGGAGAAGCCGCAGGCGATCAGCAGCACCTGCCCCGGACGCATCTTCATCAGCCGGCCCATCAGCAGGGTGCCGAAGATCCCGCCGGCGACGATGTCGCCGATGACCACCAGCATCGGTGCGCCCAAGGAGACGATGTCGCCGATGACCAGCTGCAGGCCCAGGAAGACGATGCCCAACCGCAGGAGCTTCTTCGCGGCGAAGTTGATGCCCGGGGCGGTGCGCTCGGGCAGCCGCAGCAGGTTCGTGGTCGCGATACCCAGCACGATGGCGATGATCAGGGCGCTAACCCCCGGCAACAAGTGGCTCAGCGTCATGGACAGGGCGGTGGCGACCGCGCACACCAGCAGGCCGGGGGCGAAGTGTTGCAGGAGATGGCTGCCGCGGGTCGCGACGCCTGGACGTGTATCGGTATCGGTGCTCATGAACTGAGGTTTTCACGCCGCGCCCACCGGCGGTAGCCATCGGTTCGGCATGGGGTCATATCATGGGCGCATGGGTTTGAACTGGCCGGATCTGCATGCACTCGAACTCCTGGTCGCCGTGGTGGATGAAGGCAGCGTCGGTGCCGGGGCGCGCAGCATGGGCATGGCGCAGTCCAATGCCAGCCGGTTGGTCTCCCGGCTCGAGGCCACGGCCGGGGCCCCGCTGCTGCAGCGCGGTCCCCGGGGCTCGGTTCCCACCGCCCGTGGGGTGGAATTGGCCGAAGCCTCCCGGACGCTGCTGGAGCAGTCCCGGCATTTCATGGGCGTGCTGGGGGCCCGGAAGGCCGCCGGACCGGTCGAATTGCGGGTCGGGGCCAGCCAGACCGTGGCGGAGAACCTGTTGCCGGCCTGGTTGGCCGAATTGCGCCGTCAGCTGCCCGAGGTACGAGTACAGCTCCAGGTCCTGAATTCGGCCCAGGTGATCTCCAAGGTCCAAGGCGGGACGCTGCAACTGGGGTTCGTGGAGACCCCTCATCTGCCGGTGGGGATCAGTGCCGCGGTGGTCCAGGAGGACGAGTTGGCCGTCGTGGTGGGTCCCGAGCATCCGTGGGCGGAGCGGCACGGCGTCCTGGGATTGCAGGAGCTGGCCCGGACGCCGCTGGTGGTGCGTGAGCGCGGTTCGGGGACCAGGGAGGCGCTGGAGCAGCTCCTGGCCGGTCGGGCGGCAGCGGAGCCGGCGCAGGTGCTGCACAGCAATGCCGCCGTGCGCCTGGCCGTGGCCTCCGGTGCGGGGCCGGCGGCACTCAGCGAACTCGCGCTCCGTGAGCAGTTGGCTTCCGGCTCGCTGCTGCGGGTTCCCCTCGAAGGAGAGACGCCCAAGCGCCCCCTGACCGCCGTGTGGATGGGGCCGCAGCGTTTGGCCGGCCCGATCGCGGAACTCGTGGCGATCGCCGCCGCCTAAAGGCCTGCGGGGCTTCCCGGCCCCGGAGTCCGTCCTGCTACGGTGAGCACGGGTGGACGGTGTCGTCCGGCCAGGTTGGCGGGCCCCGGACTCCCTGGCCTGCTCCGCTTTGGGGTCACCGACCCGCTCGCGTGGCGACCTGAATTGGGCGCCGCCGACAAGGCAGTCCGGTGCGGGCTTGTTCGTCAAAGGTGCGCTTCGCGGCGTACCGGAAGAGGTGAGCAACGCATGGCAACGAATCCAGTGGTGGTGGGGGTCGACGGATCCGAGGACTCCAGGATCGCCTTGGAATGGGCGGTCGAATACGGTCGGCGCTACGAAGCCCCCGTCGAGGCGGTCGCGGTCTGGTCCGTCCCCTATTCCTTCGGCTACATGCCCCCGTATGCCGAAAGCCGCGCGGAGGTCAAGGAGAATGCGCGGAAGATGCTGGATGAAACCGTGCAGGAGACCGTCGGCGGTGACGCCGGGGTGATCCAGCGGATCGAACACGGGCCCCCGGCGGAAGTGCTCGTCGCGGCCTCGGGATCGGCGCAGCTGCTGGTCCTGGGCACGCGGGGGCACGGTGCCTTCGCCGGGATGCTGCTGGGGTCCGTGAGCCAGCACTGCGTCGCCCATTCCAAATGCCCCTTCGTCGTCGTCCCGAACCCGGAGGGCAGGAGCAAGGGGAAAGCGAAGAAGAAATAGGCCGCGCGACCCCGGCTGGCGGAGGCCTGGCAGCGGGCCACGGAATCGTTCCGAGGCCCGCAGCATCAGGGGAGCGGACGGCGTCGTCCTGCGGCGTTGATCAGGCCGATTTCAGGGTGTCGAGGACCCGCTGGGCCTCATCGGCGATGTGCTGCAGGGACTCCTGATCGGACTCCTCGCCCTGGATCTGGAGCTGTACCTGGATCCCGTCGTCGAGCAACGAGACATTGGTTCCGGGGATCTTGGTGTCCTGGACGGTGGTGACGGTCTGGAGGGCCAGGGCCGACGGGGCGTCCGTCTTCACCGTGGCCTCCTGCATCTTCATCGTGGTCTTGATGCCCATGACCTCGACGTCCATGTTCTTGCAGTCATCCAGCGCGTCGACCCCCTCGTCGAACTTGGCTTGGGTCTGAGCCGGGTCACCGGCGGACATGACGGTGAGGGTGAAGGTCTGCATCGGGTTGTCGGGATTGGGGTAGGTGCCGACCGCGATGTTGTTCTTCTTCAATTCCTCTTCGATGTCGATTCCCTGGGCGGAGTTGCACTTCTCGGGAGAGATCTTCATCCCCTCAACCATGGCTCCGGCCGCCCCGGCCTGGGCGCGCAGCGTTTCGCCCGACATGATCTGCACGCCGGTCTTCCCGTCGAAGTAGGCGGTCACCGCCTTCTTGAGTTGGGCATCGGAAAGGGCTGCATTGTTCCCGGCCCTGGAGCTGGCCTCCGGCGAGGCCGGTGCCGTGGAGGATCCTGCGTCGACGGTGCGGGCGGACGACGAGGCCTCGGCGGCACTGGACGAGGGCGAGGCGGCCGCGGGGGAGTCCTCCGAGGCGGAGCCCGAAGCGGAGCAGCCGGACAGGGCCAGGGCGGCGGCCAGCGGGAGGGTGAGATAAAGCGGTTTCCTGGACATGTGCTCCTCCGTCGGATGGGTGCAAGTGATGGGAAGAAGCCTTGAAATCGTGATCGGCCCCCAGATCGATGGGCAACGGAATCCGTGCCGCTTGGATTAACCTATCCGATGGATGACAACGGGGCGAAACACGTCCCCGGAGCATGGCGCAAAGTTCCGACACGAAAAAGGTCCCCGGCCGAAGCCGGGGACCTGATCTTGGGTGCCCAGATGAATGTGCCCTCGAAAGGATTCGAACCTTCGACCTTCTGCTCCGGAGGCAGACGCTCTATCCCCTGAGCTACGAGGGCGTGCCGCAGATTGCTGCGCGGCGGGGAACCTCAAAGAGCTTAGCAGGAACCGGAGCCCCCCGTGCAACCCGGAGCGTCCGGAGGGCCTAGTTAGGATTCTCCGGGCGCCGGGCCACCCGCGACGCCGTCCAGGCGCCGGCCATCAGGATCCCGGCCGAGACGATGCCGGCGACGGCTCCCAGGGTTCCGGCGGCCGGGGCGGCCCACCAGGAGAGCAGGAGTACGACGAGGCTGAGTAGTTGGGCGGCCAGCTGCGGCGCCGCCGCGGCCCGAGCTGCTTCGAGGAGCGCCTGCCGGGTGAAGCGGGCCGAGCGGGGAGCCAGTGCGGACAGGGCCAGCAGCACGTAGATGCCATGGGCGGCCAGCACATACAACGGCAACGTCCACCAACCCACCGTGCTGACCTGCAGATAGGCGGCCCCCAACAGCAGCAAGGCGATCAGGGCCGTGACGTGCTGGGGCCAGCGCAGGATCAACGCCGCGACGGCCACCGCGACGGCCACCCCGGAGCCCAGTGACACCGGGTCCCGCCCCTGGGCATTGAGCACCGCGGCGGGCAGGCAGCCGGCCAGGAGCAGTCCGGCCGCAATGAGGGCCAGCAGCGAGGCCGGGTACGTCCCCAGGGCCAACGGTTCCAGTGACGCGGGCCGGCGCTCGGGGCGGGGCCGGCGCAACAACGCGTTCATCGGCCACCGCCGGGCAGGGAGTTGGCGCGTGACCGGGCCAATCCCCAGCGTTCCACGGATTCACGCAGGACCGTCGCCGGGAGCACCTCGATGCCTTCGGCGGCCAGCTCGGCCCGCACCGCGCCACGGGTGGCCATGAGCAGGGTCAGGGCCTGTGCTTCGGAAAACGGGAGATCGGTGGCATCGGGGTCGGGCAGGGTGTCGACCACGGCGACGACGTGTCCGGCCCGGGCCCAGCGTGCCGGGATGGAAGCGACGTCGTGGTCCAGCAGCGGGGAGAAGAAATAGACCAGTGTCCCGGGCGCCGGTGTCGGGAGCCGGCTGGGGAGGATGCTGCTGGAGGAGACCGCCAGCGCCGCGAATCGCCGACGCAGCAGTTCCAGCTGGCGGTGTCCACCGGCGGGACGGACCGGGGAGGAGAATCCGACGGCGTCCAGCATCCCGACCCGATCACCGCGAGCCAGATAGGCCGCAGCCAGGGAACCGGCGGCGCTGCGCGTGAGCTGGAGGCTGGTGACCATGCGCAGGGCATCCAACGAAGGGTCGATCCAGGCGGCGACCCGGGCCGGGAAATCAACGCGGGCATCGATGGCCAGGGTGACCCCGGCATCGGCCGGTGCCAGATAGCGGCGGACCAGCGGCATGCCCGAGGCCTCCGTGTTGCGGGCCGTGGCCCGCCAGTCGATATGCCGGCGGTCATCTCCGGGCCTGAGCGGCCCCACGTCCCGTAATTCGGTTCCCCCACCACGGAGCCTGGCGTGGTGGCTCCCTGCATGGGCCCGCAGCGCCGAGGGGGTGGGCAGGCGCCGCACCGGATCGGGGGAGGGCTGGAGCATGGCGGTGAGTTTGCCGGTCTGCGACTCGTGGCGACAGATGCCCAGATCGGGGCTGAAGGCGGACACCCGGTAGGCCAACAGATCACGTCGTCCGCCCCGGGGGACCCGGATCCCCAAGCCGGGTGTTTCCGCCGTCGTGGCGATCAGCGCCGATTCCCTTCCTCCCGGGGCCACCGCCCGCACCACCATCAGGGCGGGGACGGTCCGGGGGTCGGGGCCCGCGTCGCGGAACAGGATCCGCCGTCGGGTCCCGCCAGTGACCTGGGCGTGGACGGACCGATCGAACTCCAGCGTCGGGACATGCCGGTTGCCGAACCGGCGCGGGGTCGACACGGCGATCAGGGCGAAGAGGGCCCCCAGGACCGCGACATCGGGGCGGCGGGCGATGGCGGCCCCGACGCCGAAGAGCAGGGCCAGTAGTACGGCCACCCCCCATTGCGGGGATCTGGCGGCAGGACCCGCCACCGCAGGTTGCCGGCGGGCGTCCACCAACCGGGATACGGGGGGTTCGGTCGTCGTCGGCTGGGAGCCGGAGCCGGGGCTCACGGTGCGGTGGCCGGGACCTCGACGGACCCGGTGATTTCGTCGATGAGCCCCACGGGATCCGCTCCCCGGGCCCAGGCCGCCGGGGAAAGCACCAGCCGGTGGGCCAGGACCGGGACGGCCACCTCCTTGAGGTCCTCGGGAACCACATAGGCCCGCCCGTCCAGTGCCGCCATGGCCCGAGCCATCAGCACCAGGGCCTGGGAGCCACGCGGCGAGGCACCGACCTGGACCTCGTCCAACCCTCGGCTGGCCGCGGTCAGACGCACCGCGTAGGCCACGATATCCGCCGAGACAGGAACCCGGGCCAGGTCCTCCTGCAGGGTGCGCAGGGCAAGAGGGTCGAGCACCGCCTCCAGGACCGGTTCCACCAGGCCACGTTCCAACCGCTTCGCCACGATGTCGGCTTCGGCTCCCGCCGTGGGATACCCCAGGGCCAACCGGACCAGGAAGCGGTCCAGCTGGGCCTCGGGCAGCGGATAGGTGCCTTCGAATTCCACCGGGTTGGACGTGGCGAAGACATGGAAGGGCACGGGCAGACGGTGGGTGGAGCCTTCGATGGAGACCTGCCCCTCGGCCATGGCCTCCAGCAGGGCGGATTGGGTCTTGGGGGAGGTGCGGTTGATCTCGTCGGCCAGCAGCAGGCCGGTGAAGACGGGACCGGGCTGGAAGTCGAAACTGCGCTCGACGGGATCGAAGATCGAGGAGCCGGTGACGTCCGAGGGCAGCAGGTCGGGAGTGCACTGCAACCTGCGGAAACCCAGCCCGAGTGTCTGGGCCAGGGACCGGGCCACCAGCGTCTTGCCCAGTCCGGGCATGTCCTCGAACAGGACGTGGCCTCCGGCCAGGACGGCGGCCAGGGCCAGTCGCAACGGGGCGCGGGTGCCGATCACCGCTCGCCCGACCCCTTCCAGGACCGCGGTGCCCGCGGCGGCGATGCGCGCGGTGGTTTCTTCGGCGGCGGGGCCATCGAACTGCTGGGGGCCTGATGCGGGATCGCTCATGAGCGGCCTTTCGTCGTGAGGGCGGACAGTGGGGGGGCCTGGGAGAACCAGAGGTCGACTTCGTGGGCGGCGGCGGTGGCCTGCCGGGACGTGAGGTCGCGGCCGGCCTGCAGTTCACGGTGCGCCACGACGGTGGCAGGGCCCACGGCTTCGGGGTCCCCGGCGAACCGGACCGCCGTCCCCACCGCGTGCTCCAGGCCCCGGGCCGCCGGGGAATGCCTGCTGAGGCGTTTGGAAAGCAGGGCGAAGGACAGGGCACGGAAGCCCTGGTTGCCGTTGGCCGGGCGTCCGGGATCCAGCGGGATCCGGGTGGAGAACGTCAGCAGCGGAAGGATGGTGAACAGATAGCCCACACAGACACCCAGCGCGGTGAACACCGCGGTATGGCCGGCATCGATGCGGGTGTAGAGGCAGAAGCCCAGAGCGATGACGCCGAAGGAGAGCGGGCCGATCCACACCGTCCTTCCGCGCTGGCCCGCAGCCGGCCGCTTCATGCGTCCACGCTGGCGGGTCGGGATGGTCGGCGTTTCCCGGCCGCGGCGACTTCCTCGGCCAGCACGGTGAAATCGGCGCCGGCGCGGCGGCCCTGGGCGAGGTCGGGTTCCCAACCAGGGGTACCGGCGTCGTATCTGGCCCGCTCATACAGGGCCAATAGCCGGGCCAAGGGGGCGCGGGAGACCCCGAAAGCCGCCAACATGGCCCCGGCGTGTTCGGTGGGGGTCTGGGATCCCCGGCGTTCCTGCCCGGCCGAAGCAGCCAGCTGTTCGAGCTCGACCCAGGAGGCAATGAGGCGCGAATGGATCTGACCCGCGGTGGCCCCGTCGAGCGAGGCCCCTGCGTGGGTGAGGCTCTGGGCCACTTCGGCCCGCAAGGCGGCCTCGCGGGCGATGAGGTCGGCGGGGGCGGTTTCGGGGTCCACGTCGGCCCGGTCCTTGCGGCGCAGCGAGAGCACCAGGACGACCAGGAGCAGGAGGGTCGCGGCGAACAGGGTGGCGGCGATGGTCTGGCCGATCGTGGAGATGGTCTGCTCGTCCGGGCGGTTCTGCGGGGCGACGGTCCCTTCGATGGGACCCTCGAGTTCCGGTTCCGCGCTCGGGGGTGCGTCCCCCTTCAGCGCCCCGTTCTGCTGGGGGATCCCCGGGGGGCTGTCGTGGCTCAGGGTGGGCAGGGCCGAGGCCCCGAAGACCACCAGCAGGGCCCCGAGGAAGACCACCATGAAGGCCATGGTGGGCCGCGGCATCCGCCTTGTGGTTCGTCCCATTTCGTTCCCCTGGTCGTCGCTGACCTGTTGGTGGGTGAATCTACCAGCAGCAGCGCTCCGGGCGCAGTGGGGTCATCGAGTCGGAAGCGGGCCTGCCGGGCCGTTATCCTTGGGGGGTGACTCCTGAAGAACTCTCCCTCGCCATTTCCGCCTGCCTGCGCGAAGCCGTCGCTGCCGGTGAATTCACCGTCGACGTGCCCGAAGAAGTGCGGGTGGAACGACCCAAGAGCCGTGAGCACGGGGACTGGGCCACCAACATCGCCCTGCAGCTGGGCAAGAAGGCCGGCATGAACCCGCGCGAATTCGCCGCCGCCCTGCGCGAACGCCTGGTCTCGATCCCCGGGGTCGCCTCCGTCGACATCGCCGGACCGGGATTTCTGAACATCACCCTCGACGCGGCCGCCGCCGGTGAGCTGGCCAAATCCATCGTCGAGGCAGGGGCCGCGTACGGGGCCGGGTCGAGCCTGGCGGGCCAACGGATCAACCTTGAATTCGTGTCGGCGAACCCGACGGGACCGATCCACCTCGGGGGGACCCGGTGGGCCGCGGTCGGGGACTCGCTGGCCCGAATCTTCCAGAACCAGGGCGCCGAAGTGACCCGTGAGTACTACTTCAACGACCATGGCGCCCAGATCGACCGCTTTGCCCGGTCCCTGCTGGCCAACGCCCGCGGTGAAGCAACCCCCGAGGACGGCTACGCGGGGCAGTACATCGATGACATCACCGCGCGTGTGCTCGCCATCGAGCCGGAGATCCTGCAGGCTGCCGATCCGCAGGAACGCTTCCGGGCGATCGGCGTGGACATGATGTTCGGGGAGATCAAGTCCTCCCTTCACGACTTCGGCGTCGACTTCGATGTCTTCTTCCACGAGGATTCCCTGCACCGCGATGGCTCGGTCGAGAAGCTGCTGGAACAGCTGAAGACCTCCGGAAGCCTGTACTTCGCCGACGGGGCCTGGTGGTTGCGCTCGACCGAACACGGGGACGACAAGGACCGGGTCGTCATCAAGTCCGATGGCCAGGCCGCCTACATCGCCGGGGACATCGCCTATATCCAGGACAAGCGGGCACGGGGCTTCGACCTGAACGTGTACATGCTCGGCGCCGACCACCACGGCTACGTCGCCCGGTTGAAGGCCGCCGCGGCGGCCCTGGGCCACGACCCGGACTGCGTCGAGGTCATGATCGGCCAGATGGTCAACCTGATGCGCGAGGGCAAACCCGTGCGCATGTCCAAACGGGCCGGCACCGTGGTCACCCTCGAGGACCTGGTGGACACGGTGGGGGTGGACGCGGCCCGCTACGCGCTGACCCGCTATTCCTCGGACTCGAACATCGACATCGACCTGGATCTGCTGCAGCAGAAGTCCAACGACAACCCGGTGTTCTACGTCCAATACGCCCATGCCAGGTCCCGGGCGGCCTCGCGCAACGCCGCGGCCGCCGGGGTGGACCGCAGCGCCTTCAACGCCGCGCTGCTGACCCACGAGACCGAAAACGACCTGCTGGCCGTGCTGGCGCAGTTCCCGCACCACCTGGTCGGTGCCGCGGAACACCGGGAGCCGCACCGTGTGGCCCGCTACCTCGAATCCCTGGCCGGGGCCTACCACCGCTGGTATGCGGCGGCCCGGATCACCCCGTTGGCCGACGGACCGGTCGAGGACGTCAACCGCACCCGGCTGTGGCTCAACGACGCCACCACCCAGGTGCTGGCCAACGGCCTGGACCTGTTGGGCGTTTCGGCCCCGGAGAGGATGTAGCCGTGGCGGCCTCGAATCTGGCTCCCGACTGGTTGAGCTACCCCACTGACATCAACGCACTGCACCGCGTCCAATGGGCCTCCGGAGTGGCCCGCACCGATGACGGCGAACTGGCGGTTCAGGGACTGCGCGTGACGGAGCTGGCCCGCCGATACGGCACCGCCTTGTTCGTGCTGGACGAGGATGACTTCCGGGCCCGGGCCGCCGGCTTCCGTGAGGCCTTCGACGCGGCCTTCGCCGAACTCTGCGGCGGGGTCGACGTCTACTATGCCGGCAAGGCGTTCCTGAGCATCGAGGTGGCCCGCTGGATCACCGAGGAGGGACTGCGTCTGGACACCTGCTCGGGCGGGGAACTGGCGGTGGCCCGACGCGCCGGGGTCCCGGCGGCGAACCTGTCGCTGCACGGGAACAACAAATCGGCGACCGAGATCGACACCGCCCTGGACCTGGGGCTGGGCCGGATCGTGGTGGACAGCCTGGATGAGCTCGACCGCATCATCACCCTCGCCGGCCGCAAGGGCGCCACCGCCAACGTGATGCTCCGGTTGACCCCGGGGGTCCATGCGAGCACCCACGAGTTCATTGCCACCGCCCACGAGGACCAGAAGTTCGGTCTGTCCCTGGTCCCCGACGCGACCGGCAGTTCGCCGGCGGCGGCGGCCGTGGCGGTGGCCCTGGAGGCGCCGGAGGTGAATCTGCTGGGCATCCACGCCCATATCGGCTCGCAGATCTTCGAGGCCGAAGGTTTTGAGATCGCCGCCCGCACCATGCTCGGCTTCCTGGGCGCGATCCGGGACCGGCACGGGGTGGAGCTGCCCGAACTGGATCTGGGCGGCGGATACGGCATCGCCTACACCGAGGCCGACACCCCCCGTGATCCGGCCGAGCTGGCCCGGGCGATGGCCGCCGTCGTGGCCGAGGAAGCCGCCGCCCTGGGGTTGGCGGTCCCGCGGATCTCCATCGAACCCGGACGGGCCATTGCCGGCCCGAGCACCTTCACCCTCTACGAGACCGGGGTCCGCAAGACCGTCCAGGTCGACGACGGGGCCGGTACGCTGCCGCGTCGCTATGTTTCGGTGGACGGCGGGATGAGCGACAACGCCCGGCCGGTGCTCTACGAAGCGGACTACAGTGCCGTGCTCGCCTCGCGTGTGACGGAGGCCGAACCGATTATGTCCCGGGTGGTTGGAAAACACTGTGAAAGTGGTGACATAGTCGTCCGGGATGTTTACCTGCCGGACGACGTCGCGGCGGGCGACCTCCTCGCGGTCCCCGGAACCGGTGCGTATTGCTGGGCTTTGGCCAGCAACTACAACTATCTGGGCCGGCCCGCGGTGATCGCCATCCGCGATGGTGCCGCCCGCGTCATCATCCGCAGGGAAACCGAAGACGATTTGTTGGCCCGTGACATGGGAGCGTAGGTAACACGTGAAGAAACTCAAGGTGGCCCTCCTCGGCTGCGGCAATGTCGGTGCGCAGGTCGCCAGGATCCTGCTGGACGACGCCGAAGTCCTCTCCGAGCGCACCGGGGCGGGACTGGAACTGGCAGGCATCGCCGTGCGCAACACCGGGGCACCGCGCGATGTGGAACTGCCCGCCGGACTGTTCACCACCGATGCCGAGGCACTGGTGGACTCCGCGGATATCGTCATCGAGCTCATGGGCGGCCTGGAACCGGCCGCCTCCCTGATCCGCCGGGCCATCGATGCCGGAGCCACGGTGGTCACCGGGAACAAGGCGCTGCTGGCCAAGGACCTGCCGGGGCTCTCGGCCCGGGCCAACGAGGCCGGAGTCCAACTCTCCTACGAGGCAGCCGTGGCCGGGGCCATCCCGATCCTGCGGCCCATCCGCGATTCCTTGGCGGGTGACCGGATCACCAAGGTCATGGGCATCGTCAACGGCACCACCAACTACATCCTCGACGCCATGGACACCTCCGGCGCGGCCTTCGACGACGCCCTGGCCAAGGC
Source organism: Arthrobacter sp. AOP36-C1-22 (assembly GCF_052377515.1). NCBI lineage: Bacteria > Bacillati > Actinomycetota > Actinomycetes > Micrococcales > Micrococcaceae > Arthrobacter > Arthrobacter sp. AOP36-C1-22. Next base: position 180,923 of record NZ_JBQSWW010000002.1, on the reverse strand, counting down.
CAAGGAGCTCGGCTACGCCGAAGCCGATCCGACGGCGGACATCGAAGGCCACGACGCCGCCTCGAAGGCGGCGATCCTGGCGACTCTGTCCTTCCACGCGCCCTTCGACCTGGACGATGTGGACTGCGAAGGCATCACCTCCGTCACCGCCGAGGACGTGGCCGCCGCCCGCGAACAGGGAATGGTCATCAAGTTGCTGGCCATCGCCGAACGCCTGGGCAACGGCAGCGGCCCCGAAGGGGTCGGCGTCCGGGTCCACCCGACGCTGATCCCGCGCGTGCACCCGCTGGCCGCGGTGCACGGGGCCTTCAATGCCGTGTTCGTCGAGGCCGACAATGCCGGGGAACTGATGTTCTACGGCCAGGGGGCCGGCGGCCGTCCCACCGCCTCGGCCATCGTCGGTGATGTCGTCTCCGCGGCCCGTCGCGTCGTCCTGGGCGGTCCGGGACGCACCGAGGCCACCGTCGGCCAGATCAAGGCCCTGCCCATCGAAGCGGTACGCACCAGCTACAGCATCGGCCTGCAGGTCAGCGACAAGACCGGCGTCCTGGCCAAGATCGCGAAGATCTTCACCGACCACAAGGTCTCCATCGAAACCATGCGCCAGAGTCCCGAGGACGTCGAAGGGGATGCCCCCGGCTCGGCGTCGCTGCGCTTCGTCACCCACCGCGGCAGCGAAGCAGCCCTGGCCGCGACCGTGGCGGACATCAAGGAACTCAGCGTCGTCACCGCCGTGACGTCCGTACTCCGAGTCGAAGGAAACTAAGTGGCCCACCAGTGGCGCGGAGTCATCCGCGAATACGCATCCCGACTGCCCGTGGACGATTCCACCCGGGTCATCACCCTGGGGGAGGGGGGCACCCCGCTGGTCTTCGCCCCGGCGTTGTCCGAACTCACCGGATCCGAGGTGTACCTGAAGGTCGAGGGGATGAACCCCACCGGCTCCTTCAAGGACCGAGGCATGACCATGGCCATCACCGCGGCGATCGCCTCCGGCGCCGAGGCCGTCGTCTGCGCCTCCACCGGCAACACCTCGGCCTCGGCCGCCGCCTACGCCACCCAGGCGGGCATCAAATGCGCCGTGCTGGTCCCCGACGGCAAGATCGCCATGGGCAAGCTCTCCCAGGCCATCGCCCACGGTGCCGAACTGCTGCAGGTCAACGGCAACTTCGACAACTGCCTGGAGGTGGCCCGGAAGCTGAGCGAGAACTACCCGGTCTTCCTGGTGAACTCGGTGAACCCGGCCCGGATCGAAGGCCAGAAGACCGGGGCCTTCGAGATCGTGGATTTCCTGGGGGACGCCCCGGACTACCACCTGTTGCCGGTGGGCAATGCGGGGAACATCACCGCCTACTGGAAGGGCTACCAGGAGTATTCCGAGCCCTACGAATCCGCCAGTGCCGGCCAGCTGGCCCCCGTGGCCACCAAACGCCCGATCATGTGGGGGTTCCAGGCCGCCGGCTCGGCACCGATCGTCGCCGGCCACCCGATCACCGAACCCGATACGATCGCCACCGCCATCCGGATCGGCAACCCTGCCTCCTGGGCCCAGGCCGAAGCCGCCCGTGATGAATCCGGCGGCATGATCGACGCCGTCAGCGACGAGGAGATCCTCGAGGCCCACCGCTGGCTTTCGGCCAAGGAAGGGGTGTTCGTGGAACCGGCATCCGCTGCGGGGGTCGCCGGACTGCTCAAGTACCATGCCGCCGGGGACGTCCCGGCCGGTAGGAAGATCGTCATCACGGTCACCGGCCACGGGCTCAAGGACCCGCAATGGGCCTTGCGCAACGCGGACGGATCCGACGTCGCCCCCACCAAGGTGGACTTCGACGTCGTGGCAGTGGCCGACGCCCTCGGCCTGGCCTGAAGCATGGGCCGCACGAATCCCGCGGGCATCCCCGTCCCCCAGGCCAGGGTCCACGGCCCGGTCGTGGCCCCCGGCCAACGGGTGACGGTGTCGGTGCCCGGGACCACCGCCAACCTGGGTCCCGGCTATGACTGCCTCGGGCTGGCATTGGGTCTGCGCGACACGTTGACGGTGACCACGACGGCGGAAACCGGGGTCAAGGTCGAGGTCGAGGGGGAGGGTGCCGGCTGCCTGCCCACCGATGCCCACCATCTGGTCGCCCGCACCATCCTTGCCCGGTGGGCCGACGCCGGGGCCGGACCTGCCGGACTGCGGCTGCACGCCCATAATGTGATCCCGCACGGACGGGGGCTGGGTTCCTCGGCGGCGGCGATCGTCTCGGGGCTGGCTGCCGCCGACGCCCTGCTGCCCGAGGCCCTGCGCCGCGAGGTGACCGGCCGCGAACCACTGTTCGCGGCCGCAGCCCGGTTGGAGGGCCACCCCGATAACGTCGCCCCGGCCGTCGAGGGGGCCCTGACGCTGTCGCTGCAGGACGAACACGGGGCCCGCAGCACGGCACTGGAGCTGGACCCGTCGATCGTGCCGGTGGTGGCGATCCCCGATACCGAACTCTCCACCCGGACGGCCCGCTCGCTGCTGCCGGACACCGTGCCGCACGCGGTGGCCGCGGCCAATGGAGCCCATGTGGGTCTGCTGGTCCATGCCCTGGCCGGGCACCCGGAGCTGCTGCTGGCGGCCACCGAGGACCGGCTCCACCAGGACCAGCGGGCCCCGGCGATGCCCGCCTCGGCCGAACTGATCTCCCGGCTGCGGTCCGCGGGGCATGCGGCAGTGGTTTCCGGCGCCGGGCCCACGGTGCTCATCCTGGCCGTCTCGGCCCGGGAAGCCGATGCCGTCGCCGAACTCATCGCCGCCGCGCCGACCGTCACCCGGGATCCCGGATCGAGGGCCGCCGCGGTGACGTGGCGTGTCCTGATGCCCGGGATAGACCTCACGGGTGTTAGAGTGGAGTCGCACTAGCGGTAATACCCCCGGTATTCGCGACGGAGACGTTTGGTCACCATCGGGATCGGGGAACGCACGGATCGTGCACTTCGCGAACTCCACTTATTTGGTTCCCCTGTGTCGACCCGAAGCAGACCGCGTGCGGCTTTCATGCTGGCCGTGCCCCGATTGCCGGGGAACCGGCGGCCACCACACAGGATGAATGCTTCAGGGCAGCATCGGCGTTTGCCGATATGCCCGGCAGCCGGCCCGCATCTGAAGCGGAGTACCGGAAGACAACCCAGCGGATCGTTCCGATATGATCCGCCCGACGAGGGGGAAGGAACCTTCGTGACCGATACCACCAGCCTGACCGCAGGCGTGGAAGAAACGTCGACGGCACCACAGAGCGCAGGACTGGCCGGGCTCAAGCTCGCCCAGCTCCAGGCACTGGCGTCACAACTGGGGATCACCGGCGGATCGCGGATGCGCAAGGGTGATCTCGTCACCGCCATCTCGAACCACCAGCGTGGCGGCTCCGTCGCCGACCGCGACAAGCCAGCCAAGGCCGCAGCAACACAGGCCCCCGCCCAGAAGGCGAAGACCGCCGAGAAGGCGCCGGCCGAGGCCGCCCCGCAGTCCGAGTCCGAGGATCGCCCGGCCCGTGGCCGTGGCCGCAGCCGTCGAGCCAGCAGCGATGGGCAGAGCACCGCTACCGAGTCGACCGACTCGAAGCAGGTCGCCTCCGCTCCCGACGCCGAGGCCGAGACCTCCAACGATTCCGGCTCCAACCAGCGCCGCAGCCGTGGTGCGCGCCGTACCTCCGAGACCACCGAGGGCAACGACGCCAACTCCGGTTCAAGCCAGGACGGTGGCCAGCAGCAGGAGGGCGCCCAGTCCTCCGGCGGCAACGACGACCGCCAGGACCGGGGCAACGACCGTTCGCGCAACCGTCGTTCGCGTAACCGCCGCGACAACAACGAGTCCGGCAACTCCCATGACTCCCGCGATGGAAACCGCGACGAGGGCCAGAAGGGCCAGCAGAACGACTCGGGTCGCAACGACCAGCAGGACAATCAGCGCGATCACGGCAACCGCCGGGACAACCAGCAGGACAACCAGCGCGACCACAGCAACCAGCGTGACAACCAGCGGGAGAACAACCGCCGGGACAACCAGCGGGACAACGACCACCGTCGCGACAACGATTCCAACGACCGCGGTGGACGCAACAACCGCCGCGACCGGAACCGCAATCGCAACGACCGCAACGACCGGAACGACCGGAACAACCGTCGCGGACGCAACCGCAACCAGCCCGAGGTGGACGACACCGAGGTCACCGAGGACGATGTCCTGCTGCCGGTGGCCGGGATCCTGGACGTGCTGGAGAACTACGCCTTCGTGCGCACCTCCGGCTACCTGCCCGGGCCCAGCGACGTCTACGTCTCGCTGAACCAGGTCAAGCGCCACAACCTGCGCAAGGGCGACGCGGTCGTCGGAGCCATCCGGGCCCCCCGCGATGGCGAGAACAACAACTCGGGCAACCAGCGGGCGAAGTTCAATGCCCTGGTGAAGCTGACGAACGTGAACGGCAAGCCGGTCGAGGAGAACAAGGACCGTGTCGAGTTCAACAAGCTCGTCCCGCTCTACCCCTCCGAGCGTCTGCGCATGGAAACCGACGCCAAGCTCGTCGGACCGCGCGTCATCGACCTGGTCGCCCCGATCGGCAAGGGCCAGCGTGGCCTGATCGTCTCGCCGCCGAAGGCCGGCAAGACCCTGATCCTGCAGTCCATCGCCAACGCGATCACGGTGAACAACCCCGAGGTCCACCTCATGATGGTGCTCGTGGACGAGCGTCCCGAAGAAGTCACCGACATGCAGCGCACGGTCAAGGGCGAGGTCGTTGCCTCGACCTTCGACCGTCCCGCCGACGACCACACCACGGTCGCGGAACTGGCCATCGAACGGGCCAAGCGCCTGGTGGAAATGGGCATGGACGTCGTGGTCCTGCTGGACTCGATGACCCGTCTGGGCCGTGCCTACAACCTCAGCGCCCCGGCCTCGGGCCGGATCCTTTCCGGTGGTGTCGACTCGGCGGCCCTGTACCCGCCGAAGCGCTTCTTCGGTGCCGCCCGCAACATCGAGAACGGTGGCTCGCTGACCATCCTGGCCACCGCACTGGTGGAGACCGGCTCCAAGATGGACGAGGTCATCTTCGAGGAGTTCAAGGGCACCGGCAACATGGAGTTGCGCCTGTCCCGCCAGTTGGCGGACAAGCGGATCTTCCCGGCAGTGGATGTGCGCGAATCCAGCACCCGCCGCGAAGAGAACCTGCTTTCTCCCGAAGAGATCAAGATCATGTGGCGTCTGCGCCGGGTGCTCTCCGGGCTGGAGACGCAGCAGGCGTTGGAGGTCCTCACCTCCAAGATCCGCGAAACGCAGTCCAACGCGGAATTCCTGATGCTGGTGTCCAAGACGACCCTCGGGTCCAAGTCCGACTCCTAGCTACCCGTACCGCCCGGATCCGGTCCCGCCCCTGAAGGCGTGGACCGGGCCGGGCGTTATGCGTTAAGGCCGGGAGACGGCCCGTTCGTCCCTAGACTGGTATCCGCGTGGAAACCGCAACCACCCGTGGTGCCGAGAAAGAAGTACAGCCATGTTCGAGTCCATCCAGGGCCTGCTCGACGAGCACGCCGAACTGCAGGCCAGGCTCAGCGACCCCGCCGTCTACCAGGACCAGGCGGTGGCCCGGAAGCTCGGACGCCGCAGTGCCCAGCTCAACGGGATCGTCGAGGCGCATAAGCGCTACGTCCAGATCACCGAGGACCTGGAAGCGGCCCGGGAGATGGCCGAGGAGGACGCAGAGTTCGCCGAAGAGGTCGCCAGCCTGGAGGCCGAACTGCCGGCCGCGGAGGAGAAGCTGCGCCGTCTGCTGATCCCGCGGGACCCCAACGACTCCCGTGATGTGATCCTGGAGGTCAAGGGTGGTGAAGGCGGCGACGAGGCGGCACTGTTCGCCGCGGACCTGCTGCGCATGTACACCCGCTATGCGGAGCACCGGGGGTGGAAGACCGAACTGATCTCCTCCAACGAATCGGATCTCGGTGGCTATAAGGACGCCCAGATGGCCATCAAGGGAAAGTCCAACGATCCTGCTGAAGGCGTCTACGCCCACCTGAAGTTCGAGGGCGGGGTGCACCGCGTGCAACGGGTGCCGGTCACCGAATCCCAGGGGCGGATCCACACCTCGGCCGCGGGCGTGCTGGTGCTGCCCGAGGTCGACGAGCCGGAGGAGGTGGATCTGCACCCCAACGACCTGAAGGTCGACGTGTACCGGTCCTCGGGCCCCGGCGGCCAGAGCGTGAACACCACCGACTCGGCAGTGCGCCTGACGCACCTGCCCACCGGGATCGTGGTGGCCATGCAGAACGAGAAGTCCCAGATCCAGAACCGTGAAGCGGCCATGCGCGTGCTGCGGTCCAGGCTGCTGGCCCATCAGCAGGAGCAGATCGACGCGGAGAACTCCGAGGTCCGCAAGTCCCAGGTGCGCACCATGGACCGGTCCGAGCGCATCCGCACCTACAACTACCCGGAAAACCGGATCGCCGACCACCGCACCGGATATAAGGCCTACAACCTGGACCACGTGATGAACGGGGAACTGGACCCGCTGATCAACTCCTGCATCGAAATGGACGAACAGGACCGCCTGGACGCCATCGGCGACGACCAGAAGTAGGCCCGCGGTGGAACTGGAGCAGGCACTGCGCACGGCGGTGGGAGAACTGCGCGAGGCCGGGGTCTCCTCCCCGCGCGCCGACGCGGAACTGCTGGCCGCGCATCTGCTGTCCGTCTCCCGGGGCCGCGTCCTGGCCCTGGCCCTGGCGGGGGCCCCGGCCCCCGAGGGATTCCAGGAGCTGGTGGCCCGCAGGGCCCAACGGATCCCGCTGCAGCATCTGACCGGGGTGGCCTATTTCCGTCATCTGGAGCTGGCCGTCGGACCCGGGGTGTTCATCCCGCGTCCGGAAACGGAACTGCTGGCCCAACTGGCGATCGACCGGGCCCGGGAGGTCCTGGCCGGGCAGGGCGGCGTACGGGTCGTGGATCTGGGGACCGGTTCCGGGGCCATCGCCGCCGCGGTGGCCAGCGAGGTTCCCGGCGCGGAGGTCTTCGCGGTCGAAATCAGCGAGCAGGCCTACCCGTGGGCGCTGCGCAACACCGCCCCCCACGGCGTCACGTTGGTCGCCGAGGACCTGCGCACCGCTTTGGCCCGGCACCACGGGACCTTCGACCTGGTGGTGTCCAATCCCCCCTACATCCCTCCCGGCGCCATCCCGCGGGACCCTGAAGTCCGCGACCACGATCCGGAGCTGGCGCTCTACGGGGGAGGGCCCGACGGACTGGATCTGCCGCGCGCGGTCATCGCCGCCGGGGTCCGCCTGCTGGCCCCCGGAGGCTATCTGGCCCTGGAACACGCGGAGGTCCAGGCCGGACCGATGCAAGGACTCTTCGCCGAAAGTGGTCGGTGGCAGGGGATCCACGGCCACCGCGACCTCAACGACGCCGACCGGGTGACCGCCGCCTACCTGGCCGAAACCGCCGTCCCCGCCGGATCGACATGGAAGAATGGACCCCGTGACCGAACGCTTTGACTGCACCACCGAACCCACCCGCTCCGAGGCCATCGCCGCCGCCCAGGAGGCCATTACGGCCAAACAGTGCGTCGTGATGCCCACGGACACCGTCTACGGGATCGCCGCCGACGCCTTCTCCGCCCAGGCGGTGGCCACCCTGCTGGCCGCCAAGGGCCGGGGACGGAACATGCCGCCACCGGTGCTCATCGCCCGGGTGGGGACCATGGACGGGCTCGCTGCCGAGATCCCCGACGATGCCCGGCTGCTGGCGAATTTCTTCTGGCCCGGCGCCCTGACGTTGATCCTGCGCAGCCAGCCGAGCTTGTCCTGGGATCTGGGCGACACCCGGGGCACCGTGGCCTTGCGCATCCCCGATGACCGGATCGCCCGGGATCTGCTCAAGGAGACCGGCCCGTTGGCGGTTTCCAGCGCCAACCGTTCCGGCCAGCCGGCCGCGACGACGGCGGCCGAAGCCGAGCAGATGCTGGCCGAATCGGTCGCCGTCTACCTCGACGGCGGGCCACGTCCCGAGCCGCTGGAGGACGCGGAGGCCTCTGCCCTGCCCTCGACCATCGTCGACTGCACCGGCGAGGTCCTGCGCGTGGTGCGCCAGGGCGCCCTGGGCCTGGAGGAACTACGCGAACGCGTCCCGTCGCTGCTCGGTATCGACGAGGCCATGCCCGACGCGGCCAACCCTCAAGCCGAACCCGAAGGTTCTGGTGTAGAACTGAAGGACGACGACGACGCCGAGGCCTCCGGGACGCCGGAATCGGCCCCGGCCGACCCTGGTGTTTCCGACGTCCAGGCCGACGGCCCGCCGCCGACCACCAGCTAGGACCGCGGAACCAACCGCATGCAGGACCCAAGATCCAAGGTGCCACCCACCGTGGCACCTGCCGGGAGACCGGACCATTGACGAGGAGCACAGACCTGAGCGTCGCGAACATATGAGCACCAGGCAAAGCCCCGATCTACCCAAGACCGCCAGCAGCGACCGGATCCTCTGGCTCGGTTCACAATTCCTGCTGGATGCCGTGGCCTGGGTCATCGCGATCATCATCGCCATGATCCTGCGCTACGAAATGACCTTCGACCCGGCCAAGATCGACGGCGTCGCCATCATCGCGGCGGTGGCCATCGTCAGCCAGCTGGTGGTCGGGACCGCCCTGTCGCTCTATCGGGGACGGTACAGCTTCGGGTCCTTCCACGAAGCCAAACTGCTGGTCATCGTCACCGTCACGGTCTCGGTGATCCTGACCATCGTGCTGCTCTTCGCGGGCATCCCGATGCAGATCGCCCGCGGCATCGGCCTGATTGCCTTCCCCTTCGCCTGCATCTTCATGGCGGCGATCCGCTACGTCAAACGCATGCATGTCGAGAGCAAGACCAAACCCGGGGACCACGCCGAACGCACACTGATCTACGGGGCCGGCTTCGTCGGCACCTCCATCGTGACCCGGATGAGCAACGACCGGCTCTCGCCCTGGCAACCGGTGGGACTGATCGACGACGACCCGTCCAAGAAGCATCTGCGCATCTCCTCCGTGCCGGTGCTGGGCCGCCGGGAAGACATCCCCGACGTGGTCCGCCGCACCCGGGCCACCGTGATCCTGCTGGCCATGGCGAACATGGATGCCGTGGCGATCCGGGAGATCAGCGATCTGGGGCACTCACTGGGGCTGAAGGTCCTGGTCGTCCCGCCGCTGCGCGACATGCTCACCGGAGGCCATGAATTCTCCTTCCGCGAAGTCGACATCGAGGATCTGATCGGTCGCCACCCGGTGGATATCCACGTCGACGAGATCGCCGGGTACGTCACGGGCAAACGCGTGCTGGTCACCGGGGCCGGCGGTTCCATCGGCTCCGAACTGTGCCGACAGATCAGCATGTACCAACCGGCCGAACTGATCATGCTCGACCGTGATGAAACCGGGTTGCAGACCACCCAGATCTCCTTGACCGGCCGGGGCCTGCTCAACGGGCAGGATACGGTGCTGGCCGATATCCGCGACGCCGAGACCCTGACCGGGATCTTCGTGGACCGCAAGCCGGAGGTCGTCTTCCACACCGCCGCACTCAAACACGTCTCGTTGTTGGAGCAGTATCCGGAGGAAGCCTGGAAGACCAACGTGCTGGGCAGCCTGAACGTGCTCAACGCGGCCCGGGGGGCCAACGTGGACACCTACGTGAACATCTCCACCGACAAGGCGGCCAACCCCACCACCGCGCTGGGGCACTCCAAACGGGTCGCCGAGAAGCTCACCGCCTGGATGGGCGAGCAGACCGGCTGCAAATACGTCTCGGTCAGGTTCGGCAACGTGCTGGGCAGTCGTGGTTCGGTGCTGCCGCTGTTCACCGAACAGATCCTCAAGGGGGGCCCGGTCACCGTCACCGACCCGGAGGCCACCCGGTTCTTCATGACCATCCCCGAAGCCTGCCAACTGGTCATCCAGGCCGGGGCGATCGGCCGGGGCGGGGAAGTGATGATCCTGGACATGGGCAAGGCGGTACGCATCCTTGACGTCGCCGAGCACATGATCCAGCTCAGCGGCAAGGACGTGGAAATCGAAATCACCGGACTGCGCCCGGGGGAGAAGCTGCACGAGGACCTCATCGGGGAAGGCGAAGGCGATGAACGCCCGCTGCACCCGAAGATCTCCCATGCCCATATCGACGTCCTGGATCCCGCCGTCATGGACCTGGGGGAGTGGAAGCACCGCCAGGGCCTCACCGATGGTCCCGGCCACGACGCCCAGGACGCCGTGTAGTGGCCGGAACCGCCATCGTGGCCATCGCCGTCGCATTCGTCGCCGGTGTCCTGCTGCCTTTCGCCCTCATCCCGCTGCTACAGCGCCTGGGGGTCATCGACGTGCCCAACGACCGCTCCTCGCACACCATCACCGCGGTGCGCGGATTGGGGTTGACCATCACCGTGGCCATCATGGCCGGCTTCGCGATCATCTGGGCCACCGCGGACAACGCCTCGGGGGGCCTGCTTCCCGTGGTGGCCGGGGTCGCCCTGGCCGCGGCCGTCCTGGGCTGGGTCGAGGACTACCGCGGGGTTTCGGTGGGCTGGCGGTTCTCCCTGCAACTGATCATCGGTGCCGTCGGCACCACGGCGATGGTCATCCTCACCGGCAGCTCCTGGTGGTGGATCCTCGTCGGGGCGCTGGCCCTGGGCGCCTACATCAACGTCGCCAACTTCATGGACGGCATCAACGGGATCAGCGGCCTGCACGGGCTGGTGGTCGGTCTCTTCTTCGCCGGGGCCGGGGCGATCGATGACCAGGCCTGGCTCATCGCCCCCTCCCTGGTCGTCGCCGCCGCCTTCGCCTCCTTCCTGCCCTGGAACCTGGGGCGGGGGCACGTCTTCCTCGGGGACGTGGGCAGCTACCTGCTGGGCGGAACGCTGGCGGCACTGGGCGCCGCGGCCTTCCTGAACGGGATGGAAGCCGGCTATCTGCTGGGCCCGGTGGCCATCTACCTGGCGGATACCGGTTACACCCTGCTGGCGCGGATCCGCGGCGGGGAACGGTGGTATGCCGCCCACCGCCAACACGTCTACCAGCGTCTGACCGACGTCGGACTCAGCCACCCCGCCTCGGCGCTGATGGTGGCCGGGGCCACCGCGCTCTGTGCCGGCGGTGCCATGATGGCCGTGCAGTCGGTGGGTTGGGGACAGTACCTCTGGGGCATTTTCATCCTGGCGATCGTGCTGGCCTACCTCTCCAGTCCGGTCTGGATCGGGCGCTTGCGTCGCAGCGTCGCGGCCTAGCGACCCCCGGTTCAGAATACTTTTCTATCTCGTGTAGAATCGGACGAGGTTTCCAGCGGAAACACAAAAAGTTGAACTGCTGCCCCACCCCTTCGCGACGGGTTTCGACCGGTCGGGGGGAGGAGCGACAAGGATGGGATGTACATGCCACAGGCGACTGGCTCGGGCGGCGTCGGCGTCGTCAAGGAGTCGGGGGAGACCGCGTCTCCCTGGCTGGCGATCCTGCGTACCTGTTCGATCGTCACCGGTCTTGCCGCCGTCCTCCTGGCCCTCGTGGCCTGGGTGGTCGCCGGGCCGGCAGCGGCGGGCAGCGCACTGGGATCGGTCGTCGTGGTCATCATCTTCTTCGGCATCAGCCTGGCCATCGGACATCTGGTGGGTCGGCGTAATCCTTCCGCGGCCTTCGGGGCGTTCATGATCGGCTACGTGGTGAAGGTCCTCCTGCTTGGCGGGTTGGCCTTCGGCCTGGGCCTGCCGGCCTGGACGGACGGGACCTGGCTTCTGGTCGGCGTCGTCTCCGCCGTGGTCATCTGGCAGGCAGTGGAGTTGCACGCCTTCTCCAAGCTGCGCCTGCAGTTGTACAACGACCCGATTCCCGCCACGGACGCCGGAGCGGGTGGGGCCTGATGTCCCCACCGAACGGCGACCGCCCCCAGGGCGGAGGGATCTCACCCTTCCGGGAGAACGTCAACTACATCGTTGGCGGGATCATCGCGTGGGGTTTGATAGGGTGGCTGTTGGACTTCTTGTTGCATGCCCGCTGGATCTGGTTGGTAGGTGCCCTTCTTGGAGCCGCCGCTGGATATTACCTGGCAGTCCTCCACAGAAAAGATCGTGCTTCCGGGCCGATTTCTGGTGCGGACGAGTAAGAACCAAAAAACTTCATCCGTTGGGAAACCTGAACGGCTTTCCAACGCTATTGCCCCATGACGGACACAGCAGAGAGGAACCGCGTTGATCGCGCTTGCGCTTCCGGCGGCCCCCGCAGAAGGTGGGTTCAAAGCCCCCGGCCTAGAGGACATGCACCTTCCCGAAATCATCCCGTGGGGAGCCGATTACGGCAGTGGCTTCGGCAAGCAGATGCTGCTGGTCATCCTCTCCGTCGTTCTCATTTCCTGGTTCTTCATGGCTACTTCTCGGCGCGGCAAGATCGTTCCGGGTAAATTCCAGTTCCTCGGTGAGGTCTCGTACAACTTCGTCCGTAACTCGGTCGGCAAGGACATCATCGGCGAAAAGGACTTCAAGCCCTACGTCCCGCTGCTGATGAGCCTGTTCTTCTTCATCTTGGTGAACAACCTCTTCGGTGTCGTGCCGATCTTCCAACTGCCCACCACATCGCATGTGGGCACCGCCTATGCACTGGCCGGCATCGTCTATGTGTACTGGATCTTCCTCGGCTTCAAGAAACACGGGATTGCCTACCTGAAGCTGTCCGTGGTCCCTTCGGGAGTCCCCAAGGCGATCCTGCCGTTGATCATCGTCATCGAGATCATCTCTAACTTCTTCGTCCGCCCGCTGACGCACAGTCTGCGTTTGTTTGCCACCATGCTTTCCGGTCACCTGATCGTGATGCTTGCCGCTGCCGGTACGTCCTTCATGCTCGTGGAGGGCGGTGCCTTCCTCAAGGGTCTGGGCGTGCTGACCTTTGCTGGCGGCGTGGCCATGGGCCTCTTCGAAGTCCTCATCATGGCCCTCCAGGCCTACGTCTTCGTCCTGCTGACAGCCATCTACATTCAAGGCGCGTTGGTCGAAGAACACTAAGAACCATTCCCTCTCGGGGGAACATCCTGTATCCAACACCCTGCCAACCGGCATTCTGAAAGGAACCAAATGGACATCTACGGCAGCCTCAACGCCATCGGCTACGGCCTCTCCGCAATCGGCGGTGCCATCGGCGTGGGCCTCGTCTTCGCCGCGTACATCAATGGCGTCGCACGTCAGCCCGAGGCACAGCGCGTGCTGCAGCCGATCGCCTTCCTCGGCCTGGCGCTGACGGAAGCCCTGGCCATCCTGGGCCTCGTCTTCGCCTTCATCTGGGGCCGCGTCTAAACTTCGGCTCCGTATTCGGAACCGAAGGTTAGAGTCTAAGAAAGACGGGTGAAACATGATCTACGCAGCACTTAGCGCGGCTGAGGGGAAAGTCAACCCCCTCGTCCCCAATGTGTGGGAAATCGCACTGACGCTGGTGACGTTCCTCGTTCTGCTGTACATCGTCAACAAGTTTGCCGTTCCGGCATTCGAGAAGACGTACAAGGAACGCTCAACAGCCATCGAGGGCGGGATTGCTAAGGCAGAAGCCGCACAGGCAGAAGCCAACGCAGCCCTCGAAGAGTACCGGCAGCAGCTGCTGGACGCCCGCACGGAAGCCAATCGCATTCGCGAGGAGGCCCGTGCTGAGGGGTCCAAGATCCTGGCCGACCTGAAGGAGAAGGCGGCGGCCGAGTCCGCACGCATCACCGATCAGGCACAGGTCCAGATCGAAGCTGAACGCCAGGCAGCCGTCGTCTCCCTCCGCGGAGAAGTCGGAACGCTGGCAACCCAGCTGGCCAGCCGCATCGTGGGCGAGTCCCTCGACGACGATGCACGCTCGGCCCGCGTGGTTGACCGCTTCCTGAGCGACCTCGAAAACGAGCAAAGCGCAGGTGCATCGAACTAATGGCAGGTGTATCGAGCCAGTCCCTGGCAGCGGCCCAGTCCGACCTTGAGGCGAAACTGCCCACGGTCGGGCTGCCGCTCGCCGAGGACCTCTTCGGCGTGTTGAGCATTATGGATTCCAATGCCGGCTTGCGCCGTGCCTTGACCGATCCGGCGCGCAGCACCGAGGAAAAGACCGCACTGACGTCCCGGCTACTGCGGGGCAAGGTCTCCGCGGAGGCCGAATCCATCGTGGCCGGCCTCGCCGGTTCCCGGTGGGGCTCGGCACGTGACATCGGAGATGCACTCGAAACGCTGGCCGCCACGGCGGCCATTAGCGTGGCTGAGCGCCAAGCAGAGGGACCAGCCGGTCTCGAAGCCTTGGAGGAAGACCTTTTCGGCTTCATCAGGGTTGTGGGGTCCAGTCATGATCTGCAGCGTGCGCTCGATGACCCGCAGGCCTCGGACGATGCCAAGCGCAAACTTGCGCTAAAGGTGTCCCCGCAGGCCGGCGAGGTCGCACGAGTCCTGATCGCCCAGGCAGTCCAGTCCCCCCGGGGCCTGAAGCCGGCGGCACTCGTGGAGAAGTTCGTGGAGTTGGTGGCCAAGCGCCAGCAGCGGTGGATTGCGCAAGTCAGCGCCACCCGTCCGTTGACTGACGAACAGTTCAACCGACTGCAGGCAGGGCTCAATAAGCTCTACGGACGCGATCTGAAGATCAACGCCGCAGTGGATCCATCACTAGTTGGAGGTATCCGGGTAGTCGTCGGTGACGAGGTTGTTGACGCAACCGCAGCCACCCGGCTCGCGGAACTCCGTCGTCGGTTGGCCGGCTAGCCCTCCCCCAGCGGGAGGGCGGCTTGCCGCCGACACCACAGACTGAAACAAACCCCGGTTTCCACCAGCAACACAGGTCGGAAACCACAATCTAGGAGAGCAGGGACTGCAGATGGCCGATTTGACCATCAACGCCGATGACGTCCGCAACGCCTTGACAGACTTCGCCGCGTCCTATGACCCGGGCAGCGCGGAGCGCGTCGAGGTCGGTCGCGTGACCACGGCTAGTGACGGCATCGCAAAGGTGGAGGGTCTTCCCTCCGTAATGGCCAACGAGCTTCTTCGTTTCGAAGACGGCACGCTGGGTCTGGCACAGAACCTCGACACCCGTGATATCGGCGTCGTCGTCCTGGGTGACTTCGCAGGCATTGAAGAAGGCCAGGAAGTCCACCGCACCGGTGAGATCCTCTCCGTGCCCGTGGGCGATAACTTCTTGGGTCGCGTGGTCGACCCGCTGGGCCAACCCATCGATGACATGGGCGACATCGTCCCCGAGGGCCGCCGCCCGCTGGAGCTTCAGGCTCCCGGTGTGACGCAGCGCCAGTCGGTCGGTGAGCCGATGCAGACGGGCATGAAGGCGATCGACGCCATGATCCCCGTGGGTCGTGGCCAGCGTCAGCTGATCATCGGTGACCGCCAGACGGGCAAGACCGCCCTGGCCGTCGACACGATCATCAACCAGAAGGACAACTGGGCCTCCGGGGATGTCTCCAAGCAGGTGCGCTGCATCTACGTGGCCATCGGCCAGAAGGCCTCCACGATCGCCGCGGTCCGCCAGTCGCTCGAAGAGCACGGCGCCATGGAGTACACCACCATCGTGGCCTCCCCGGCCTCGGACCCCGCAGGCTTCAAGTACCTGGCACCGTACGCCGGCTCGGCCATCGGCCAGCACTGGATGTACGGCGGCAAGCACGTTCTGGTCGTCTTCGATGACCTGTCCAAGCAGGCCGAAGCCTACCGTGCCGTCTCCCTGCTGCTGCGTCGTCCGCCGGGACGCGAGGCCTACCCGGGTGACGTGTTCTACCTGCACTCCCGCCTGCTGGAACGTTGCGCCAAGCTCTCCGACGAGCTCGGCGCCGGCTCGATGACCGGTCTGCCGATCATCGAAACCAAGGCGAACGACGTGTCGGCCTACATCCCGACCAACGTCATCTCCATCACCGACGGACAGATCTTCCTGCAGTCGGACCTCTTCAACGCCAACCAGCGTCCGGCCGTCGACGTGGGCATCTCGGTGTCCCGCGTGGGTGGTTCGGCGCAGACGAAGGCGATGAAGAAGGTCTCCGGCACGCTGAAGCTGGAACTGGCCCAGTACCGGGACATGCAGGCCTTCGCCATGTTCGCCTCGGACCTGGATGCCGCGACCAAGCAGCAGCTGACCCGTGGCGCCCGCCTGATGGAACTGCTCAAGCAGGGCCAGTACGCCCCGTACCCGGTCGCCGAGCAGGTTGCTTCGGTTTGGGCCGGCACGAACGGCCACCTGGACGCCGTCCCGGTCGAGGATGTCCGCCGCTTCGAGAAGGAATTCCTCGAGTACCTGCGCAACCGCACCGACGTGCTGACCACCATCACCCAGACGGGCAAGTTGGAGGACTCCACGTTCGAGGCGCTGAACACCGGCATCGAGGAGTTCAAGAAGGGCTTCTTCGGCGACGGGGAGCAGTTGGTTGGCCCCGGGCACGAGGAGCATGACGCCCTGGGTGAAGAGAACGTCGACCAGGAAAAGATCGTCAAGCAGAAACGCTGACGTTCTCCGTGAGGTGGTGCCGCGACCCGCGGGTCGTGGCACCACCGCCACGGACTAGGAAAGGATAAACATGGGAGCCCAGATTCGGGTCTACCGCCAGAAGATCGCCTCGACCTCGTCGATGGGCAAGATCTTCAAGGCGATGGAACTGATCGCCACTTCCCGCATCGGCAAGGCACGCAGCCGCGTTTCGGCTTCAATGCCATACGCCCGTGCGATCACCCGTGCCGTTTCTGCCGTCGCGTCCCAGTCCGAGGTCGAACACCCGCTGACCACCGAGCCGGAACAAGTCCGCCGCTCGGCCGTGTTGGTGATGACGTCCGATCGCGGCTTGGCCGGTGCCTATTCGGTCAGTGCGATCAAGCAGGCAGAATCGCTCATCGAACTGCTGCACGGTGAAGGCAAGGAAATCAGCACCTACATCGTCGGCCGCAAGGCCCAGGCGTACTTCGACTTCCGCAACCGCGACTATGCGCGGGTGTGGACCGGGGACACCGACGCTCCGAAGTTCGAAACGGCCCAGGAGATCGGCGAGGCGCTGCTGGAGGCCTTCAACACCCCGTACGAGGAAGGCGGTGTGGAGGAGATCCACGTCGTCTTCACGCAGTTCAAGTCCATGGTCCTCCAGGAGCCGACGGTCATCCGTCTACTGCCCCTGGAAGTCGTGGAGGAGGAAGTGCAACGCGAGAGCGATCTGCTGCCGCTGTACGAGTACGAACCGGAACCGGAACAGGTTCTGGACGCACTCCTGCCGCGCTACATCGAATCCCGCATCTTTGCAGCCATGCTGCAGGCGGCCGCATCGGAACTGGCTGCCCGCCAGCGCGCGATGAAGGCAGCCGGGGACAACGCCAACGAGTTGATCAAGAAGTACACGCGACTTCGGAACAACGCCCGTCAGGCGGAGATCACCCAGGAACTGTCGGAAATCGTGGCAGGTGCCGACGCGCTCAGCGCGTAGCAGCCGGCCGATCACCATTTACCCCCACGCTCTAGAGATACAAGCGAAGTGAGAGAGATGACTGCCCAACTAAACGAGCAGGGAACCGCCGCCGCAGCCCCGGGAGCAACCGGGCGCATCGCGCGCGTCACTGGCCCGGTCGTCGACGTCGAATTCCCGGCCGATGCCCTTCCCGCCCTGTACAACGCCCTGACCGCAGATATCACGCTTAACGGCGAGACCCACACGGTCACCTTCGAAACCAGCCAGTACCTTGGCGACGACCTGGTCCGCGCGATCTCGCTGCAGGCCACCGACGGGCTCGTCCGCGGCGCCGTCGTCCAGGACACCGGCTCCTCGATCTCCGTGCCCGTCGGCGACGTCGTCAAGGGACACATCTTCAACGTGCTCGGCGAACCGCTCGACGTTCCGGCCTCCGATCTGGAGATCACCGAACGCTGGCCCATCCACCGCGAGGCCCCGGCCTTCGCGACACTGGAAGCCTCCACGGAGATCCTCGAGACCGGCATCAAGTCCATTGACTTGCTCACCCCCTACATCCAGGGCGGCAAGATCGGTCTGTTCGGTGGTGCCGGTGTCGGCAAGACCGTGCTGATCCAGGAAATGATCACCCGTGTGGCCCGCAACTTCGGCGGTACCTCGGTCTTCGCCGGTGTCGGCGAGCGGACCCGTGAGGGCAACGACCTCTGGGTTGAAATGGAAGAATCAGGGGTCCTGAAGGATACCGCCCTGGTCTTCGGCCAGATGGACGAGCCGCCGGGAACCCGGCTGCGCGTGGCGCTGTCGGCCCTGACCATGGCGGAGTACTTCCGCGATGTGCAGAACCAGGACGTGCTGCTGTTCATCGACAACATCTACCGCTTCACGCAGGCAGGTTCCGAGGTGTCGACCCTGCTGGGCCGCATGCCCTCGGCCGTGGGCTACCAGCCCAACCTGGCGGATGAGATGGGTACCCTCCAGGAGCGCATCACCTCCACGAAGGGCCACTCCATCACCTCGATGCAGGCCATCTACGTCCCCGCGGACGACTACACCGACCCGGCGCCGGCCACGACGTTCGCGCACTTGGATGCGACCACGGAACTCTCCCGTGAAATCGCCTCCCGTGGCCTGTACCCGGCCATCGACCCGCTGACCTCCACGTCCCGCATCCTGGACCCGCAGTATGTGGGCCAGGAGCACTACGACACGGCCGTGCGGGTCAAGTCGATCCTGCAGAAGAACAAGGAACTCCAGGACATCATCGCGATCCTGGGTGTCGACGAGCTCTCCGAGGAAGACAAGATCGTCGTCTCCCGGGCCCGTCGCATCCAGCAGTTCCTGTCGCAGAACACCTACACCGCCAAGCAGTTCACCGGTGTCGACGGCTCGACCGTGTCCATCAAGGACACCATCGAGGGCTTCAAGGCCATCTGCGACGGCGACCTGGACCACATTGCCGAACAGGCGTTCTTCAACATCGGCGGTCTGGACGACGTCGAGCGCCAGTGGGCCGAGATCCAGGGCAAGAGCAAGTAGCCATGGCCGAACTCGAAGTCGAAATCGTTGCCGCGGACCACTTCGTGTGGTCCGGGGCAGCGGAACTGGTCAAGGCCCGCACCAGCGATGGCGAGATCGGCGTCATGCCCGGGCACAGCCCGGTCCTGGCGGTTCTCGCAGCCGGTGAGTTGGCCATCGTGCCCTCCAATGGCGAGCGGTTCACGGTCCAGGCCGACGGCGGTTTCTTCTCGGTCGACCATGACCGGGTTGTCATCGTGGCTGACAATGCGCAGCTCGACGATGCCGTCGCGGTAGGAAACCGATAGTCCGCCCTTGAACGACATCGGCATTCCCGTCATCATCCTGGCTGCGGCCCTGCTCCTGCTGTTGATGATGTTGGGTGCCATGGGGGTGCGTCGCCATCAGTTGCGGCGCGCCCTGGGGACTTTCGACGCCTCCATCTCCACGACCTCCGGGAAGTGGATGATGGGGGTTTGTCGTTATACGGGGACCGACCTGGAATTCCTCCGGTTGTTCTCGGTGACCCCGGTGCCCCTGCACCGCTACGCCAGGACGTCGCTGGAACTGATCGGGTGGCGGGAGTCCGAAGGTGAGGAACGCATCAGGGTCCAGCCCGGCGCCGTCGTCGTGGATCTGGTTGCCGGGGGGATCCCGATCCTGTTGGCGATGGATTACGGCTCCTATACGGGCCTGCGCAGTTGGATCGAAGCCGGCCCGGTGGCCGGGGTCGGGACGTGGCGCTGAAGCGACCACCCCTGGACATGGCCATGGCGCGCACCCCCTGGATGAGGGGATGCGCGCCATGGCTTTTTTCGTGGACTCCCGGCGGTGCGGCCGGAGGGCCCTCTAGATTCCGGTGACTCCCGTGGCCTGGGGGCCCTTGGCTCCCTGACCGATCTCGAACTCGACCCGCTGGTTTTCCTCCAGCGTGCGGAAGCCGTTGCTCTGGATTTCCGAGTAGTGGACGAACACATCGCCGTCAGCCTCGTCCGGCGTGATGAAGCCGAAGCCCTTTTCAGCGTTGAACCACTTCACGGTGCCCTGCGCCATGTATATCTCCTCATTGATGTGAAACTAACCGCACACGGCGTCTTGCCGCGTCCGGACGGTACCGAAGTGGGAAGATGCCGACGTGGCCGGCGGTACTTCACACCCGCAACCTGCTTTGCGGGCATGTACATGACCAACACAAAGACTGAGTTGATCATCACACATCAATGTGGCGTATTCAACGGCAAAAGCCCATGTGGCGGGTGATTACCCGTGATGGGGCGCCAGCTCGACCCCGTCGCGGTAGACGCGGAGGAGCCTGAAGTGCCGGTCGACGATGACGGCGTCGGCGCTGAAACCGATGCCCAGGGCACCGACCTCGTCGGTCAGGCCCACCAGTTCGGCGGGGACCGAGGAGGCCGAAAGCACTGCCTGCTCCAACGGAACCCCCGCCTCGACGGTGCTGCGGACCACGTCCAACATGGTGGCGGTGCCTCCGGCCAGCGAGTTGCCCTCGGCCAGCCGGGCCGCCCCATCGGCGACCACCACGTCCTGCGGGCCCAGGGTGTACTGCCCGTCGGGCAGACCAGTGGCGGCCATGGAGTCGGTGACCAGCACGATGGATTCGGCGCCGAGCAGGACGAACATCGCCCGGACGATCGCCGGATCCAGATGCACTCCGTCGGCGATCAGCTCCACCACGACCTTGCCGGCCGCGGCGGCCTCGAGGCAGGCGGCCACCGGACCGGGGGAGCGGTGGTGCATCGGGGGCATGCCGTTGAACAGGTGCGTCACGGTGGCGCGTTCGGTATAGCCGTCGAAGCCTGCCGAGGAGAGTTCCTCCACGGCCACATCGAGCGAGGCGGTGACGGTGGGCGCATCGGCGTTGGTGTGTCCCAGCGAGGGCAGGACCCCGTGGGAGACCAGTTGCTCCACCAGGGCATCGGAACCGGCCAGCTCGGGGGCGTAGGTCATGGTGCGCAGCTGGCCGCGGGCCGCGGCGACCAGTTCGTCCACGAAGGCCGGGTCGGGGGCCGAGAGCAGGGACGGGTCCTGGGCGCCGCAGCGCACCGTGGAGAGGAACGGGCCCTCGGAATGGATGCCGGCGATGAGCTCACGTTCGGCGAAATCGGCCAGCACGGAGGCGGCGGAGAGCAGATCGGCGCGGGTGGCGGTGACCAGCGAGGCGAGCAGCGTCGTCGTCCCGGCGGCATGGAGGAACTCGATGGAACGGGCCGCGGCCTCGGCGTCCCCGCTGGGGAAGTCCCCTCCGGCGGCTCCATGGCAGTGCACATCGACCAATCCGGGCATGATGGTCGCCCCCGCAGGCAGCTGCACGTCGGGATGGGAGGCGGACTGCGGCCACCGGGAGAATTCCTCGGGGGTGCCGACGAAGACGATGCGATCGGCTTCGAAGGCGATCACGGCGTCATCGAGGATGGCGCCTCCGGTGACGGCACGGCCGCGCAGGGACAGCCGGGTGGGTTCTTCGGTGGATGTCATGACCCCAGCATAGTTTCTGCCCGGCGGGCGACCTAGAAGAGTTTCCCGGGTGAAGCGGCGGGCCGGGGACCGGCGGGTCAGAACAGGCGGGAGGCGCTGTCGTCGACCCCGCGCATGGCGTCGTAATCCAGGGTCAGGCATTCGATGCCGCGATCGGTGGCCAGGGTGCGTGCCTGGGGTTTGATCTGCTGGGCAGCGAAGACCCCCCGGACCGGGGCCAGCAGCGGATCGCGGTTCATCAGCTCCAGATAGCGGGTGAGCTGCTCGACGCCATCGATATCGCCGCGACGTTTGAGCTCGATCGCCACGGTGGAACCCTCGGCGTCCCGGGCCAGGATGTCCACCGGCCCGATCGCCGTCATGTATTCGCGGCGCACGAGCTTGAAGCCCTCGCCCAGGGTATGGATCTGCTCGGCCAGCAGGCGCTGCAGATCTGCTTCGACCCCGTCCTTGATCAGCCCGGGATCGGTCCCGAGCTCATGGCTGGAATCGTGCAGGACCTCATGGATCCTGATGACCAGGTGGTCATCGACCTTGGAGTGCTGGACGCGCCAAGTCTCCACGACGCCCTCGGCTGCGGCATCCTCATCGGCCGGGGCGATGTGCATGGTCGCCGGCGGGCTCATCCAGTTCAGCGGCTTATAGGAACCGCCGTCCGAATGGATGAGGACGGAGCCGTCGGCCTTGACCATGAGCAGGCGGGTCGCCAACGGCAGATGGGCACGCAGACGGCCCAGGTAATCGACTGAGCAACGAGCTATCACTAAACGCACATCCAGCACTCTACCGTCCGTTCCCCCCGGTGGGCATTCCCGCTGCGCCGATGGAAAGCGATACGATCGCGAACATGCCCCGCTCCAACCGTCCGCGTCGCCCGCAGCGCCAGGCCCGCCCCAATAAGTGGGCGCAGGCCGAGCGACGCCGCAGCGAGGACGACGACGGGTTCAGGGGCCCGGGGCTGTCGATCCCCTCGGTGCAGAGCGCACCGGACGGCCAATGGCATGTCCGGCGGATCTCTGCGGCCCGGGCCGGGAAGAACTACACCTGCCCGGGATGCCATCGCACGATCGATCCGGGCGTCGAGCATATCGTCGCGTGGCGGGCGGACCATTGGAGCGGCGAGGAGGCCTCCGCCGCCTCCCGGCGGCACTGGCATCTCAAATGCTGGAACGGCCGCAGCTTCCGCTACTGATCCGGCCCGGGAACCGGACCGCCCCGGGACGGGGTCCTAGCGCCGTTCCTGCCGGGCCATGAATACCTCGCGGATCAGCAGCATCGTGGAGGCCGCCAGCGGGATGGCCATCAGGGCGCCGACGATGCCCATGAGCGTCCCGCCGGCGATCACGGCGATCACGGCCACGGCCCCGGGAACCGCAACGGTGCGTTGCATCACCCGCGGCGAGATGAAATAGGCCTCGAACTGCAGGTAGCCGAAGTAGAAGATCGCATAGACCACCGCGGTCTCCCAGCCGACCGTCAGGGCGATCAGCGAGACCAGGATCCCGGCGATGACCGCCCCGACCAGCGGGATGAATGCCAGGACGACGACGACCAGGGCCAGCAGCAGGGAATAGGGGACCCCGACGATCGTCATGATGATGAAGGCATACAGGGCGTTGAGCAGGGCGACGATGGCCTGGCCCATCACGTAGTTGCCCACGCTGTTGGAGATCTGCTCGGACAGCGTCTCCACGCGCTGGCGCTTGGACCGCGGGACCAAGCGGTAGGCCCAGGATTTCAACCCGGGCAACGCCGCCAGGATGTAGATGGCCAGCACCAGGACGATGAGTGTGCCGAACAGACCCTGGGCCACGACCCCGCCGACCCCGATCACCCCGCCGAAGACCCCACCGAGGGCGTCGGTGTTCTGGAAGAACTTATCGACTTCCTGAGTGATGCGTTCGCGGACCTGGAACTGCTCGTCGATGGTGGTGAAGAAATCCGAGTTCAGGAAGCTGTCGACGATGTCCGGGGCCTTCTCCACGAAGGCGGTGGTCTGCTTGACGATGGTCGGGATGAGGATGCCCACCGCACCGCCGAAGATGACGGCCAACAACAGCATCGCCGCCAGCACGCCCACCGGGCGGGGGACCCGGTGGCGTTCCAGATACCTGACGATCGGATCCAGCCCCAGGGCGATGAACAAGGCAATGGCGATCCAGACCAGCAGGGAGCCGACATTGGTCAGGATGAAATACAGTAGCAGCGCCAGCCCGACGCCGACGCTGAACATGAACCCGGTGAAGACCGGATGGTGTCCGCCCGGGACGTTGAGGAGCGGTTCGGCCTCGGGGTCGGCGGCGGGGCGCGCGGCCGGCGGGCGGGTGATTCCGGTGGCGTGCAGGAACCGGCCCAACAACGTCGGCTTCCCCGCCGGCGGGGCCCCGGTTGCCGGCTCCGCCGGGCGCGGGGAAGCCGGGACGTCGGCACTCGCGGCTTCGAAGGCACCGCGGTCGGTGCCGGGGAGTTGTTCGCCGTCGTCCGGGGTGGCATTGCTCTCTTTCATCACGAGCCCGAGCCTACCTTTCCGGCGTCATGCGGCGGGTGTTCGGCCGTCCGGATCCACCACATCACGTGCTCCGCGACACAGCCGGGAACCGCCGGGGTAACCGATTCGTTATCATTGCAGTGTGGCCGGTCTGCAACTGTGCCCGACCACGACCGAGGCCGATCATCGACCCCCATTTTGTTAGGTGTAATTACGTGCGAATCTTCATTGCTGCGATCTCCATTTTGCTGGGCGCCCTGGCCCTGGTGGTGGGGATCGGGCAGCGGACCTTCTGGGCGCCGCCCGAGACCGTGACGGCGACCGTGCAGACCGAGCTGAAGGACGCCCCGCTGACCGTGGTCGAGCCCGGCGTCGCGGAGATCGAGGACCGGCCCGTCGATGTCACCGTCGAAGCCGATGGCGAATTCACCGCCGCTCTCGGACGCAGTTCCGACGTCGACGCCTGGGTCGGCAAGGCCGCCCACAACACGATTTCGGGGATCGATGACGAAGCAATGACGCTGACGGCCGAGCACTCGAAGGGCGAGGCCAAGGTCCCGAACCCCAAGAACTCCGATCTCTGGGTTGCCTCCGAATCAGCCGATTCACATATGGTCCACCGCTGGACCGCACCCGACGAGGGCGACTGGTCGCTGCTGCTGGCCACCGATGGGACGAAGGCCGCACCCACCGACATCACCGTTTCCTGGGAGAACGACGCCACCGCACCGTTCTCCATCCCGCTGATCATCGTCGGATCACTGCTGATCCTCTTCGGTCTGGCCTCCGTCCTGGTTGGACGCGGCGGACGAGGCAAGGGCCCGGAGGCCTCGGCACCGACCGGTGGCGGGTCAACGACCCCGGCCGCCGGCTCCGGAAGCGGCGCCTCGACGCTCCAGCGCACCGCGACGGTCGTCGCCGCGGCCGCCCTGGTCCTGGTGCCGGCCCTGCCCGCCTCCGCTGCCACCGGATCCGCCACCGCATCCCCTTCGGCATCCAGCACGGAGCAGGACCAGGACGGCGATGATGTCCATGCCGTGCTGCAGGAGGACCAGTTGGACCGGATCCTGGAATCCGTGGCGGATACCGTCTCCAGCGGCGACAAGGCCCAGGATGCCAAGAAGCTCAAGTCCCGGGTCGGTGGGGACGCCCTGTCCCTGCGCAAGACAAATTATTCGCAGCGCAACGACGGATTGAAGATCCCCGCCCCCGGGACCGTGGCTGCCGCGCCGGTCCGTTCGGCAGCAGTGACCACCACCACGAAATGGCCGCGGACCTCGATGATCGTCACGCAGGCCAAGGACGCGAAGATCCCCCGGGTGCTGGTGCTCAAGCAGGAGGACCCCCGCGCGAACTACAAACTCATCAACGAGGTCTCCATGCTCCCCGGATCGGAGTTCCCCGGGCTGGCCGTGGGGGACACCTCGGTGCGGACCCTGGATAACAAGGACGATTCGGTGAAGACCGCTCCGGCCACGGCCGCCAAGGACCTGGCGGCCTACCTCAGCGATTCCAAGTCCAAGAAGAAGGGGCAGTTCGCCGAAAGCGCCTTCATCTCGGCCACCCATGAGGGACAGGCCAAGGAGATCAAGGACAATAAGAACGCCAAGATCAAGTATGAGCACAAGGTCGATCAGAAATCCCTCGAAGTGCTCTCCACCCCCAATGGCGGGGCCCTGGTCAGCGGGCTGTTGAACAGCACCATGACGGCCACCCCGAAGGAAGAGGGCGGCACGGTGAAGCTCGATGACGCCAGCGCCAAGCTCGCCGACGCCAAGAGCACCAAGAAGGGTGTGGTCACCAAATCGGCCGAACCCGTCGTCTTTTACATCCCCGGCGCCGACAGCAAGGACAAGATCCGCCTGATTGCGGGGGAGATCGTCCTGCAGTCCGCCAAAGTGAAGTAGTCCTCGGGGACCACGCCCATCCATTGGGCACCCACCCGAGGCAGACCATAAGGTAGGGGCATGAGCAATACCGAACCAGCAGCAGCTTCCAGCCGTGGCGCCGTCGATCTGTCAGGACTCGGCGCCCAGGACCCGCAGGCCGCGTCCGCCCCGGGGCCGGCCCAGATGCCGGCCCCGCCGGCCGGGCCATCACCGGCGGCCACCGAGGGGGCGACGTGGACCGCGGCGGTGAACCAGCAGGAGTTCACCCAGCTGGTCCAGGTCTCCAACACGGCACCGGTCGTGGTCTCGTTGGGCACCGGGTCCTCCGCGGCCTCGGTGCAGTTGGATGAAAAACTCCGCAGGATCATCGACGGCCATGCCGGACGCCTCGTCCTGGCGTTGGTCGATACCGACCGCGAACCGGCGATCGCCCAGGCCTTCAGGGTCCAGCAGGTCCCCTCCGTGGTGGCCCTGCTCAATGGACAGCCCGTCCCCATGTTCCAAGGCGATGCGGCCCCCGAGCAGATCGCGTCGCTGCTGGAGGAGCTCCTCCAGCTCGGGGTCCAGCACGGGGTGACCGGGACCGTGCCGCCTTTCGGGGCCCCGGAGGCCGAGCAGCCGGTCCCGCCGCTGCACCAGGAGGCGATGGACGCCATCGACGCCGGCGATTATGCCGGGGCCGTGACCGCCTACCGCAAGGCCCTGGCCGAGAAACCCAACGACGACGAGGCCCAGACCGGGCTACAGCATGTAGAGCTGCTCCAGCGCACGGCGTTCTCCGACCTGGATTCGGCCCGCAAGGCGGCCGCCGATCATCCCGACGGCATCGACGAACAGCTCGCCGTGGCCGACCTGGATGTCCTCGGCGGCCATGTCGAGGATGCCTTCGCCCGGCTCGTATCGCTGGTGGGGCGCACTGCCGCGGAAGACCGCGAACGCGTCAGGGCCCGGCTGGTCTCGCTCTATGCCGTCGTCGGGGCCCAGGACGAACGCGTCGTGAAGTCACGGCAGAAACTGGCGCGCGTCCTGTTCTAACCGGCTTGGTCCGCCCCCGGGCCGGGGCAAGCGTGCCTCCCCCTGAAGGCTGAGAAGCGGATTCAGCCATGAGGATGATGCCTTTGGCCCGGGCCCACTGTTAGGTTCGGAGCATGAACACCGAACTCCATCAGTCGACGGCCCCTGCCATCAGCTTGCGTGGCCTGGGCAAGCGCTATGGCCAGAAGATCGCCGTGAACGGGATCAGCCTCGACGTGCCCTCCGGCTCCTTCTACGGACTCGTCGGGCCCAACGGCGCCGGGAAGACGACCGCGCTCTCCATGGCCACCGGCATGCTGCGCCCCGATGCAGGACAAGCATGGGTCCACGGGGTGGACGTCTGGAAAGATACGCGCCGCGCCAAATCACTGCTCGGTGTTCTGGCGGACGGGGTGCGGCTCTTTGACCGGCTCAGCGGGCGCCAGCTGGTGACCTATGCCGGTCTGCTCCGCGGTATGGATGCTGCCACGGTGGACGAACGAACCGATGACTTATTGCGGGTCTTGGACCTGTCCGACGCCGGCGGAAAACTTGTGGTGGACTACTCGGCGGGCATGACCAAAAAGATTGCCCTTGCCACCGCGCTGATTCATTCACCGCGAGTGCTGGTCCTTGACGAACCCTTTGAAGCCGTCGACCCGGTATCGGCGGCAAATATTCGGGACATCCTCGCCGACTATGTCGGGCACGGAGGGACCGTCGTGGTCTCCAGCCATGTGATGGACCTGGTCCAGCGCATGTGCTCCCATGTCGCGATCATCTCCGATGGCAACTTGCTCGCCGCAGGAACCGTGGACGAGGTCCGCGGCGAGGGAAGCCTCGAGGACACTTTCGTGAACATGGTCGGTGGCCGGGCCGAAGGAGGTGGGCTCTCGTGGTTGCACACCTCCTGAAACTGAAGTTGGCGCTGCTGCGCAACGGTTTCAAACGCAGCCCGTGGCAACTCGTGGGCGTCATCATCGGGGGGATCTACGGCCTCGGGCTGGCGGTGCTGCTCTTCGTGGGGATGTTCGCCCTGGGCGACCAGCCCGCCGAACTGATCACCACCGTCGTCGTGCTGGCCGTCTCGTTGATCACCCTGGGGTGGGCGGTCATCCCGGTACTGCTCTCGGGAGTCGACCTGACGCTTGATCCCTCACGGTTCTCGGTCTACCCCATCCCGCCGCGGCAACTGGTGATCGGCCTGCTGCTGAGCGGTTTCATCGGGGTCCCCGGCCTGGTGATGCTGCTGCTCTTCGCCGGTCAGGGGCTGGCCTGGCGGGCCAATGCAGGACTGGCCCTGGTCGGCATCCTCTGCGGCGTCCTGGCGGCGCTGAATGCGCTGGCCCTCTCCCGGCTGGCCGTCACCGCCGCCACGGCGCTGACGTCCAACCGGCGATTCCGCGAGCTGGGAATGATCCTGCTGTTCGTGCCGCTGATCATGCTCGGGCCCATCCTCCAGACGGCGACCGAGGGGCTCGAGGCGGGACTGGGCTGGCTGCCCGACATCTCAGCGGTGCTGGCCTGGACGCCGTTGGGTTCCTTCGCCGCCGTCCCGGGGGACATGGCCATTGGCGCCTGGGGGCTGGCGGCCGCCAGGCTGGTGCTCTCGCTGGTCTATCTGGTGGTGATCATCCTGGCCTGGAAATCAGTACTCTTCCGGGCCCTGGAAACCCCGCCGCAACAATCGGGCGGGAGCCGCGCCGTCTCCGGGCTCGGTGTCGCCTTCCGGCTGTTCCCGGCCACCCCGTGGGGTGCCGTGGCCTCACGGTGCCTGACCTACTGGATGAAGGACCCCCGCTATGCGATGAGCATCATCTTCGTTCCGCTGGTCCCGTTGCTGATCTGGTTCTGGTCCTCCCAGGGCGGCGACTACACCGCCATGCTTTATCTGGCACCGATCATCGCCGTGCTGTTGGCCTTCAGCATTTCGGCGGATATCTCCTATGACAACACCGCGTTCTCACTGCATGTGCTCACCGGACTGCGCGGATTCGACGATCGGCTGGGACGGGTGGCCGCCTCGGCGGTCTTCGCCGTGCCGACCGTGCTGCTCGCGGCGATCCTGCCGGCGGCGCTGCTGGGGGAAACGGAACTGCTGCCCGCCATCCTCGGGCTCTCGCTCGGGGCCCTGGGAACCGGCTGGGCGGTCTCGAGCATCGCCTCCGCCCGCTACACCTATGCGGTCCCGCTGCCCGGGGACAACCCGATGAAGACGCCCCCGGGCACCGGGGCCCGCATGGCCGTCACCCAGCTGGCGACGTTCGGGTCCACGATCGTGCTGATGCTGCCCGAAATCATTCTGCATATCGTCTTCCTGGTCACCGGGCAGGAGCTCTACGCCTGGCTCGTGCTGGTCACCGGCGTCGTTCTCGGGGCCCTGATGCTGATGGGGGGACTACGGATCGGTGGACGCTGGTTCGATTCCAGGACCCCGGAACTGATGCAGGCGACCGTACTGAACCGTTAGGCCCGCAAGGAGTTGGTAGACTGGGGGCATGACGATGCCTGCAGACCCGTTTGAAAACGACCCCAACGACCCGGGCCAGGGCGGCGGCACCGCGACCATCGAGCGCGAAGAGCTGCGTGAGCACCTCGAGCCCGGTGACAGCGAGCGTTTCGCGCACTATGTGCGGAAGGAAAAGATCATGGAGTCGGCGCTGACCGGCGAACCGGTGATCGCCCTGTGTGGCAAGGTCTGGGTCCCGGGACGGGACCCGAATAAGTTTCCGGTCTGCCCGGAGTGCAAGGAAGTCTACGAAGGCATCCGTGCCCCGAAGGACGGCGGCGGCAAGGACGACAAGAAGTAGTCCTTCGCCGCGTGAAGCCCGCGCCTGCCCTCGGCAGGTGACGGCAAGGCATGGTGACGCACCGATCAGGTGGGCTCCCGTGTCGGTGGGACGGCCCGGGAGCCGCCCGCCATAAGATGGTTTTTTCTTTTCGGCCGATCGCGGCCGATTTCACCTGCCACCGAGCACTTGAGGAGGTTGGCCGTGGGCGATGCCCTGTTCAGTCTGGGCGAGTCCATGCCACCGGCGTATCCGGAGCGGGCGGCATGGGGAACGGCCACGAAGCTGCGCCAATGGCAGGCCGAAGCGCTGGAGAAGTACTTCGCCACCACGAGCAAGGACTTCCTCGCCGTCGCCACCCCCGGGGCCGGCAAGACGACCTTCGCCCTGCGTGTGGCGGCGATGCTGGTCGAAGCCGGAACGATCAACCGGATCACGGTCGTCGCCCCGACCGAGCACCTCAAGAGCCAGTGGGCCGATGCCGCCGCCCGGATCGGGCTGGCCCTGGACCCGAACTTCAAGAATGCCGACGGCCGGCATGGCGCCGACTTCATCGGGGTGGTCGTCACCTACGCCCAGGTGGCCAGCAAGCCGCTGCTGCATAGGGCCAAGACCGAGGCGGCCCGCACCCTGGTGATCCTCGACGAAATCCACCACGGCGGCGACGCCCTGAGCTGGGGCGACGGCATCCGTGAGGCCTTTGAACCGGCGGCCCGCCGGCTGGCGTTGACCGGAACCCCCTTCCGCTCCGATACGGCGGCCATCCCCTTCGTCGAGTACATCGAGGACGCCGAGGGCATCCGCCGCTCCAAGGCCGACTACACCTACGGGTACGGCGACGCGCTGAAGGACCACGTGGTTCGACCGGTCATCTTCATGGCCTATTCCGGCCAGATGCGTTGGCGCACCTCGGCGGGGGAGGAAATGGAGGCCCAGCTGGGGGAGGGGTTCACCAAGGACGTCACCGCGCACGCCTGGCGGACGGCACTGAACCCCGAAGGCGAATGGATCCCCTCGGTCCTCGCCGCAGCCGACCGCCGGCTGACCGAAGTACGCCATACCGTCCCCGACGCCGGCGGACTGGTCATCGCCACCGACCACGCCGATGCCAAGGCCTATGCCGCGCAGCTGAAGAAGATCACCGGGGAAAAGGTCACCACGATCCTCTCCGATGACGCGAAGGCCTCCGCCAAGATCGAGGACTTCACCGAAAGCAACGACCGGTGGATGGTCGCGGTGCGCATGGTCTCCGAGGGCGTCGACGTCCCGCGGCTGGCCGTGGGGGTCTACGCCACCTCCACCTCGACCCCGCTGTTCTTCGCCCAGGCGGTGGGACGTTATGTCCGTTCGCGCAAGCGCGGGGAAGTGGCCTCGATGTTCCTGCCGTCCGTTCCGATCCTGATGGCGCTGGCCAACCAGATGGAGCTCGAACGGGACCACGCCCTGGACCGACCCGAAAAGCATGTGGATGACCCGGACTTCATTCCCGAGGACGACCTCATGGACGAGGCCAACCGCGAGGAAAAAGCCTCCGATGAACTGAATAAACAGAAGTTCGAGGCACTGGACTCCCATGCCTCCTTCGATCGTGTCCTCTACGACGGAGGCGAATTCGGGACCGGGGCCATGCTCGGCTCCGAGGACGAACAGGACTTCCTGGGGATCCCCGGGCTGCTGGACGCCGAACAGGTCGGGGCGCTGTTGCGCCAACGCCAGCAGGAACAAGTGACCCGGCGCGGTCGCAAACAAGGGGCGCCCGCCGCCCCGGTCGAGGATCCCTCGGTCACCGACCACCGTCGACTGACCGAACTGCGCAGCCAGCTCTCCAAGAACGTCTCCGCGTGGGCGGCCCGCACCGGAACACCCCACGGGGTGGTCCACAACAAGCTGCGGGAAGTGTGTGGCGGGCCGGCAGTGGCCCAAGCCAACGCGGACCAGCTCAACCGTCGGCTGGATAAGTTGCAGGGCTGGTTCGTCGGCAAACGCTGAGAGACACGCAAGGTTCCACGGGCGCTTTGGTCAGGAGAAAAACTTCGATGTCTGAAGGTCCTCGTCTGGTCCCTGCCAGCTACGTTGTTTTTCGTCGTGCCGATCAGGTCTTGCTGCAGTTGCGGCAAGGTACCGGATACATGGACGGATGCTGGGCCGCCGCTGCTGCCGGTCATGTCGAAGCGGGGGAATCCGCCGTCCAGGCGGCAGTGCGCGAAGCCCGCGAGGAACTGGGGGTCTCCCTCGACTCCGGGCAACTGGTTCCGCTGACCACGATGCACCGCGGGCCTGGACCCGGGGTGGCGGAGGAACCACGGGTGGATTTCTTCTTCGGTTGCGAGCAATGGCAGGGAAGACCCCGGCTGATGGAGCCGGACAAGGCCGCCGATCTGTGCTGGTTCTCTCTCGACGACCTTCCACATCCAGTCGTTCCCCATGAACGGTACGTCTTTGAACGCCTGGCGGCGGGTCTGCCGGCCCTGACGACGTTCGGCTTCGATACGCCCTGAGAGACGTACCGAGGATGCGCTCCATTCCCCGGTGGCCCCATCCAGGCACTCACGGAGCAGGTCGGCGTGTCCGTTATGTCGGGCGTATTCCTCGATGAGATGCAGGAAGATCCAGCGCAGTGTCACGGGCTGGCCATCCCGGCGACGAACCGAGACCTCATCCAGGGATTCGTGGGCCCGCGCGATCTCACGGCTGGTCGTGATGGCGTCGTCCAGGTGGGAGACTTCGCGGCGGACT
The DNA here is from genome assembly GCF_052377515.1 of Arthrobacter sp. AOP36-C1-22. Classification (NCBI taxonomy): domain Bacteria; kingdom Bacillati; phylum Actinomycetota; class Actinomycetes; order Micrococcales; family Micrococcaceae; genus Arthrobacter; species Arthrobacter sp. AOP36-C1-22. The sequence goes on along the minus strand of NZ_JBQSWW010000002.1, from coordinate 148,572 downwards.
TCCTCGTCCGCGTTCTCCGCCAGCGGATCGAAGCCGTGGTGGTCCCCGTCGGGGTCGTCCCCGGTGCAGTGGAGATCCGCGGATTCGTGGCCGGAGAAGACCTCGGCGAACCAATACCGCTCGACCTCCGTGAGATGGCGCAGCAGACCACGCAGGCTCAAGGGCGAGGGCGCAACGGCTTGCCGTCCCAGCTGCTTCGCGCTGAGCCCGGCGCATTCGGTCTTCGAGGTCGCTCGATGGAAATCCAGCCACACTTCCACGGCACTTCGCTCGGTGTCAGCGAAGGGCGGATCGGTGCGTTCGGGAACGTCGAGAGGGGGAACCTGGTCCGTGCCTCGACGTTACACTCACCGCCGGAAACACGCGGACCGTGTCATCACAAGAAAAGCGAACGTTCCCCACGGTTGTTGTTGACACCCGAAATCAGTAGGCAGATACTACGAAAGTGACCCGCCTCACCGAGCCATTTGACCGCATGATGTAGATCGTGCTCGACAGAAGAAGCCGAAGATGTCTTCACCAACGTCACCTCCCACCAAGGTCAAGGTCGAACTGGACCGGGGCCTGAAACCAGATATCGGCAAGATCGGTCTGCTCTTCACCGGGGTTGGTTCCATCATCGGTTCCGGATGGTTGTTCGGTGCCTTCGAGGCGGCATCTTTGGTCGGCCCGGCGGCGATCATCTCGTGGATCCTCGGGGCCATCATGATCATCATCGTCGCCCTGAACTATGCAGAGCTCGGCGTCATGTTCCCGGTCGCCGGCGGTGTCATCCGATTCCCGCATTACTCCTTCGGTTCCTTCGCCAGCTACACCAGCGGGTGGATCACCTGGCTGGCGGTTGCGGCCACGGTTCCGATCGAGGTCCTGGCGGCGGTTCAATACGCCTCCAGCTATCTGCCATGGCTCATGCACGATGTGGAGGGGACCCTCGTGCTCACCGGCGGCGGCATCGCTGTCAGCGTCGTATTGGTGGCCTTGTTCTGTGTCATCAACATGTTCGGCGTCAAACTCTTCGCCCGGTTCAACAACATCCTCGTCTGGTGGAAGCTCGCCGTGATCCTGCTGGTCATTGTCGTGCTCGGCATCCTGGCCTTCCACCCGGGACATTTCCACGAAGCCCGGTTCGGTGGCTTCATGCCCGAAGGGGTGGGGCCGATCTTCGCGGCACTTCCTGCCGCCGGCATCGTGTTTTCCTACCTGGGATTCCGGCAAGGGGTCGAATTCGCCGGCGAAACGACGAATCCGCAAAAGAACGTCCCCTTTGCACTGATCGGTTCGATCGTGATCACCGGCATCATCTACGTGCTGCTGCAGATCGCCTTCATCGGGGCCGTGCCGGACAGCCTGCTCGACAACGGCTGGTCGGGCCTGTCATTCACCAACGACGCGGGCCCCTGGGCGCAAATCGCAATCGTCCTGGGAGCGATGTGGCTCGGCGTCATCCTCTACGTCGATGCGGTGGTCTCTCCTGCCGACACGGGCCTGATCTACACGGCACTGTCGCCGCGTCTTTCCTACTCCCAGGCCCGGGCAGGCAATGCCCCGTCGGGCTTGCAAAAGCTCAATAAGCGGGGGGTTCCCTGGGTCGGGCTCATCGTGATGTTCGTCGTCGCTTGCTTCATGTTCCTCCCGTTCCCTTCCTGGGCGAAGCTGGTCGGTTTCATCACGACCGGAACGGTGCTGTCCTTCGGCAGCGGTCCGGTCACCGTGGCGGCCCTGCCCCGTCAACTCCCTGACCAGGAGCGTCCCTACCGCCTTCCAGGAGGGGACGTGCTCCCGTTCCTCGGATTCCTCTGCGCGAACCTGATCGTGTACTGGACGGGCTGGGATACGAACTGGAAGCTCTTCGTGGCGGTGCTGATCGGCTACATCGTCCTGGTCCTGCACTACGTATTCAGCGATCGCAGCAAGATCCCGCCACTGCAGATGAAATCCGGAGGGTGGATGCTGTTGTGGATGGCCGGACTGGCGTTGCTGAGCTGGATCGGGCACTACGGGGACGGTTCGCTGGATCTGCTGACCTTCGGGTGGGGGGAACTCGGAGCCCTGGTGCTGACGGCGATCGTGTTCTGGGTAGCCGTGACGCGGCGCTTGTCACCCCAGGAAGTCGTGGACAACGTCTACCGCACGCACCTCGAGGACCCCGAGGACGGCAACGAAAAGACGACGAGCGGCTGAATCCCGCGCTATGCCTCGCACACGAGTAGATCTGCGCGGACCTGCTTGACAGTCCACCCGGGCGGGGTTGCCGCATTCGACCGCCTTGGCCTCCGGAGTAGGCCAAACAGCGGGTTCCGTCCAGCCGGTAGTGGCGGGATGCGCCCGTTGCGAACCCCCTCGATGGCGATGGTAGGGCGGCATAGACTAGTCGAATCCAAGGTGTTGTGCCCATCACCGGCCCCCGATGTGGAAGGGACCTTCCGGACGTCACGGCGGTGTTGAGGGCCCAGTGACATTCCTGGGGAAGGGAGGAGGGACCGTGAGTCAAGCACAGACCATTCCCGGACCGATCCCTGCACGTGGGACGGCCCTGGTCGTGGGGGCCTCATTGGCCGGATTGGCGCTGGCCATCTCACTGGCCCGATCGGGGCTGGCGGTGGACGTCCTCGAACGGGCCGAAGAGGAACGTCAGGGTGGCACCGGGCTCCGTCTCTGGGGCGGGATGGGGGAAACCAGCCGGCGGCGCGACGGATCGGGGACAGCGATGCCCTCCATTGCCTCGATCGCCTCGGCAGGTGCCCCTGGACCCGAGGGCTGGGCGACCGTCCGGCGCAGGTTGGCAGATGCTGCTGCCTTGGAACCGGGGGTATCAATCCACTATGAGAGCGAAGTCGTCGATATCGGCCAAGACGCCGAAACCGCGTGGGCTTCGGATGCCAACGGCAAGGTCCATGTGGCGGATATTCTCCTGGGGGCTGACGGGCACCGCAGCCTGGTACGCCGCAGCGTCGACCCGGCACACCCCGATGCCAGCTATGCCGGCTACATGATCTGGACCGGAAAGGCCCCCTACGACGCGGCTCCCGGGTGGGCCGAAGGCCGCAACCACATGGACATGATTACCCTGCCCCACGGGGACGGGGTCATGATCGTCGGGGAGACGAAGACCAACGGCGAACCCCGGAGATATTTCTGGCAGTGGTACGACCCCACCAGCAACGACTACTTGCGTGAGACCGGAGCCCTGGTGGACGACGTCTCCCAGTACTCACTGGTCAATGAGCGGATCGCGGCCTCGAAGTACCAGGACATCCACGAGCGGTCCGCGCATTGGCCGGAGCCATGGGGCCGGATCGTTCGCCATAGCGTGAAGCAACGCAGGATCATCGCCACACCGATCGCCGAATATGTTCCCCGACGACTGATGCATGGACGGATCGCGATCATCGGGGACGCGGCGCATGTGCCTTCACCCATGACCGGGGCAGGCTTCGATACCGGGTTGGCGGATGCCGAGACCCTGGGCGCACTCACCCAACGCGGTGTGGTGGGTCCACGGGGCAGGAAGGTCCTGAACGCCTATGAAAAACAGCGACTCGGGACCGCCCAACGGATGGTCAGGTCCGGCCAGGGATTTGGCCGGAGTCTGCTGGAACGGACGACCGGCTGACCCGGACCAAGCCTTCGAATGGATCCCAGGAATTCAGTCGGAAGTGAACCACCCCTTGACCCTGCGGTAGAAACGCTGCCGCTGCCGCTTCCTGCGGCGCTGGGTCGATGCGTGGTCGGGATCCTGGTCCCGCAGGTACTTCAGGAACATACGAGCGGTCTGATCGTTCTTCGCCCCGGAAACCGGCTGGCCGATTGATCCGAACATTGCGACTCACCTCCAGACGGCACGAGGAGCTCGGGTGCCGTTAACCCGAGAGTACACGCCCCGAATCGTCCCGGCCACGGTGGCATGCGGGGCTGGGACCGGTTAGTTCCAGTAGGAGACCAGGAGGACCGACGCGGAGAGAACCAACATACCCAGACAGTTGAGCCAGAACTCATGCCTCAGGAAGCGAGCGCGAAGGTGTGCGATGGCGGCCGCCAGGAAGTAGGCGATGACCGCCAGATTGGCAGCCCAGGCAATACCCGGGACGGTGATCCCCACCAGCAGGCCGGCCACGGCGAGGAACTTGATGAGAATCAGCGCCCACCACCAGTTCTAGGGAAAGCCCACCCCATCCAGGCAGTCCCGAATGAACTTCGGTGGGTGGATGGAAAGGACGGCATCTGCGAGCAGTATCAGCGCGAGCAAGAAGGTGGGCCACCAGGGGTCAGGAAGCAGGATCACGTCAACGGTCCTCGGGATCCAGCAGGGAAGCCACCACGGAGGTGAGCTCCTCACGGACCGTGTGCTGATCCAGGGCGCCACCGGCCCAGGAGAGGAGTACCCCCAGATAGGCGAAGTAGATGGCCGTCGCCGTCTGGGTCGCGGTGCCCGGGGGCATGCCATGTCCTTCCAGGACATGGGAGAACTCCGTTTTGAGGGTGGCCGCCAGGGCTTGGAAGATCCCGGAACCGGGGCCCCCGCGGAGCAGGACCGCCCCGTAGTCCCGAGCCAGCGGCATGTTGGCGGCAAAGAGGTCGATGAAGGGCCCGACCAGGGTGGTGATGGCATCCGCCGTCCGGGCACCGGATTCCCCCGAGCCCGGAGGTTCCGGGGGCAGGGGGCGGTGGTCGTGGACACCGGAGATCCACTCCTCGAAGACGGAGACGAGCAGTGCCTCCTTGCCGCCCTCGGCCATCACGGTGCCGATGCTCACCCCGGCCTGCGTGGCCACCTGGCGCACGGTGGTTGCCTTGAAGCCGTGTTTGAGAAAGAGGGCTTCCGCCGCGGTCATGACCTTCCGCCGGGTTGCCCGACGTTGGGTCTCACGTGATTGAACGTGTTCACTGAACATGTTCAACAACGTATCAGAAACCCGGGGTGACGGCGTCCCACGGCGGAACTGCAAGACTGGGCCGATGACCCCCGCTTCAGTTGTCCTGGATCGTTTCGTCTCCTCCGTCGAGGAGGAACGACTCGGCGCCTACGGGGTGCACGTCCTCATGGGGGAGGACGAAGCGCAGCATCGATGGCGAAGCGATGACCGGGAAAACATCTATTCGGTCTCCAAGGGGGTGTGTGCCCTCGCCATCGGCATGGCCGTCGACGAAGGACTGCTGAGCCCGGCCACGACGGTTCCGGGGCTGTTTCCGGAAATCGAGCTCGGGCCCGGGGTCGACCAGGTATCGGTGGGGCACTTGCTGGCCATGACCAGCGGAATCGACTTCCAGTGTTTCGGGATCGTGGAGGTGCCCGGGCCCGATCCGGTGCAGGAGATGCTGGCCAGCCCCAGTAGCGGGCCGGGGACCGTGTTCCAGTATTCCAATGCCAGTACCTATGTGGCGATGCGCATGCTCGGCAGCATCGTTGGTGATGTGCGCGACTGGCTGATCCCGCGGCTCTTCGAACCCCTGGGGATTCACAATCCGCAATGGCAGCGGTGTCCACGAGGGTGGATCAGCGGCGGCAGCGGCTTGGAGTTGCGGACCGAGGAGTTGGCGCGCATCGGGCGCGTGCTGCGCGATAGGGGCCAATGGGGCGGAGAGCGGTTGGTGGATGCGGCGTGGATCGACAGGATGCACGCCAACTGGTTCCCGACCGGAGCCGAGGCCCCTTTCGACGGTTATGGACTGGCGGCCTGGCGGGGACCGGGTCATGCGTGGCGCTTGGATGGAAAGTACGGGCAGTACATCCTGGTCGATGACATCAGCGACGCCGTGGTGACGATCACCGCCCATGAGGAATCGCGTGACCACCGTTTGATGGAACTCGCCCACGAGGCCATCACGGGCCGGTCGCATGGGCTCGTGGGCAAAGGGGTGGAAGGCTCCGCTGACTAGAGGCGTTCATTACGTGATCGACCCCGAAACATGAAGACCCGTTCGGGGGCCCCTGATATTGTCGACAAGTATATGACCGACATCACTTCGGCCGCCGTCGCAAACCTGCCTCGGTTCACTCGCACTATCGGACACCGCAGGGCTGTTCAGCACTAGCCGGCCGCGATAGCTCACCAAGGAGGGGAGAACTTCATGGGTTCCCTGATACTCATGATCATTGGTTTGGCCGTCATGGCGGCCGGCTATCTGGTCTATTCCAAGTTCCTCGCGCAGAGGGTCTATAAACTCGACAGCAGCTTCGTGACCCCGGCCCATGAACTCAAGGACGGCGTGGACTACATGCCCACGAATAAGTTCATCCTGTGGGGCCACCACTTCACGTCGGTCGCCGGGGCCGCGCCCATCGTCGGGCCCGCGATCGCGGTGATCTGGGGCTGGCTTCCGGCCTTGCTCTGGGTCACCCTCGGCACCGTCTTCTTCGCCGGGATGCACGACCTCGGTACGCTGTGGGCCTCGACGCGCAATAAGGGACGCTCCATCGGAGCGCTCTCGGCCCGCTACATCGGCAAACGCGGGGCCAACCTCTTCCTCGTTGTCATCTTCCTGGTCCTGCTCATGGTGATCGCGGCCTTCGCCGTCGTCATCAAGAACCTGCTGATCAGCACGCCGGGAGCCGTCATCCCCGTCTGGGGCGCCATCGTCGTGGCCCTCCTGGTGGGCGTGGCCGTCTACCGGCTGCGCTGGTCGCTGCTGCCCGTGACCGTGGTCGGCGTCGTCGTCCTGTACGCACTGATCGTGGTGGGCGACAAGATGCCAGTGGTGCTGCCCGAGTCGACGCTGGGCATGTCCCCGGCCACCTTCTGGATCCTGGCCCTCTTCATCTACGGGGCGGTTGCTTCACTGCTGCCGGTATGGGTCCTGCTGCAGCCGCGTGACTACATCAACGGCGTCCAGCTCTTCGTCGGTTTGATCCTGCTGTTCGGCTCGGTCCTGCTGGCCACGTTGTTCTCCGCCTCACCCCCGGATGTCGTCGCCCCGGCCATCAACATGAACGTTCCCGACGGAACACCGAGCATGATTCCGCTGCTGTTCGTGACCATCGCCTGTGGCGCCATCTCGGGCTTCCACGGCATGGTCGCCTCCGGTACGACCTCGAAGCAGCTCGACAAGGAGACGGACGCCCGGTTCGTGGGGTACTTCGGTGCCGTCGGCGAAGGCCTGCTCTCCCTGGGGACGATCCTCGCGGTCATCGGCGGCTTCAAGTCCGTGGCCGAATGGAATGAGATCTACAGCGAGTTCGGTTCCGCCGGGGTCAACGCCTTCGTCGAAGGCGGCGCGAACCTGATGCAGAACGGCATCGGCCTTCCGGCGTCGCTCAGTGCCACGGTGCTGGCGACCATGGCGGTGCTGTTCGCGGCCACCACCATGGATACCGGGATGCGGCTGCTGCGCTTCGTGGTCCAGGAAGCCGGAGAGGCGTTCAAGGTCAAGATCGGCAAGATCCCCGCGACCCTGATCGTCGTGGTCCTCGGACTGGGACTGACGTTCTCCCAGGGCCTGGGCGGCGAAGGCGGTCTGCGCATCTGGCCGCTGTTCGGCACCACGAACCAGCTGATGGCCTCACTGAGCCTGTCCATCATCGCGGTCATCCTGATCCGCAAGGGACGCAACCCCATCACGGCGCTGATTCCGCTGGTGATCATCTTCGTCATGGCCTTCTGGGCCGCGATCGAACAACTGGGCAGCTTCACCGACCCCGCCAACCCCGATTGGATGCTCTTCGCCCTGGACGTCATCATCATCGTGGCCAGTGTCTGGGTCGCCGTCGAAGCGATCCTTGCCATGCGCAACGCCACGAAGATGGTTCCCGAGCACGAGGGGGCCGATGCCGAACTGACGGCGACCAGGGAAGACCTCTAGCCCGATGGAACCAGCATCGACCGACCGGCGCCGGGACAAGTTCTCCCGGCGCTGGTCCGCTTTCCGGGAGGGACTGTACGAGTTCTATGTGGGACCGTACCGCCAGATGTTCAAACGGGAACAACAGGAAGAAGACGATCTGTTCATGATCGCCGTCCTGGGTGAAGCCCTGGGGGTCCCCGACCCCGCCGCCTACTACACCGCCGAACTGATGCCGGCCGTCTGGGAGGACTTCCATGCCTGGCATCGTCGCGTCGGCATTCCCCGATCGCCATTGGACCATATTGGATGTTGCTGAAACTCGCTAGCGAACGCAAAGTACTCTTCGTCGGAGGCAAGGGAGGCGTCGGCAAGACCTCCGTGTCATCGGCCTTGGCGCTGGCCCGGGCCCGCAGCGGCGGGCGGGTCCTGCTCGTCTCCACCGATCCTGCGCATAACCTCGGTCATATCTGGGACCTGAAGCTCTCGGATACCGCGACCCGGGTGTGTACCGCTGCCACGGGGTATGTCGATGCCGTGGAAATCGACCCGCAGGCCACCATCGAGCGCCACTTCAAGTCGGTGGGCGCCACGATGATGAAGCTCCTTCCCGAGCAACTGCACCGCTCCGCGCAGCAGCATCTCGACCTGGCGAAGACCGCGCCGGGCAGCCACGAATCAGCAGTCCTGGAACGGATCGCCGAGCTCATCGATCTGGGAGCCGCCGACTATGACCTGGTCCTGTTCGACACGGCTCCCTCGGGGCATACCCTGCACTTGCTGACCCTGCCGGAAAAGCTGACGGGATGGACGGAATCCTTGCTCGCCAGTCGGTCCAGATCCGAGCGGTTCGCCGCCGCCGCCCGCGGGCTCGTCGGCGGTGAAGACCCCCAGGCGGCAACGGATTCGGAGCTGCGCCGGACCTTGATCGCCCGCCGCGACCGGTTCTCCCGCATGCGGGAAGCGATCACCGACGAGACCGCCACCGGTTTCGTGATCGTGAGTCTGGCCGAGAAGATGCCCGTGGCCGAGTCCCTGGACATCGTGCGGCAATTGCGCGATTTGGGGATCGACGTCGCCTCCCTGGTGGTCAACCGCAGATCACCCGCGGATGCGGGGTCGTTCCTGGCCGAACGCAGAGAACTCGAAGACGCTTCACTGCAGGTGCTCCGCCGGAACCTCCCCGCGGTACCGATGACCGAACTGCCGTTGCTGGCCCGGGACCTGACGGGGGAGGAGGCCCTGGAGGAACTCGCGGCGCTGCTGGCGGGTGCCGGAGGGGCCGTCGACTAGTGGGGAACCGTGAGGTTCTGGTTAGCTGTGCCAATGAACGACGACCTTCCGAGCATTGAATTTGCCTTCCCGGGGCCGCTACGCGACAGCTTGATTGCTGCCATCGAATCCGGCGCCAAAACCTCGACCAGCTCATTGATGCGCGAATACGAGGTCGGTGATGGGACGCTGCCGGTTGTCGGCGACGCGGGCTGCGTCGTCGGCTCCGACGGCGAAAGGCTCTTCGCCGTGGAGACCACCGGCGTCGACTTCGTGCGGCTGGCAGATGTGCCCCTCGACCATGCCTTGGCCGAAGGTGAAGGCCATACCTCGGTGGCCGAATGGCGGGCCGACCACCTGGAGTTCTGGACGTCCGCCGAGATCCGGGCCGAACTCGGAGCGGACTTCGAACCCGATGACGACACCATGGTCGTCCTGGAACGGTTCGCCGTCGTTCGCTGACCGCCTCGGGATGACCCGTTCGGGTGGACGATCCCGTTCAGTCGCGGTGGAGGGATAAACGCAAGGTGGGTTGCTCCCGGCGCACCCACCCCAGGGATTCATAGAGGGCCAGACCGTCCTCGCTGGCCGCCAGATCCACCCTGGCCGCCGAGGTTTCATGGCGGAACCACTCCAGGAGCGCCTGGACGCAGGCACGGGCATGTCCACGGCGGCGATGGCCCTCGAGGGTGACGACATTGGAGAGGTGCCCGGTCACCGTTGCGCAGCTTGCCGGCGACGGTGGTGTGGTGTGGACATAGCCAAGCGCCGCCGCCACTGCTGTCCCGAAGGAATAGACGATGTACGCACAGGCATCGACACCCAAGTGGTCGGTGAACCATTGCGACGCCTCGGCCAGCCAGGGAGCTTCCGGAGAGGACGCTTGGCCCATGGTCTCGAACATGACGGCCCGGAGCCTGACGAGCGCGCCGATATCCTCGGTGGTGACCCGCCGAATCACCGGCTCCACCGGAGCGGACGCCGGGGCAGCGCAAAGGGAGCCAGCTCTCGGTTCGCCGATCATGCCGGCATCCCCTCGTAGCCGGCGGGGCTCAGCCACAGATGCCCTCCGACGACCTCACGGCCAATGGAGAGCGAATTGTCCAGGGAAGGCTTGTTGTCGGGGTGGATGTGACCCCAGAGCACGTCGCCGACCGAGGCGATCGGCAACCGGCCGCAGAGCTGGAGCAGTACGGCCCGGCCCAACCGGCGTCCACGGTGCTCCGCGTTGAGGCACAGCTCCTGGACGCTGTATCCCGACATGCCGTAAGCGTTCTCGCGGGCAGCGGCAACGACACCGATCGGCTCAGAATCCGAACACACCTCGAACAGCAGATTTTCTGTGGCTGCGCTGGACAGAAGATCGACGTCGGCCGGGGACGCCCAGGACTTGATGCCGGGGCGCGAATGTTCCAGCTCGTCGTATATCGCGGCCACACGGTCTGCCGCTGCTTGAGGATCGACGGCTCGAAGCTCGACGCTCTCCGTGCTGCTCGGCATGGCGCGCCATTTAAGGGTTTCCAACAGTCCGGCGACAATGAGCAAGTCAGTGGCCGCGTGCCCGGCATAGGTACCGCACCGTGCCAGCTCGGAGAGGGTCTGTTCCGGATCGGGGCAGTGGATGCGAAGGCAGAGGGGTGAGAAGGCGGTGAAATGCGGCAGGACGTCGGCCAGGGCCGCCAACTGGGAGGGCTCCGGGGCGAGGGAGGTGGCGATGATGTCGACAAACGGCCTGCTGATATCACGGACCCTGAAACGGATGCCGGCGATTGCCCACTCTCCGCCGGGAAGGGGGATGCGGCGATTGGCCCATTGGAGCGGATCGTCAATGGGCAACTGGACGAGATCGCGGATCTGCGCTCCCCATGCTGCATCACCCACCAGGGCCATACTGGGTTCAAGCCATTCGCTGAGGTTGCGGTGTAGGGAAGGAGACCATTCCACGATGCGAGGTGACGTCCACGCCGTGGCGGCTTCAATGATTTCGGCGGAGAGCATTCAGGCAGTCTAGTGCGACGGTGGCCTGCGACTGGGTCCCACTGGTCGATCCGGTGGTCGAGGCCTTCGCGCAGCAGCCCACCGGTATTGGCAGGGAAGGTCGAGTCACCTACGGTCAGTGGCATGGGATTCATGACGCTTGATGGAGCCAGGATCGCGTTCCGTGTAGCGGGCTCCGGACCTGCGCTACTGGCGCCGGAGTGCAACTTCACCTGGTCCCGGGAAATGGAGGGGTTGATGGCGCGCCGGTTCACGCTCATCGTCGCTTCCCCGCGGGACTTCGCAACCAGCACACGCACGGGTGCTCCCTATCTGCCCAACCGTTGGGCCACCGACCTGCGGCAGGTGGCACACCAATTGGGCCATGAACGGTTCCTGGTCTTCGGCTACTCCTTCACTGGTGCCTTCGGACCGTGGCTGGCACTTCAGCTGGCCGAATACGGGTCGGTGGCAGCTGTTGCTTCGGGTGGGTTCCCCCTGCTCGGTGACTACGGGATCACCTCGCGCGACGTCGACGCCGAGCTGGCGGGATTGGAAAAGGACCCGGCGATCCGGGAGCGGTACAACGAACGGTTCGATCTGTGGGCCGGGGCGGAATTCTATCGTGATCTGGCCGAACTGGCGCCCGATGCACTAGTCGATCTCATGCCTTGTCCACTCTTCGGCTTCTGGGGCGCGCAGGATCAGGATGCCGTGGGAATGATCATGCCCCCTCATGAACTAGGCGAAGGCCTGGCTCGTCGGGGAGTGCGCTGGAAACAGTACGACGGGTACGACCACGAAAGGCTCAACAGCCAGTTGCAGGTCGCGTGGCCGGACGCCGAGAAATGGCTCCTGGAGCAGGCGGCCGAACAGGGGCTCTGAACTCCACTGACGGCAATGCCCCCAGGACCCGTAGTCGACATGGCATCATGAACCGATGGCCTACACGATCAGACGCCCTGCTGCCGCCGATGCCCCCGCCCTGGCCGGGTTGCATGTGGCCACGTGGCAACAGACCTATGAGCACCTGCTGCCCGAGGGCTTCTTCACCGAGGAGCACCGCCGCAAGCGCCAGGGGATGTGGGAGCACATCCTCGGCCAGGAACGGGAGGACTTCGAGGTCCGCCTGGCCGAGCAGGACGGCGAACCCCTCGGCTTCGCGTTCTCCGGCCCGAGCGTGCCCACGGCGAAGTCCGTGCCACCGCGCGAACGTCAGCTGTTCTGCCTATATGTGCTCCAAAGCGGCCACGGAACCGGCGTCGGACAGGATCTGTTCAACGGGGTGCTCGGCGAAGAGGCAGCCATGCTCTGGGTCGAACCGGGCAACCCTCGGGCCATCTCCTTCTACCGACGCAACGGCTTCGAGTTCGATGGGACCGAACAGACCGACCCGGGAACACCACGCATCGTTGAAGCGCGGATGCTCAGGTAGGCCCACTCGCGGAAAGGGTGGCGGCGCCTAGGCATCCTGGTCGATGGCGACCCCGGCCCGGGCCAGCTCACCGAGGACGGTGGGCACCGTCACCCGGTGCACGGCGGCCGTCAGCCGGGCCAGGACCGTGGTGTCGAATCCGGCCCGCGCCGCGTCCAGGGCGGTCTCCCGGACACAGAAGTCGGTCGCGATGCCCACGATGTCGACCTTGTGGATATGCCGGGAGCTCAGCCATTCGCCCAGCGACTCGCCGGGGGTGCTCTCCAAGGATTCGCGGTCCGCCTCCTCGGAGGTGGCCGCCGGATCCTCCGGGTCCACCAGGGTGGATTCGAAACCGGAGTAGGCGGCCTCGTAGCGGCCCTTGCGGAAGGTGGCGGTCAAGGCGCCGGCCTTCAGGACCGGGGCCAGCCCGGGGTGTAGTTCGGCCCCCGGGGTGCCGGCGACGCAGTGCACCGGCCAGGAATCGACGTAGTCCGGTTCGGAGGAGAAATGGGTCCCCGGGTCGATATGCCAATCCTGGGTGGCCAGGACGGCGGCGTACTTCCAACCGTGGTCGTTCAGGTAGGAGGTGATGGCCGCAGCAGTGGCACCACCTCCGCTCACCCCGAGCGAGCCGCCCTCGCAGAAGTCGTTCTGCACGTCGACGATGATCAGGGCCGTTTCCATGTCTTGCTCTCCTCCTTGGGCACCCGGTGGTCGGGTACCTATAGATGATCCACGAATTCGGTGGGGATCACGGGTTCACCGCGCTGCAGCCGCTTGGAAAGACCCGGCATTTCCTTCACGCTGTCGCGATGTCGTTGGGTGGCACGCTGCAGTCCCGCGGAACCGGTGTATTCCCGGGCGACGACGCCGTCGGTCACCAACGGGACCAGCAGGTCGCGGTCGTTCCCATCGGAGGCCGGGGGCTCGCCGATGCCGACGATCTCGGCGGTGGCGCGGCCGCGCTCGTTGAGCCGGCGCACCGCGTATTTGCGGCCGCCGACGCTGACCTTGTTCTTGGCGGCCTTGGCCACATCGACGAAATGGCCGTCGTCGTCCTGGCGGGACACCAATTTATAGACCATGGAGGCCGTCGGCGCCCCCGAGCCGGTGACCAGTGCGGTGCCGACCCCGTAGGCGTCCACCGGGGCCGAGGCCAAGGCGGCGATGGCGTATTCGTCCAGATCGGAGGTGACCATGATGCGGGTGTTGTGGTTGCCCAGGTCATCGAGCAGCCGGCGCACCCAGCGGGCCTGTTCCACCAGGTCGCCCGAATCCAGCCGGACGGCGCCGAGTGCTGGCCCGGCCACCTCCACGGCGGTGCGGACCCCCTGTTCGACGTCGTAGGTGTCCACCAGCAGGGAGGTATCGGCCCCCAGGGAGGCGACCTGGGCTTCGAAGGCGGCCCGTTCGGAATCGTGCAGCAGGGTGAAGGAATGCGCCGCGGTGCCCACGGTGGGAACCCCGTAGTGCAGGCCCGCCTCCAGGTTCGAGGTGCTGTGGAACCCGGCGATGACCGCGGCGCGGGCCGCGGCGACGGCCGCATGCTCCTGGGTCCGGCGGGACCCCATTTCGATGCAGGGCCGGTCCCCGGCAGCGGCCATCATGCGTGAGGCGGCCGAGGCGATCGCCGAATCATGGTTGAGCACCGAGAGGATGTAGGTCTCCAGGACGCAGGCCTCGGCGAAGGTCGACTCGACGGTCAGCAGCGGCGAGTTGGGGAAGTAGAGGTCGCCTTCGGCATAGCCGTAGATGTCCCCGCTGAACCGGAACCCGCTGAGGTATTGCAGCGTCGTGTCATCCACGACGCCGCGATCGGAGAGGAAATCGAGTTGCTCGGTGCCGAACCGGAAGTGTTCCAGGCCCTCGAGGATGCGTCCCGTTCCGGCGACGACCCCGTAGCGGCGGCCCTCGGGGAGCCGCCGGGCGAAGGCCTCGAACACGGAGCGGCGGTGTGCGGCCCCCGAGTGCAGGGACGCCTGGAGCATCGTGAGCTCATAGTGGTCGGTGAAGAGCGAGGTCGGCTGCTGCCACATCGGTCGGAGGACTCCTCGGATCGTACGGTTCAGGACCGCGCTGCCGCGCTCCCACCCACACTCTATCGGCTGCCGGGGCCCTGACGTCGTAGAATGGAGGGTATGCCTGTCTTGACCGCACCCACCGATGTCCTGCCACGCAGCGAGACGACCGAGCAGCAGGAACTGGATACCCCGTACGTCCTGCTGGTTTGGAACGACCCCGTGAACCTGATGAGTTACGTCAGCTACGTGTTCCGCAGCCACTTCGGCTACTCCGAGACCAAAGCCGACCAACTGATGCTCGAAGTCCACCAACAAGGGCGTTCGGTGGTCTCCACCGGTGCCCTGGAACAGGTCGAAGCCGATGTCGCAGCAATGCACGGCTACGGGCTGTGGGCGACCTTCCAGCGCGCGGACCAGGGCTGACCCGATGGCCCGTGCCTTCAAATCCACGCCCCGCGGCTTCACGGCCCGGCTGGATTCGACCGAACGCGAGTTGCTGAGGGGATTGTTCGAGGACGTCGCCACGCTGCTGGCCCCCGAGGACGACGGCGCGGCCCCGGGGGAGGAACCGGATCCGCTCTGGGCGATGGTGGGCATGGATCCGCGCACCCACGCCGCGGAATTTGCCGCCCCCACCGATCCCGCCGAGTTGAGGTTGCTGCCCGATGCGGTGCAGGGGGACCAGGACGCCTCGCTGGAATACCGTCGATTGACCGAAACGACGCTGCGTGAGCGCAAGATCGGCGCGCTGAAGGCCGCCGCATTGGCGATGGAATCGTCCGCCCTGGCCTTCGATGCCGCGGCGGCGAACCAGTTCGCCCAGGCCCTGAACGATGTCCGTCTGGTCCTGGCCGAACGTCTGGATCTGCGTACCGAGGACGACGCCGAACGGATCTCCTCGGTCATCGACGCCGCCACGGTCGATGACGTGGACGAATATCTGGCCCTGGTCTACAACTTCGTCACCTGGTTGCAGGAAACCCTGATGCAGGCACTGCTCGGTTCGTTGTGACGTGGGAGACATCCGTGTTTTATTACTGCCCCCTCGCCGACACAGGCAGTATGGTCGGTAGATCATGAACAGCCACGCCTCCGCGCAGCCCCCCGGCGATGCCTTGCAGGATCGCCGGGCCGCCCGTGACCGCTCCGCACCGCTGGGGATCTTCGACTCTGGTGTCGGCGGCCTGACCGTGTCCCGGGCCATCATCGACCAGCTGCCCCATGAATCCACGCTCTACGTCGGCGATACCGCCAACAGCCCCTACGGGCCGTTGCCGATCGCCCAGGTGCGGGCCAACGCGCTGGGAGTGATGGACGAACTGGTCGACGCCGGGGTGAAACTGCTGGTCATTGCCTGCAACTCCGCCTCGGCAGCAGTGCTTCGTGACGCCCGCGAACGCTATACGGCCCGCTACGGGATCCCCGTGGTGGAGGTCATCCAGCCGGCGGTCCGCCGTGCGGTCGCCGCGACCCGCAATGGCCGCATCGGTGTCATCGGCACCGAGGCAACCATCGGCTCCCGCGCCTACGAGGACGCCTTCGCCGCGGCCCCGCAACTGGAGATCACCGCAGCCGCCTGCCCGCGGTTCGTCGAATTCGTCGAAAGCGGCGTCACCGCCGGCTCCGAACTGCTGCGCACCGCCGAACGGTACCTGGCCCCGCTGAAGGACGCCGGGGTGGACACCCTGGTGCTGGGCTGCACGCACTACCCACTGCTGACCGGGGTCATCTCCTACGTCATGGGCGACGGCGTCACCCTGGTCTCCAGTGCCGAGGAAACCGCGAAGGACGTCTACGCGGCGCTGATGCGCCACGGGCTCTCCAGCGAAGCCGGCGAACACGGCGCCCACGATTTCATGTCCACCGGCGACTCCGGCTACTTCGAGGTGTTGGCCCGCAGGTTCCTGGGCCCCGAGGTCCAGTCCGTACGGCATATGGCCCACGGTGGAACCATCCACCCCACCGGGGAGATCCCGCAGGTGCTCGTCCCCGACGCCGGCGTCGTCCCCGAAGGAGCCGCCGTGGGGGAGCAGCCATGAAGATGACCATCATCGGGTGCAGCGGCTCCTTCCCCGGCCCCGGCTCACCCGCCTCCTGCTATCTGGTCACCGCGTTCGACGGCGAACGCATCTGGCGGATCCTGCTGGATCTGGGCAGCGGCGCGCTGGGGGTGCTCCAACGGTATATGGATCTGGAGGACATCGACGCGATCTTTTTGTCCCATCTGCACCCCGACCACTGCATGGACCTGTGCGGGCTCCATGTGGCGGTGCACTGGAACCCGAACGGCTGGAACCGGGAACGGATCACCGTCTGGGGCCCCGAAGCCACCGCCGACCGGATGGCCACCGCCTACGGGCTGGAACTGGACCCGGGCATGCACGAGGACTTCGACTTCCACCACTGGGTGCCCCGGCAGAAGGTCGAGCTTGGACCCTTCACCATCTCGGCGGTTCCTGTCCGCCACCCGGTCGAGGAAGCCTATGCCATCCGTGTCGAGGCGACCGAACCACTCCAGGACGGGACGACCCGGACCTCGGTGCTGGCCTATTCGGGGGATACCGACTCCTGCGACGGCCTCGTCGAGGCGGCCCATGATGCGGATATGTTCCTCTGCGAGGCGGCCTTCGAGGAAGGCCGGGACGACGGCATCGACGGGGTCCACCTGACCGGCAAACGGGCCGGGGAAATGGCCACCGCCGCCGGGGCCAAACGCCTCCTGCTCACCCATATCCCGGTGTGGACGGATGTGAACACCGTGGTCGACGAGGCGAAGACCACGTACGACGGCGGTCTGGCGATCGCCGTGTCCGGGGTCACCTATGGGGTGTGGTCGGGGGACCGGCTGGGCGAACCGAAGGACAGGCCCGCCCCGCGGGACCCCTTCCGCCCCTGAACCCCTGATACGGGCCCCGGTGTCCGGCATTAGACTGGGACCCATGACTACAGGCTCCAATGCATCCACCATCCAGCGCGCCGACGGGCGCGGAACCGCCGATCTGCGGAAGGTCACCATCACCCGCGGTTGGTCCCTCCAAGCCGAAGGTTCGGCCCTGATCGAGTTCGGCAACACCAAGGTGCTGTGCACCGCCTCCTTCACCTCCGGGGTCCCGCGCTGGCTCAAGGGCGAGGGCACCGGGTGGGTCACCGGCGAATACGCGATGCTTCCCCGGGCCACGAACACCCGCAACGGCCGTGAATCGGTCAAGGGCAAGATCGGGGGGCGCACCCATGAGATTTCCCGGTTGATCGGCCGTTCGCTGCGTTCGGTCATCGACACCAAGGCCCTGGGTGAGAACACCATCGTGTTGGACTGCGACGTGCTCCAGGCCGACGGCGGAACCCGCACCGCGGCCATCACCGGCGCCTACGTTGCCCTGGCCGATGCCATCACCTGGGCCCGCGGCCAGAAGCTCATCGCCGCCAAGGCCAATGTGCTCACCGACAGCGTGTCGGCGATCTCGGTGGGCATCATCGATGGCACCCCGATGCTGGATCTTCCCTATGAGGAGGACGTGCGGGCCGAAACCGACATGAACGTCGTGGTCACCGGATCCGGTGACTTCGTCGAGGTCCAGGGCACCGCCGAAGGCGCACCCTTCAAGCGGGACGAACTCGATGCGCTGCTGGATCTGGCCCTGTCGGGGACCGCAGAGCTGGCGGTCATCCAGCGCGAAACCCTCGAGCAGTGATGGCGCCGTCCCCCCGGCTGGTCCTGGCCACCCACAACCAGGGCAAGTTGCGTGAGCTCCGCGAGCTGCTGCGCGGGCAGGTCCCCGGACTCGACGTGGACACCCAGGTCGTCGACGCCGGTGCCGTGGACGCCCCGGACGTCCGCGAAACCGGGGTGACCTTCGAAGCCAATGCCCTGCTCAAGGCCCACGCCGTGGCCGAAGCCACCGGGTTGCCGGCCATCGCCGATGATTCGGGCCTCTCGGTGGACGTCCTGGGCGGGGCGCCGGGGATCTTCTCCGCCCGCTGGTCGGGCCGCCATGGCGACGACGCCGCGAACCTGGCGCTGTTGCTGGCCCAACTGGCCGATGTTCCCGCCGAACACCGCGGCGGTGCCTTCGTCTGCGCCGCCGCCCTGGCCCTGCCCGACGGCACCGAACAGGTGGAACTGGGGCGCCTGGAAGGCACCGTGCTGGAAGCACCCCGCGGGCAGGGGGGATTCGGCTACGACCCGATCCTGCAACCCGTCGGTGAGGACCGTAGCTGCGCCGAGCTGGACAGTGCCGAGAAGAACGCGATCAGCCACCGCGGCCAGGCCTTCAGGGCCCTGCTGCCCCACCTCGTCGAGGTGCTGCGGGCCGGCTGATCCGTCGCCGAGTCTTCCGGGTGTAGGCGCCCGGCCAGACCAAGGAATCCCCCTGATCCGTCGCGGATCAGGGGGATTCGTGCATCCGGCTAGCTCCGGGCGGGTTTGCGGGCCTTGATCAGTTCCACGGCGATGGGCACGACCGAGAGCAGCACGATGGCCACGAAGATGATGTCGATGTTGTTCCCGACCCAGGTGTACTGCCCGAGCCAGTGGCCCAGCAGGGTCACTCCGACCCCCCAGAGCAGCGCCCCGACGAGGTTGAAGGCGATGAACGTGCGATAGTGCATCTTCGCGACCCCGGCGATGACCGGGACGAAGGTCCGCACGATCGGCACGAAGCGGGCCAGAATGACCGCCCGGCCGCCGAATCGCTCGAAGAATTCGTGGGCCTTGTCCACGTATTCCTTCCTGAAGAACCGCGAATCGGGTTTATTGAACACCGACGGCCCGGCCTTGTGGCCAATGAGATAGCCGGTCTGGTCCCCGGCGAAGGCGGCGATGAACACGCATCCGGCAAAGAACCACAGGTTCACGTCGATGGCCCCCGTGGCGACCAGCAGGCCCGCAGTGAACAACATGGAATCGCCGGGGAGGAAGAAGCCGACCAGCAGGCCGGTTTCGGCGAAGACGATGCCGCAGACCAGCAGGATGATCCAGGGCGCCAACCGTGGATCGCGCAGGAAGACATCGGGGTTCAGGAAGTCCGGCAGCAAGCCGGCCATCTGGGGCTGGAGGGTCACTGCGGCGTCCAGGGCCGGGCTCAGGGCGTCAATCATCACAGGGTCCAGCTTACCGGCGGGCTGGCCACCGGCTGGGACGAAAGAGGCCTTCGGGACAAAGTGTGGGCAGACTCCCAGCAATGCCCCGCTAAGGTGGTGGGGTGGCTTTGGACTTTACGGCGATCGATTTCGAGACGGCCAATGGATTTCGCGGGTCGGCCTGCTCCGTTGGCGTCACCCGCGTCCGTGACGGGGGGATCGTCGATGAGGCCTACTGGCTGATGCGCCCGCCCGAGGGGTTCGACCACTTCGATCCGCGCAACGTGCAGATCCACGGGATCACCGCCGATATGGTGGCCACCGCGCCCCGCTTCGGCGAGGTCTTCGGGGAACTGGCCTCCTTCATCGGTGCCGATACCGTCGTGGCCCATAACGCGGCCTTCGACCTCGGGGTCATCCGTTCCGCCCTGGAGGTCTCCGAACTGGCGGGCCCGGCCTACGATTTCGCCTGCACCGTGAAGCTGGCGCGCAAGACCTACTCGCTGCAGTCCTATTCGCTGCCCTTCGTCGCCGAAGCCGCGGGATCGCCGATGGAGAACCACCATGATGCCCTGGCCGACGCCAGGGCCTGCGCCTCCATCATGATCGACATCGGCCACCGGCATGCCGTGGACTCGGTCTCCCGGGCCGCCGGCGCCGCCCGCGTGGCGATGGGCCATGCCGCGGCCTACGCGCCGGGGGACGGCCTGTCCAAGGCGACGGTCTCGGCCAGGGAACGACTGGCCGCCGGAATGCTGGTCCCCGCCCAACCGACCTGGGCCGGAGGCTGGCCCAGCGAAGGGGAGAACCCGCCGCCGAACCCCGGGGCCGACCCCGCGCACCCGCTCTACGGGGAGACGGTGGTCTTTTCCGGGAACCTGTCCATCACCCGGCAGGAAGCCAAGAACCGGGCGGCGGAGAACGGGGCCACCTGTGCCAGCCGGGTCACCCGCGCCACCACGGTGCTGGTCGTCGGCGACGGCTTCGTCCCCGGGGATCTGCACACGACCCGCCTGACGACCAAGGTCAAACATGTCCTGCGGTTGCGCGAGGCCGGACGCGGGATCTCCCTGCTGTCGGAAGGTGAGTTCCTGCAACTGGTCGACGGGTTCCGGCTCGCCTGATCAGCCCGCCGGTTCCGGGGCAGCGCCGAGGACGGCTTCGACCCACCGGTGGTGCATCTGGTGGATGACCGAATCCACGGCGGACTGCGGCCGGCCGTCCGCCGGCCGATATCCGCGGGCCGAGGCCACCAACGCCGCCGCGTAGCCTGCCGTATCAGGATCCGGTGCCGACCCCAGACGCCGGACGACGCCGGGGACCCCACCGGTTTCGGACAATCCGGAGGCCATCTCCTCGAGGGCGGCCGCCAGGGCGGCACCCAGGGCGGTGGAGGAGGTCCCCTCGTCCTGCGCCAACTGCTCCAGCAGCTCCTGCCAACGCTGCGTCGCCTCCACGCCCAGGTCCAGGCCGGCCCGGACCGCCAGCGCCGCCGATGCGGCAGCCCGGTGGGCCGCGGGGGCACCATGGGTCAGGGCCGCGGCATCGGAGGCGAGCCGTGCCGTCGTGCCCTCATCGACCCGCGGCAGCAGGGCCATGACCGCTGCCCGCGGCAGGACCCCCGGACCATCCGCCGTGGGGTGGGCCGGCCGACCGGTACTGGCCATCTCCGGGTCGGACAGGGCCGTGCGGTTCTGTGGATCCCCCGGGGCCAGGTTCGGGGCCGGGAGCACACCGGTGTCGGCGAAGGCGGCGTCGATCCACCGCGGCAGTGGTTCCGGGGCCCCTTCGGGGAAGGAACCGGTGACGGCGTGCCTCCAGCGCAGCCCGGCCAGCCACAGGCAGGCCGCCTCATCGGAGGCGACCCCGTCATTGGCCCATTCGACGGCTTCGAGGAGGCCATCGAGCAGGAACAACTGCAGGGTCTCCGTCTCACCCGGGGCGTCCAGGGCCCTGGCTGCGGTGGCGCCGGCGGCCGTGGCCTGCAGGATGGCGAGCACCCGGTCGGAGAATTCGGGGCGTGGTTCGAGGTTTTGCGGCGTCTGGTTCACCCGGACAGTCTAGGAGATGGCCCGGCGAATCTAGCCTTGCTCCGGTGACTGCGCATAGATCTTTTCGACGAACGGACGCGAACGTTGGGTGAAGATCCCGCGCTTGAGCTTCATGGTGGGAGTCATGATTCCGCTGGCTTCGCTGAGATCGGTCAGCAGCGGGAGGAACTTTCGGACCTGCTCGGGACGGGACACTTTCGAATTCGCCTTGCTGACCGTCTGATTGAGTACTTCGAGAAGTCCGTGCTCCTCGATGGTGACCGCCCCACCTGTCTCGGGGATTCGAAGGCCCGCCAGTCGGGTGACCCCGTGTCGATGGGCCCAATCGATGACGGCTTCGAAGTCAAGGAGCAGCAGGCCGCCGAGAAAAGGGCGGCCTTCTCCCACCATCACGGCATGGGCGATGAGGGGATCATTTTCGACGTAGCCTTCCCAGATGGTGGGGGAAACGGTTTTGCCGCCTGCTGTGACGACGACATCCTTGATGCGCCCCTTGAGGGTCAGCTGCCCGCGCTCATCGAGCTCGCCGAGGTCACCGGTGCGGAAGAAGCCGTCGATGAAGGCCTCGGTGTTGTCCGCGGGTCTGTTGTATCCGGAAAAAACACCGGCCCCGCGAGCCAGGACCTCGCCCTGATCCGAAATGCGGACTGTGGTTCCCGGCATGGGCACTCCCACGGAACCTGCCGTGATTGCTCCAGGAAGGTTTCCGGTCAGCGGAGCCGTGGTTTCAGTGAGTCCGTATCCTTCAATGACGGGTAATCCTAGACCGCGGAAGAACAGCGATAGTTCAGCGTCCAGCGCCGCGGCACCGGAGAGGAGATAGCCCAGGCGCCCACCGACCAGTTTTCTGATCCGGGCATAGAACAATCCATCAAAGAGGGCGTGCTTGATCCGGAGCCCGAGCCCGGCTCGTGCTGCCGGATGTGTATCGCGACGCTCTGCCAGCCGGCCCCATTGCACCGCGGTGTCCTGTGCCACCTTCCAGAGGGGGCCGAGATGTTTTGCCTCGGCGGCTGCTGCAGCGGATGTCCGTATTTTTTGCAGAACACGCGGGACCACCACCAAGAAGGTGGGTTTCAGTGCGCCTAGAGCCGGTACCACTTCACGAGTGTCGCCCAGGTGGGCAATGCGCATGCCGTTGGCCAGACAGATCAGTTGGAGCCCGCGGGCCAGTACGTGGGCCATCGGGAGGAAAATCACCGTGTTGCCGGATTCCTGGACCACCTCACCGTAGGATCCGGCCACATTCAGTACCTGGTTGACGAAGTTCCCATGGGTGATGAGCGCACCCTTGGGTGCAGCGGTGGTCCCCGAGGTGTAGACGATGGTTGCCACCGCATCCAGTGTGGCCACCAGCCGTCGTTGCTCCAGGGCCTCATCGGTGATGTGTTCGCCGCTGTGCACCAGAACGTCCAGGGACGATTCAGTGTTCGGATCCATCGTCCAGATGCGCCCATCGGCCATGCCGGCTTGCTCGAATCCCTGTTTGAGTATCCGGGCGTGTTCCGTCGTGCCGGCCACACCGAAGCGCACGTCGGCGTCGGTGATAATGGCCGATATCTGGTTGACCGCCGCGGTCTCGTAGAGGGGAACGACGACGGCGCCGGCGAACCAGGCGGCCATGTCCGCCAGGGCCCATTCATAGCGGGTGGGCGAGATGATGGCGATGGATTGACCGGGCTGCAGGCCCGAAGCCATGAAGCCTTTGGCCAGGGCTCGGACCTGCCCGACGAACTCTCTGGTGCTCACTTGGTCCCAGGGATCCGTGATCGCTGCGCCGGCGGAACGAACTTCGAAAGCTATGTGGTGGGGCGAAGTCCTGAGCCGTTGCATCAGGAGCTCTGTTGCGTTTCGATAAATGGTTGGACCCACCAGGGGCGGCGTGGTGAACTCTTTCACGGGGTGTCCTTATTAGACAGTGTGTGCAGGTGGTTGCGCATCAGGACTTGGGTAGCGTCAAGAAAGTTGCTGACGATGGTGCTGTGCTCAACGGGTAGGCCCTGGAGCTGTTCGTAGAGGGCAGTGGCCAGCGGATGGGTCGGGTCCAGGATTCCCTGGAAGGCCGTGTTGGTTGCCGTCAACATGACATGGCGCCTGTCTGCCGCGCCCCGGTTGCGGGTGAGGTAGCCTCCCAGCTCCAGACGGTTGGTGATGGCCGTAGTGGTGGCCGCGGTGGAGCCCAGCTCCAACGCGAGATTCCCCGAAGTCATCGGCCCTGACTGGGTCAGCACCGAAAGGGCACGGAAATCCGTGAGATTCAGGCCCAATCCCAGAGCCGTTTCCCGCTCGCTTTCGCGGGCCAGAATCAACATTTGCTGCAAGGTCGTGGCGACGGAAAGGTGGGACAACATGGCGGCTTCCGTTCCTTAAGGGCAGGCTTCGAGTATAGTCAAGATTCTTTGATTATCAAAAGATTGAATGAAATTTTATCGGTAGCATCGCCTCCGCGAAAGCTCCGCATGGCAGAGAGGAACTTTTCCGTGAAAAAGTCTGAGCGCACGGCGCTGATCACGTTGCCCATCGTGCTGATCATCGGAGCCTTGCTTGCTGCTGCCGGCAGCAGTGGCGGTATCACCCTGGGAGTGATCCCCGTCTTTGCCCTGGCCGTGGGCATGGCCATCGTGATCCAGTGGATGGCTTTTATCCCTGCGTTTTTGGCGCAGACCGAAAAGTACTATGACCTCACCGGCATGCTGAGCTATGTGGCGATTACCGTCATGATTCTTGTGGCCCTTCCAGATATCGACGCGCGTTCCCTGATCCTGGCCACGATGGTTCTCATCTGGACGTTGCGGCTCGGACTCTTCTTGTTCCGTCGTATCAGCCGAGCGGGCAAGGATGACCGTTTTGACCAGATCAAGCCCTCCTTCGTCAGGTTCCTGAGCACGTGGACGCTCCAGGGGTTGTGGGTCACCTTCACCGCGGCCGCGGCGTGGGTGGCCATGACGTCGGATCACCGAGTTCCCCTGGACGGTTTTGCGCTCGTTGGCGTCCTGCTCTGGATGCTCGGGTTCGGTCTGGAAGTGGTGGCCGACCAGCAGAAATCGCGGTTCAACGCCGACCCGTCGAAAAAAGGAGGATTCATTTCCTCCGGCCTGTGGTCGACCTCGCGCCACCCCAACTACTTCGGTGAGATCCTGCTGTGGATCGGCGTCGCCATCGTCGCCTTCCCGGCACTTGAAGGATGGCAGCTGGTGGCACTGATTTCACCGGTCCTGGTCATTCTGCTCCTGACCCAGGTCAGCGGGGTGCCCCTGTTGGAAAAGAAGTCCGATGCCAAGTGGGGCGGCCAAGCAGACTATGAGGCCTATAAGGCAAGGACCCCGGTCCTGGTTCCTCGGATCTGGTAGCCGGTTCCAAGGCGCCGAAGGCCGTGATCCGTGGAATCACCTGGACCCGGCAGGAAAATCCGCGCCATGGTGCGGGGGTGCGGTGTCCGGGTCACCCGACCGGTCCAGAGGATCGTCGGGTGACCTCCCGCCGGCCTAGGACTTGGTGGTGTAGTTGCTTTGGCGTTCCAGGATGGTGGTCACAGTGGTCTCATGCCAGACGGTCGAGTCGGTGAAACAGGTGACGACCTTCCACCCGGACAGGGCATGCTCGTTGAGACTGGCTTCAAGATCCGAGGGTTTGAAATCCGGGTAGTCCTTGATCCTGTCGGTGATGACTTTATATTCATGCATGGCCGGTCCTCCTCGCGGCGAGTGGCGAAGCCCGTTGACGCCCCGATGTCGTGGAGAACACGTCGAACGTGTTGGTCAACAACGAGAACCACGTTCCCGAGGGCGACGGTCCTTAATTCATTAACCAACTTCCCGGCGCCAAAGTCCAGAGGTCCGACCACTCCGGCGGGACGCCCGGTCGGAGGACGGATCAGATGATGATCCTCAAAGGCTCTTCCAGCGTGCGTTTGAGATCGCGCAGGAACGCCGCCGAAACGGCGCCGTCCAGGACCCGGTGGTCGGAGGTGAGGGTGATCTTCATGATCCGGCGGCTGGAGAGCTTCCCGTCCTGCACGTAGGGCTCCTCGGTGGTGGCGCCCACTGCCAGGATCGCGGCCTCGGGTGGATTGATGACCGCGGTGAAGTTGTCGATGCCGAACATGCCCAGGTTGCTGATCGAGAAGGTCCCGCCGCTGAATTCGGCCGGGGCCAGCTTGCCGTCCCGGGCCTTCGTGGCCAAGGCCCGGGTTTCCGTGGAGATCACATCGAGGCCCTTGGTGGCGGCGTTGCGGACGACCGGGACGATCAGCCCGTCATCCAGGGCCACCGCCACCCCGATATGTGCCCGCGGATGCTGGAGGATCTTGTCCCCGGCCCAGGAGGCATTGACCTGGGGGTGGTCCTCCAAGGTCAGGGCGCACGCCTTGACCAGCAGGTCGGTCACGCTGATCCTGGTCCCGGTGTCGGCGAAGCGTTCATTGATCTCGGCGCGCAGGGCGAAGAGCCGGTCCACGGCCACCACATTGGTCAGGTAGAAGTGCGGGGCGCCAGCGCTTTCGGTGAGTCGTTCGGCCATCACCTTGCGCATCATCGTCAGGGGAACCTCCACCGATTCCGTCTCATCCGTGGAGGTATTGCTCGCCGCGGTCTTCCCTGCGGGCTGCTGCGGGGCGGTGTCGGCCTGGGCGGCCACCGCGGCTTCGACATCGGCCCTGACGATCCGACCGCCTGGGCCGGTCCCGGTGATCGACGCCGGATCGATGCCATGCTGTTCGGCGATCCTGCGGGCGAGCGGGGAGGCGAGCAGGCGTCCGCCGGTGGCCCCGGTCGGGGGGCGAGGCTCCATGGTCCCGGGCGTCGAAGTCCCCTCGGCGGGCCGTGGCGCGGGGGCGCTTTCGGACGCCTGGGCGGGGGAGTCCTCAGGGGCGGCAGGGGACGGGGCGTCCTGTCCGGTCGGGGCGTCGGCACCGGGCTCGGTCCCGGACCCCGAGCCGATGAACGCCACGGGTTCCCCGATGGCGACCATGGTGCCTTCCTCGACCAGGATCTTCTCCAGGACCCCGTCGTCGAAGGCCTCGAGATCCATGGTGGCCTTATCGGTGTCGATTTCGGCGAGGACATCGCCTTCGCTCACCGCGTCCCCGACCTTCTTGACCCAGCGGCTGAGGACACCTTCTTGCATCGTGTCGGACAGGCGGGGCATGTTCACCTCGGGCATCGCGGTCTCCTATCGTGTGAAACTGGTGGCGGCGAGCAGTTCGCGGACGACCCGGATCAGGTCCTTCGCGGTGGGCAGTGCCGCGCTTTCCAACGGCTTGGCATAGGGCAGCGGGATCTCGGCCGCCGCCACCCGGCGGACCGGGGCATCCAGGTAGTCGAAGGCCCCCTCCATGAGGGTGGCCGAGATCTCGGCTCCGATGCCGTAGCTGAGGCAGTCGTCCTCGAGCACCACGGCCCGGCTGGTCTTGCGGACCGAGGCGCAGATGGTTTCCCGGTCCAGCGGCCGAAGGCTACGCAGATCCACCACTTCCAGCGAGATGCCTTCTTCTTCAAGCTGCCGGGCCACTTCCAAGGCCACGGTGGTGGCCCGCGAATAGGTGATGACGCTGAGGTGCTTGCCCTCCTTGGCAATGGAGGCCTTGCCGATCTCGGCGACCTGGTCGCCGTCGGGGACTTCTCCGCGGGTGTTGTAGAGCGCGAGGTTCTCCAGGAAGATCACCGGGTCGTCGTCGCGGATCGCCGCGATCAGCAGGGCCTTGGCGTCCGCAGGGGAGGAGGGGGCCACGACCTTGAGCCCGGGGATGTGGGCGTACCAGACCTCCAGGTTCTGGGAGTGGGTGGCCGCCAGCTGCTGGCCGCCCCCGCCGGGCATGCGGATGACCATCGGCACCGAGCTCTGGCCGCCGAACATGCCATGGATCTTCGCGGCATGGTTCACGATCTGGTCGATGGCTATCAGCGAGAAGTTCAAGGTCATGATCTCCACGACCGGACGCATCCCGAGCATCGCCGACCCCACGGCGGCGCCGACGAAACCCTCTTCGGCGATCGGGGTGTCCAGCACCCGGCGGGGCCCGAATTCGTCCAGCAGCCCGGCGGTGATCTTATAGGAGCCTTCGAACAGGCCGATCTCCTCGCCGATGAGCAGGACGTTCTCGTCACGGCTCAACTCGGACCGCAGGGCGTCGTTCAGGGCCTGCCGGTACGTGGTGTCGGTCATCTGGGCTCCTTCTTCGCCGGTCATGGCATACCGGTCACTGGGTGGCCGGGCAGGGTGTCGGGGGAATTGGGGACGGGGGTGGCGTAGGCGTAGTCGAAGAGCTGATCGGGGGTCGGATCCGGGCTGGCCTCGGCGAAGGCCACGGCGGCGTTGACCGCTTCACGGGATTCGGTGTCGATCTGTTGGGCCAGGGATTCCTCCAGCACCCCCGAATCCAGCAGCTGCTGGCGGAAGGCCGGGACCGGATCCGCGGCCTGGGCGTGCTCGACGTCCTCCCGGGAACGGTATTGGGCGGGATCGACCACCGAGTGTCCGCGCAGGCGTGAACTCATCAACTCCAGCAGGAAGGGCTGGCGTTCCCGGCGGGCCCGGTCCAGGGCCCGGGTGGCGGCGTCGTGGACGGCCACCACGTCGTTGCCATCGACCCGTTCACCGGGGATGCGGTAGGAGCAGCCGCGTTTATATAGTTCGGGTTCGCCGGCGGCGGCCTCGACCGTGGTGGCCATGCCCAACCCGTTGTTGATGATGACGTACACGATCGGCAGGTTCCAGACGGCCGCCAGGTTCAACGATTCATGGAAGGCGCCGATGTTGGTGGTGCCGTCGCCCATCTGGCACATGACGGCTTCGGCCTCGGGCCCGGGGTCCCCCCGGTAGGTCAGTGCCAGTGCGGCCCCGGTGGCGGGAGGAAGTTGTCCGCCCACGATGCCGTAGCCGCCGAGCATGCGGGTTTCGGTGTCGAACATGTGCATGGAACCGCCGCGGCCCTTGGAGACCCCGGTGCTCTTGCCGAATAGTTCGGCCATGACCGCCCCGGTGCTCATTCCACGGGCCAGGGCATAGCCGTGGTCGCGGTAGTTGGTGAAGAGGTAGTCCCGGGGTTGCAGCGCGGTCATCAGTCCCACGACGCTGGCTTCCTCACCGAGGTTGAGGTGGCAGTACCCGCCGATCTTCGCCCGCTTGTACATCTGGTCGGCCGTCAGCTCGAATCTGCGGATCAGTGCCATCTGCCGGTAGTACCCGATCAGTGTCTGCGCGTCCTCCTGCCCGGCAGTACGCTGTTCCTTCCGATCAACCATCATGTTCCTCCGTTGCTGGACTGCCTCCGTACCGTTGCCCCCGGGGCGGTCAGGGGCCGGGGAGCTGTTCCTGAAGCCTGAAGATGCCGGTGCCCCCGCAGGTGGGGCAGTTCTCGGGCGGTTCCATCCCCCGGGCCGGTTCGCCGCAGGTTCCACACGCCCATTCGGTGGTCAGCAGTGCCACGACGTCGCGGCGGCTGACGATTCCGGCCAGGACGCCGGTGTCCATGACGGGAAGGCGACGCATCCGCTGATCCACCAGCAGGGCCCGGATATCGGAGATCGGGGTGTCCACGGACACGCTGATGACCCCCGGGCTCATCACTTCGGAGGCGGTGGTCCCGGTCTTGGCGAGCACATCGTATTCGCTGACCAGCCCCAGCACATGCCCGGACTCCTCCACGACGGGCAGGGCGCTGATGCGGTGCCTGCCCAGCAGTGCGGCGATCTGATCGACGGGGGTGCCGGGGGAGACCGTGACCACGGGGGTGCTCATGATGTCTGCGGCCGTGGTCGGGATTCGTGCCCCGGCCGGGTCAAGATGCTCGGAAGCATCCCGGGAAACGCCTGTGCCGGTAGGTTCGCTCATACCCTCAGTGTGCCCCCACCGGCCGAGACTGGCCAGCAATGGTGACGGACAGACCACCGACGACGCAGAAACCCGCCACGAGTCCTGCTGCCCGGCGGCCCTGGATCCACGGTCGACGGCCCCCTGGTCCCACCTGTCGGTGGCGCTCGATAGTGTGGGGCCATGCGGATTCTGCACACCTCCGACTGGCATCTGGGCCGGTCCTTCCATGGCGCCGGGCTCCTGGAGGCCCAACGCGGTTTCGTCGAGGCCCTGCTCGAGACGGTGAAGACCGAACGGGTCGACGTCGTCCTGATCGCCGGGGACATCTACGACCGGGCCCTGCCCGCGGTCGATGCGGTCACCGTGTTCGACGACGCCGTCTTCCGGCTGCGCGAGGCCGGGGCCACCGTCGTGGCCACCAGCGGCAACCACGATTCGGCCCTGCGGCTGGGGTTCGGCTCCCGTCTGCTCGGGCACGCTGGGCTGCACCTGCGCACCCGTCCGGCGGAACTGGATACCCCGGCCCTGGTCGAAGCCGAGGATTTCACCTTGGCCATCTACGGGCTGCCCTATCTTGAACCACGGATGGTCGCGGCGCAGTTCGGGGTCGAGAAGCCAGGACACCAACCGGTGGTCCGGGCGGCCATGGATCGGGTCCGCGCCGATCTGGCCACCCGACGGGCCGGGACCAAGAAACCCATCCGCTCCATCGTCATGGCCCACGTCTTCGCCGCCAACGGCCAAGCCAGCGACTCCGAACGGGAACTGAGCATCGGGGGACTGGACATCGTGCCCACCGAGGAATTCTACGGTCTGGACTACGCAGCCCTGGGGCACCTGCACGGCCGGCAGCGCCTGGCCGAGACCATCCGATATTCGGGGTCGCCGATCGCCTACTCCTTCTCCGAAGCGACCCACCGCAAGGGGGCCTGGCTACTGGACGTAGACGCCGAGGGCATCTCCTCCGTCGAGGCCGTGGACTGGCCCGCCGCCACCGAACTGCGCGTCCTGCGCGGTCCCCTCGAGGAGCTCCTCGCCGACCCCGGGCTGGCAGGAGCCGAAGCCGCCTGGTGCCAAGTGACGCTGACCGACCGCGACCGGCCCTCCCAGGCGATGGAACGGCTGCGCGGCCGCTTCCCGGGCACCCTGGTCCTGAACTTCGAGCCCGAAGGCCGTCCGGCAGAGGTCGACCGCAGCTACCGGGACCGGTTGGCGGCAGCCGAGAGCCCATTGGAGGTCTGCACGGGATTCATCGACCACGTCCGCCAACGCCCCCCGTCGGAGCCCGAGGCCGCCTTGTTGGGCCGGATCCTCGAGCAGGCCACCAGCGGGCAGGTGGAACGATGAGGGTCCACCACCTGCAGATCGCCGCCTTCGGTCCATTCGCCGCCCGGCAGGACATCGACTTCGACGAACTCTCCGCCGCCGGGCTGTTCCTGCTCAACGGGGAAACCGGTGCCGGCAAGACCAGCATCCTCGACGCCATCTGTTATGCCCTCTACGCAGGGCTTCCCGGGGCGAGGGAGGGGACGAAATCGTTGCGTAGCGACCATGCGGGACCGGCGGATGAGCCGGAGGTCGTCCTGGAGTTCAGCACCGGGGGACGCCGATTCGAGGTCCGAAGATCACCGGCCTGGCAACGTCCTTCCAAACGCGGGGCCGGCCGGACGACGACGGCCCAGGCACAGAGTCGGTTGCGTGAACTCGTGGAGGGTCAGTGGCAGGAGATCTCCACCCGCAACGATGAGGTCGCCGCCGAATTGCGGGGGGTCATCGGCCTGGGCAAGGACGAATTCACCCGGGTCGCCATGCTGCCCCAAGGGGCGTTCGCCGCCTTCCTCCGGGCCAAGGACAAGGAACGCGAGGAACTACTCAAGACACTGTTCGACACCCGGCTCTACGGCAGTGTCGAGACACTGCTGGCCGAGGAACTCACCACGGCCAGAACGGCGGCCGAGGAAGCCGAACGCGCCCGGGGGGAAGCCGTCGGCCAACTGATCGAAGACGCCACCGCCTCCCTGACCACAGAGGAGGGGGAATCCCCGTTCGACCGGGACCCCGACGATCCCGAGGCGGCAGACGGGGACCGGCCGGCGCCACAGGAACTGCCCAGTGCCGAACTACTGGCACTGCTGGAGGCGCGGCTGGACGAACACACGGCACGGCTGGACGCCGAACGAACGGCGGCGGATGCCGCCGCGACGCAGGCCAGGAACACCGCAACCGAGCTCGCCGAAGCCGGGGAACGCCACCGGGCGCTGGCCGAACTGGAGCGGTTGCGTGCCGCGCATGCCGAACGCAGCGGGCAGGTGGCCGCCCTGGCCGCCACGGTGGCATTGGATGAGCGGGCTGCGGCATTGCAGCCCACCCAGACGGCACGACGCCGGGCGGAACAGGCCGTCCAGGACGCGGAGCAGACCTTGGAATCGGCCCAGACAGCCGCCGGCGAGGGACTGGCCGGCAGCTACCTCGCCGCGGCGACGGGCCAGGACACCGGAGCGGGACCGGAATCCGAGGGCCGGGCCGCGGAGCCCGGGGCCACGGAACTCTCCCGTCAGGCCGCCGAAGCGGCTGCGCAGGTCACCGGCGATGCCGCGGTGCTGGAAGCGGCCCTGCCCGAGGAGAGGGAGCTGGACGAGAAGGAAGCCGAATTGGCGGCCGCCCGCGCCGACCACCAACGACGGACGGCGACCCAGGCCGAAGCACTGGGCGAACTGGAGAAGCTCGGTGCCTCGTTGCCGGGGCTGCGGGAACGGGCCGGCGCCCTGTCCGGGACCGCCGATGCCCTGCCGGCGTTGACGGCTACCCGCGATCGGGCCGCCGAGCAGGTCGCCGCGGTCACGGCCCGCCACGCCGCCGACACCGAAGCAACCCGGGCCCACACCGTGTGGGCCCGGGCCAAGGACGGACAACTATCCGCCCGGGAACGACTGCTCGACCTCGGGCGGACCCGACTGGCCCAGGCGGCCGCGGCATTGGCCCGGGAACTGGTGGCCGGACAGGCCTGCCTGGTCTGCGGCTCGGCCGAGCACCCCAACCCCGCCACGGTGGAGGACGGCGAACTCGTCGAGGAGGAGGACGAGGACGATGCCCGACGGCTGGCCGCCGAAGCCGATGCCGCCGAAGCCACCGCCGCCTCCGGGCTCCACGCAGCCCGCGAGGCCGCCTCCCGGGCGGCGGGACAGGCCGGGGAATCCACGACGGAGCAGGCGGAACAAGCCCTGGCCGACGCCGAGAAGGCATTGGCCGAGGCGACCGAATCCGCCGCACAGGCCCAACGCTCCCGGACGGCCCTGGAGGAGGCGACCGGGGAATTCGAGCGCCTGCGCGCGAGCACCACGGCCGAGGCCACGGCGCTGAGCGTCCTGGAAGGAACCGTCGACCAACTGGGCCAACGGATCACCACCGTGGACTCCCGGCTGAAGCGGTTGCGCGGCGACGAGGAATCCCTGCAGGCCCGCCACCGGTTGCTGTTGGAAGCACGCCGGGTGCTGGAGGACCTGGCCCGGGCGGCGCGTGGGCTCGAGACGGCCCGGCGCGGCCTGGCAACAGCCACCGAGAGCTGGCAGACCGAACGCCGGGAGGCCGGATTCGACGATGACACCAGCTGGGCCGCGGCACTGCTCGAACCGCACGCCAGGACCAGCGCCCAGGCAGGGATCGCCGACCACACCGCCGAGGGGGTGCGGATCGAGACCTTGGCCGGAACCGTCGCGGTCGCCCGGGCCAGGACCGAGGTCGAGGCGGGCTTCGAGGTCCCGGGCCAGCAGGAACTGGAGGCCGCCGCGGCTGCCGCCGCCGCCACCGCGACGTCGCGCGATACCGTGCTCCAACGAGATGCCGTCCTGCGCGCCTATGCCGGACGGTTCGAACGACGCAGTGAACGGCTCCGCGGGCTGGAAACCAGCCAAGGGGCCGTGCTGGAGCGCTACGAGCGGGTGAAATCCTTGGCCGATATCGCCCGGGGGATGGGGGAGAACCGGTTCAAGATGACCCTGTCCACCTACGTCCTGGCCGCCCGGCTGGAGGCCGTGGCAGCCGCCGCCACCGAACGGCTGCTGGTCATGAGCGCCGAACGCTATTCACTGGTCCACGACGACAGCCCCAAGGGCAACGCCAAATCCGGGCTGGGGCTCCATGTGCTCGACGCCTGGACCGGCCAGCGTCGGGACACCCAGACGCTCTCCGGAGGCGAGTCCTTCATGGCCTCCTTGGCGTTGGCCCTGGGGCTGGCCGATGTCATCCAACAACAGTCGGGAGGCATCGACATCGAGACCCTCTTCGTCGACGAAGGCTTCGGTTCCCTCGACGAAGGGGCGTTGGAAACGGTCATGGATGCCCTCGACGGGCTGCGCCGCGGGGGCCGCGTCGTCGGCCTGGTCAGCCATGTCGCCGAGATGAAGCAACGCATCCCGGCCCAGTTGAGGGTCCGCAAGGAGCGCACCGGATCCACGGCCGAAGTGGTCATGGCCGACACGGTAGAATAGGAAACGCACAGGGTAGGGCGCTCCGGGTGGCTGGGACGGGCGCACCTTGAAGGACCCGTGAAACACATGAACACCGATCCCTCGGCGCCCGCCACGGGCACACCCCCCGAGAACGCAATCACCGGTTCCGGCGGCAGCTTCCGCAGCTTGCTGGAACTGGCAGGCCCGGGATTCTTCCCGCTTGCCTTCTTCGCCCGGCTGCCGTTGGCCATGCTCACCATCGGCACCCTGACACTGATCAGCACCGCGACCGGCTCCTATGCCAGCGGCGGGGTCGCCGCCGGAGCGGTGGGGGTGGGCTCGGCCATCGGCGCGCCGATGATCGGCTACGCCGCCGACCGGTGGGGCCAGCGTCGGGTCCTGGTGCCGGCGGCCCTGCTGCACGCGGTCGTGGTCTCCGCGCTGATCCTTACCGGCCTGGGGGTCATCGAATCCGGGTCACCGCTGCTGGTCATCATCATCTCCTTCGTCGCCGGGGCGAGTTGCCCCCAGGTCGGCCCGCTGGCCCGGGTGCGCTGGATGGCCCTGACCCAGGGGCGCTCCCGTGGCCGGCGCGAACTCGAAACCGCACTGAGCTATGAAAGCACCGTGGACGAACTGACCTTCGTCATGGGGCCGGCGTTGGTCGGTGTGCTGGCGTCGCTCGTGGCCCCCTGGCTCCCGCTGGCCCTGGCCGCCCTGCTGACCGCGGCCCTGGTTCCGGCCTTTGCGGTCCACCCCACGGCCAACGCCATTGAACTCCAGCAGCCCGGCGCCGAGCCGGTCCCCGGATCCGGGTGGATCACCGCCCGGGTGGTGCGCGTCGGACTCTGCGTACTGGGCATGACCGGGATGGGCACCCTCTTCGGTTCCGTCTCGGCCGGCGCCGTGTCCTATGCGGGACTCTTCGGCAATGCCAGTGCCGGAGGCCTGCTGTATGCCGCCCTGGGGCTGACCTCGGCCGTCGCCGCCCTCTCCGTCTCGCTCTGGCCCCGTGGCTGGGCGCAGCCGGTGCGCTGGGCGGTATGCGCCGCGCTGCTGATCCCGTTGGCCCTGCTGCTGCAGGTGCCCCAGACGATCGGGACGATGGTGGTGTTCCTGTTGCTGATCGGCCTGCCGATCGGGCCGATCCTGGTCACGATCTTCACCGTCGGGGGAGACGTGGCACCGATCGGAAGGATGGGCACCGTCATGACGATGCTCGCCAGCGGGATCGTCGTGGGCACCGCCATCGGCAATGGTTTCGCCGGGGTCCTGGCCGATGTGGTGGGGCCCCAGGGGGCGTTCCTGGTGGCCGCTGCCGCCGCGATCGTCCTCTTCCTCTCCGGGGTGGGAACCTACGCCCTGGGGCGGGTGCCGCGCACCGAAGGCGCCTGACCGGCCCAGGCCCGGGGGAGCTATGCGCCCAGGGCGACCTCGACGGAGGCCGCGGCCGCGGCCACGCGTCGGCCCAGGGCATCGGCGTGGACGTCGTGGGCTGCCGTGGCATAGACGACCGCCACCGCCGCCGGGGTCTGGCCGGGGACCTGGAGGGCGGCGGCGATCGAGGAGACCCCGGGGATGACTTCATCCAGGCTCGTGGCATAGCCGTCCGTCCTTGCCTGCTCCGCGGCGGCGCGCCAGGGATGTTTCGGGGCGACCTCCTCCCAGCCGGTGCGTGAATAGGCGGACTGGATCGCGATGCCCGGGGCCCCGTGGGTCAACGGGTGCCGGGAGCCGGGGCGCTGCATGACGGTGGCGGTGCTGTGCCGGGGTTCGACGGAGACCAGGGTGATGCAGTCCTCGTGGTCCCAGACGGCCAAAAACGCCGTCATTCCCAGCTCGTTGGCCAACGCGGTCAGCTCCGGCAGGGCGGCGCTTTGCAGATCGCGTTGGACCCCCCGGGCCAAGGAGGCCAGACCCGGGGCGCCTTCGAGGCGTCCGGTGTTGTCCCGACGGACCAGGGCATGGTCCTCCAGGGTGCGCAGGATCCGGTAGGCGATGGAGCGGTGGACGCCCAGCTCGTCGGCGAGCTCGGCGATCGTGGGAGGCTCTGGCCGGTCGGTGATGATCTCCAGGGCGCGGAGCCCCCGGGACAGGGTCTGCGCAGGGGAGCCGGCCGGGGGGTTCTGGGACACGGGGACCGCCTTTGCCTTGAGGACCGGGGTGTGGGCTCTTGTGCCCTGCAGGACCCCGGGATACGTTTGGAATAGTTCCCTCATGGAACCAGAAGTT
Source organism: Arthrobacter sp. AOP36-C1-22 (assembly GCF_052377515.1). Lineage (NCBI taxonomy): Bacteria > Bacillati > Actinomycetota > Actinomycetes > Micrococcales > Micrococcaceae > Arthrobacter > Arthrobacter sp. AOP36-C1-22. The sequence continues at coordinate 112,487 of NZ_JBQSWW010000002.1, read as the reverse complement.
CGAATATAGAATACCGGTGGTCGTGAAGGCAAGACGCCGATCGTCGGTGACGGAGGATCGAGCATGGACGCCTCCCCGAAGGACGAAGTGGCCGAAGGCGGCCTTCCGCACCGGATCGGGACCACCGACCCGCGACATTTCCGGGGCAGCCTGGGGCGCTTCGCCACCGGGGTGACCATCGTGACCTTCGATGGATCCACCAAACGCCATGGCATCACCGTGAACTCCTTCACCTCGGTCTCGATGGACCCGCCCCTGGTGCTGGTCAGCATCGCCCGCAGCACCCGGGCGCACGACGAGCTGGCAGGCCGGCCCTTCACCGTGAACATCCTCGGCGCCGAGCAGCAGGCCCTGGCCCTGCATTTCGCCGGCAAGCCCGGGCCGGACCCCGTGTGGGTCGAAGGCGAGACCGCCCCGCGGCTCGCGGGTGTGCTGGCGCATTTCTCCTGCAACCCCTGGGCCGCCTACGACGGCGGCGACCACACCCTGTACCTGGGCCAGGTCGAGGACTTCAACTACCGCGCCGGGGACGCCCTGGCTTTCGCCAATAGCGCCTTCACCACCATTCCCGGCAGCCAGCTCGGGGTCGAAGAACTCCTGTGATCCGCCGGGGCGCAACATCCTGAACGAGCCTCCGGAAGCCCTTGACAGGAACGGGCGAACTGATACCGCCGGAAATGCGTTCCCTACCGGGTCGAGCGGGCCGGAAGGCGTTGCCGTCATCCGAGAGAAATACGTGAAATGTTGACGGGAAATTGACGAACTTTTCGGCTACGATGAGTTGGATCACATTTACCGTCCGTTCGGTCGGTTATGCACCTAGCGCGGAGAGCGCAGAACACTGGAGTTCGCATGTCCCTGTCAGCCGCAGCACCGACTGCAGCCACCCGGCGCGAGGAACGCAAGGTCCTGGCCGGAACCCTCGTCGGAACCACCATCGAATGGTATGACTTCTTCATCTACGCCCAGGCCGCAGGACTGGTCCTGGGCCCCTTGTTCTTCGCCCCGCTGGGGGAAACCGGAGCACAGCTGGCCTCCTGGGCCTCCATCGGTATCTCGTTCCTCTTCCGCCCGCTCGGCGCCATCGTCGCCGGACACCTGGGCGATAAGCTCGGACGCAAGAAGATGCTGGTCTTCACCCTGGTCATGATGGGCATGGCCACCTCGCTCATCGGCGTGCTGCCCACCCACGCACAGATCGGCGGATGGGCCGCCATCCTGCTGATCCTCCTGCGCGTGCTGCAGGGCTTCTCCGCAGGTGGGGAATGGGGCGGCGCCGCCCTGATGTCCGTCGAGCACGCCCCGGACCACCGCCGTGGATTCTTCGGCGCCTACCCGCAGATCGGCGTCCCCTGCGGCATGATCCTGGCCACCGGCACCATCTGGCTGCTCACCACCCTGATCGGCGAAAAGGAATTCCTGACCTGGGGCTGGCGCGTGCCGTTCCTGTTCTCGATCGTGCTGATCCTCGTGGGCTACATCATCCGCCGGTCGGTGGAGGAATCCCCGGTCTTCGCCGCCCTGCAGGAACGCAAGAAGGAGTCCTCGGCCCCGCTGAAGACGCTGTTCAAGCACAACACCCGTGAAGTCGTCCTGACCGCGCTGATCTTCATCGCCAACAACGCCGCCGGTTACCTGCTGATCGCCTTCTTCGCCACCTATGCTTCGAAGAATCTGGAAATGGACCGCGGCCCGGTGCTGCTGGCCACCGCGTTGGCCTCCTTCGGTTGGCTGATCTTCACGATGTACGGGGGCATCCTCTCGGACAAGATCGGGCGCGTGCGGACGTTCCAGATCGGCTACATCCTGGTGGCGCTCTGGGCGGTACCGATGTGGTTCCTCATCGATACGGCCAACATCTACTGGTACTTCGTGGCGCTGTTCGTCCTGACCATCGGGCTGGGCCTGTCCTACGGCCCGCAGTCGGCACTGTATGCCGAGATGTTCCCGGCCCGGGTGCGCTACTCCGGGGTCTCCATCGGCTACGCACTCGGGGCCATCCTCGGGGGCGCCTTCGCCCCGCTGATCGCGGCGCTGCTGCTGGAGAAGACCGGGCACTCGTGGAGCATCGGGATCTACGTGGTGGTCATCTCGATCATCTCCCTGATCGCGGTCTCGCTGGTGAAGGAAACCCGCGGGGTAGACCTCATGGTTGAACACCACGTGGACTACGTCGAGAAGTAGAAACACACGGCACGACGACGGCCGCCCCACCGCCCGGATCCAGTCCGGGGGGTGGGGCGGCCGTCAGTGGTTGCGAGGTGCTGAACTAGCCGCCCAGCAGGCGCAGCACGTCCTCGTCGCTGACCTGGGCGAAGTTGGCGTAGAACTCACCGACCGCACCGAATTCCTCCGGTTGCAACGGGCACACCAGTTCATCGGCCATCGCCGCCAGTTCCGCACACACCCGCGGTGGCCCCACGGGGGAGGCGACGATCACGCGGTCGGGGTGGCCTTGGCGGATGACCTTGATGGCCGCGAGCATCGACGCCCCGGTGGCCAGGCCGTCATCGCAGAGGATCACGTTCTGCTCTCCGACGTCGATGCCGCGCCGGCGCAGATAGGAAAGCTGGCGGCGTCGTAGTTCCCTGGATTCGCGCTCACGGACCTCATCCAGGGCGGCCTTGCGACGTCGTTCCGGTGGAAGCGTCGCCAGGACCTCGTCCATCAGCACTTCGGCTTGATCCGGTCCGTGGGCGGCCAGGGCCCCGAAGGCGAGTTCCTCCTGGTCGGGAACGCCGAGCTTGCGTACGACCAGCGCGTCGAAGGGGGCGTCGAGGGCCCGGGCGACGGCGGCGGCGATCGGTACGCCTCCCCGGGCCAGGCCCAGTACGACGACTGAATCGGGTTGGTCCCGGTAGGCGGTGAGATGGCTTGCCAGATGCCGGCCTGCGTAGTCCCGGTCCGAAAAGGGACGGGAATCTGATCGAAATGGTCCCATGCCCCATTATCGCCCGGAAGTTACGGGGTGACCAGTCTCGGGCGTGGCGTTGAAAGCGCCGCCGGCCCCGAGTACAACTAGTTCGTCATCTCCGGGGTCGGTTCCAGGGTCAGGGTCGACCCGTCCGGGCGCGGGATGTCGATGGGCCCCAGATCGTCGGCGGTCTCGGTACCCATGGCGAGGGTGATTGAGTGATCGAAATTATCCATGATCTCCACCGGCGGCCGCAGATCCTCGTGGTTTCCGGGAATGGCCAGAATGACCTTCTTGACCTGCTTCATTTCCATGTCCGGCGGGAGCAGGTGGGCCACGAGACCATCGGAATCCTTCTCCTGGTCCACGCGCACCGCCAGCCCCTGGTCCTGGACCTCCTGGACCGGACGGCATTGGATGCCGGGGGTTCCATAGTCCACCGGGGTGCCATCCCCGTCGCCCGGGGTCGCCCAGGCAATGAAGCACAGGTCGTCGTCCTCGTCGGTGGCGATGAATTGCGCGGCGTAGGAAGACCACCCCAACAACCGGACACTATCCGGCGTGATGTCTCCCAGGTCGGCTTCGACCGGCAGCTCATCGTTCTCGTCCGGGGTCCGTTCCAGGGCCGGATACAGCTCTGCGGCCTCGGGCGGGGGAGCTGGTTCTGCAGTTTCGGAGGAGGTTGCGGACGAGGAGTCCGACTGGGCCGCGCCCGAGCTCGAGGGTGAGGGGTCGGGTTCGAGGATGCAGGCCGAGGTGCCGAAGAGCACGGCACCGATCGATAAGGTACCTACCAGGAATTTCATGTGTTTCACGGTCACCATCTCCTGGGTGTCGTCGCGGACCCGACGTGAGTACAGCAAGACCGCATCACGTCCTCGTCGCCGTTGCCATCGATTGAATCAACACGGTGAGTCTAGGGAATTACTCTTCCCGCTGCAATTATTAGACATCACGGGACCATGGTGACAATCCCGGGATACGATGCCGGCGCGGGTCGACGTCGCCGCATGTCGGCAGAGGGTTGGCTGCCATCCGCCTCCGGGCCGGCCCCACAGGCAGGTCGGTCACCGCAAGGGGCGACGTCTGCGGCCGGTCAATGCTTGAATGGTTCAGTGACCCCTTCCCCCGCCACCCCCGACGCGACCCCCTATGTCCCGGATCCACGCCGGTGGCGCATCCTGATCGTCCTATTGGTCACGATGTTCATGTCGTTGGTGGGCGTGAGCATCGTCAATGTGGCGCTGCCCTCCATCCAATCCGGTCTGGACGCCTCGCAATCGGATCTGCAATGGGTGCTGTCCGGCTACGCCTTGACCTTCGGCATCGTCCTGGTCGCCGCCGGACGCACCGGGGACATCCTGGGGCGGGGACCGTTGTTCCTGGCCGGGGTCACCGTCTTCACGCTCTCGGCGGTCGCTGCCGGGCTGGCCCCGGACCCGACGAGCCTGAACATCGCCCGCTTCGTCCAAGGCGTCGGCTCCGGTCTGTTGAACCCCCAGGTCGTGGGGATGATCCAGCAATACTTCCGGGGCCGTGAACGCGGACGCGCCTTCGGGGCGCTGGGCAGCGTCGTCGGGGTCTCGGTGGCCTTCGGACCGCTGATGGGCGGGCTGATCATCGAGACCTTCGGTGCCGAAACCGGCTGGCGCTGGACCTTCCTGGTCAACGTCCCGGTGGGGATCGTCGCCGTCGTCCTGGCGCTGCTGTGGTTCCCCCGGCCCCTGTTCATCCGTCGTGCCGTGGCCGCGGAAGCCACGAGGGAACCCACCAGCCCGCAGCCGATGCAGAAATTCGATCTGGACCCGGTGGGGGCCCTGTTGTTGGGGTTCAGCGTGCTGGCCCTGCTGTTGCCCTTCGTCGAATCGGAGGGTTCGGCCTGGGCTTGGCTGCTGTTGCCGGTCGGAATGCTTCTGCTGGGACTGTGGATCATATGGGAACGCTCCTATAAGCAACGCGGCGGCAGCCCGATGGTCGATCTGGAACTCTTCAGGACCCGCAGCTTCACCCTGGGGACCATCATCGCCGGACTGTATTTTTTGGGCGTCACGAGCGTCTGGGTGCTGATCGCGCTCTATGTCCAGGACGGATTGGGGCTCAGCGCCCTGCAGACCGGCCTGCTGGGGCTCCCCGCCGCCCTGTTGGCGGCGGTGAGTTCGAACTGGGCCGGAAAACGGGTCATGGACTTCGGCCGGAAGATCGTCATCGGCGGAATCATCAGTGCGTTCGTGGGGCTGCTGCTCACGGTACTGGTCGTCCAACTCGAAGCCGCCGGCATCCTGAGCATCTGGTGGCTGCTGGGCTCCATGTGCTTCGTGGGGCTGGGGCAGGGCTCGATCATTTCCCCCAACCAGGCGCTGACCCTGGCGGAGGTTCCGCAGGAATATGCCGGCAGTGCCGGGGGAGTGCTGCAGACCGGCCAGCGCATCGGAACGGCCGTGGGCCTGGCACTGGTCACCGTCGTGTTCTTCGCGATCCTGGCGCTGACTGATTGGACCACCGCCTTCACCGTGGCCTTCTCGGTGATCGGCCTCGTCGTGCTGGTGACCCTGGCCGTGGCCGTGGCGGACGAAAAGCGGCGCGGGACCGGTCGCTCCTAGAGCTGGTGGCCCATCTTGAACCCGACGTCCTCGCCGGGCTCGTCGGTCTTTCCGTCCCCGGGAGAACGGGTGTAGGAGAAGCCGTCGGCCCCGACGGTCACCGCCATCTCGGACTTGTCCTCGCGGACGGTGACCGGCTGCGGGTTCCCGTCCAGATCCAGGACCAGGGAGGCTTCGGTGTACCAGGAGGGGACCACCGCGTTGCCCCACCAGTCACGACGCTGGTTGTCATGCACATCCCAGGTGATCGTGGGGTTGTCCGGATCGCCGGTGTAGTAGTCCTGCGTGTAGATCTCGATCCGGTGGTCATCCGGATCCAGGATGTACAGGTAGAAGGCATTGGACACCCCATGGCGGCCGGGGCCGCGCTCGATCCGGTCGGAGATGCGCAGGGCGCCCATCTTGTCGCAGATCTGGATGATGTTGTGCTTCTCGTGGGTGGCGAAGGCGACGTGGTGCATCCGCGGCCCGTCACCACCGGTCAGGGCCGTGTCATGCACGGTCTGCTTGCGGTGCATCCAGGCCGCGTAGGTGACCCCGTCGGAGTCCTGGATGTCCTCCGAGACGCGGAAACCCAGACCTTCGAGGTATTCGCGGCCCCGCGGGACATCGGGGGTGACCTGGTTGAAGTGGTCCAGACGGACCAGCTCGCCGGCGGAGTAGAGATCGTAGCGCTGGTGCAGGCGTTCGACGTGCTCGACGGCGTAGAAGAACTCGTAGGGGAAACCCAACGGGTCCTCCACCCGGACCGAGTCACCGATCCCCCGGACGAACCCGTCCTTGCGGCGTTCGGTACGGCAGCCCAGTTCCTTGAAGTAGGCTTCCGCAGCGTCGACCTCCTCCGGGGACCTCACCCGGTAGGCGAAGGCGGCCACCGCGGCCACCGGGCCCAGGGTCAGCACCAGGTTGTGGTGGATGAACTCCTCGAAGGAGCGCAGGTAGATGGCGTGCTCGTCCTCGTAGGTGACGTGCAGCCCCAGCAGGTCCACATAGAACTGGCGGGACCTGGCCAGATCGGTGACCACGATCTCCATGTACGCACAGCGCACGATATCGGGGGCCGGAAGCGAAGAGGTGACGGTTTTGGTGCTCATGATGATTCCTTAGGGTGTGGGATGCCCGGCAGCGTCATTGCTGTCTTTCAGGCGCCGAACTTGGGCGTGTGGACCTCGCCGAGCGTGATGTGCACGGCCTGCTGGTCCGTGTAGAAATCGATCGAACGGTAGCCGCCCTCATGGCCCAGGCCCGAGGACTTCACCCCGCCGAAGGGCGAACGCAGGTCACGGACGTTGTGGCTGTTCAGCCACACCATGCCGGCCTCGACCGCCTGGGCGAAGTTGTGGCTGCGCTTGAGGTCGTTGGTCCACACATAGGCGGCGAGCCCGTATTTGGTGTTGTTCGCCAGTTCCAGGGCCTCCTCCTCGGTGTCGAAGGGGGTGATCGCCACCACGGGTCCGAAGATCTCCTCCTGGAAGATCCGGGCGTCGGGGGCCACGTCCACGAAGACCGTCGGGGCGACGTAGGAGCCGTTCTCCTGGCCTGCGGGCAGCTGCTCGGGGCGGCCGCCGCCGGCGACGAGCCGGCCTTCGGTTTTGCCGATCTCGACGTAGGACATGACCTTGTCGTAGTGCTCGGGGTGCACCAGGGCCCCGACCTCGGTGGCGGGGTCGTGGGGGTCGCCCACCACGATGTTCTTCGCCCGGGCGGCGTAGGCCTCGACGAACTTGTCGTAGATGCCGCGCTGGACCAGGATCCGCGAGCCGGCGGTGCAGCGCTCGCCGTTGAGCGAGAAGACCCCGAAGACGGTCGAGTCGATGGCCGCGTCGAAATCGGCGTCGTCGAAGACGATGGCGGGGGACTTGCCACCGAGTTCCATCGACATGCCCTTGAGCGATTCGGCGCAGTTGCGGAAGATCGTCTGGCCGGTGGTGGATTCGCCGGTGAAGGAGATCAGCGGGACCTGGGGGTGCTTCACCAGGGCGTCGCCGGCCGATTCGCCGAAGCCGTTGACCAGGTTGAAGACGCCTTCGGGCAGACCGGCCTCCTCGAAGATCTTCGCCCAGAGCGAGGCCGAGAGGGGAGTGAACTCCGCCGGCTTCAGCACCACGGTGCAGCCCGAGGCGATTGCGGGGGCCAGCTTCCAGGATTCGAGCATGAACGGGGTGTTCCACGGGGTGATGAGCCCGGCGACGCCGATCGGCTTGCGGTTCACGTAGTTCAGCTGCGATCCGGGGACCTTCAGCGCGTTGTCGTGCTGGGCGACGATCAGGTCCGCGAAGAACCTGAAGTTCTCGGCGGCACGTTGGGCCTGGCCGCGGGCCTGGGTGATCGGCAGACCGGTATCGAAGGTCTCCATCTCGGCCAGACGGTCCTCCTGGGCGACAACGGCGTCGGCGATCGCGTACAGGACCTTGGCGCGGGCCCGGGGCTTCATGGTCGGCCAGGGGCCGTGGTTGAAGGCCTCGCGGGCGGCGTCGACGGCGGCATCGATGTCGGCCTGCTGGCCGGAAGCGGCGGTGGCATAGGTGGTGTTGGTGACGGGGTCGAGGACTTCGAAGGTCTCTCCGCCGGCGGAATCGACGAAGCGGCCGCCGATGTAGTGCTGCAGGTGCTTCGGCAGGTTCTCGGGGACGAAATGCTTGCTCATGCTGTGTTCCTTCCGTGGACGGGTGGTTCAGAGGGTCGACGGCGGTTGGCCGGCGGCTTCGAGATAGGCGTTGAGGGTGTTGGTGCGGTGGGCGCGGGCCGCCTTTTCGATCTGCTCGGCCGGGGCTCCGGTGGCGAGCAGATCGAGCAGGGCGTCATGTTCGGCCACCGAATGACGGGCCCGGCCCGGGATATGGCCGAACGACGTCGAGCGCATGGCGCCCAGACGGGCCCAGCCGCGGTGGACCAGATCCAGGATGTGCGGATTGGGGCAGTTCTCGTACAGCACCGCATGGAACTGGTTGTTCAGTTCGGTGAAGCGGCGCGGATCGAAATCCGTGAGTGTCCGGCGCAGGGACTCATTGATCTGCCGGGCCCGGGCCAGGTCCTGGCTGCTCAGCAGCGGGGCGGCCAGGGCGGTGGCCGCCCCCTCGATCACCGACAGGGTCTGCATGGTGTGCAGATACAGGTCGGTGTCCAGGGAGGCGACGGTGGCCCCGACGTTGCGTTCGAAACGGACCAGGCCCTCGGCCTCGAGTTTGCGGATCGCCTCGCGGACCGGGACCACGCTGCAGCCCAGTTCCGCGGCGATGGTCCCCAGGACCAGGCGGTAGCCCGGCACCAGGACACCGGAGGCGATCCGGTCGCTGAGCAGGGTGTAGGCCTGCTCCGATTTACTCGTGGCGATCACGGGGCCCCTACTTCGGGTCGACGCCGACGGTTGAGGCACCGGAGGCGAGCCAGGCGTCGTAGGTGCTCTTCCATTCGGCGTTCATCGGGAACAGGCCTTCGACCTGGTGGCCCTGGCGGACCTGTTCGAAGGTGAACTCGTCCTTGCGTTCCTGCTCCATCGCCTCCTCGGCGACCTGCTCGGCCAGTGCCGGGGGGATGACCAGGATGCCGTCGTCGTCGGCGACGATGATGTCACCGGGCTGCACGGTGGTGCCGCCGCAGGCGATGGTGAGGTCGGTGTCCCATGGGACGTGCTTGCGGCCGAGCACCGCGGGGTGCGAACCGCTGTAGTAGGCGGGGATCTCCAGTTCGGAGACCGCGGTGAGGTCGCGGACGCCGCCGTCGGTGATGATGGCCGCCGCCCCACGAACCTGGGCGCGCAATCCCAGGATGTCGCCCAGGGTGCCCGAGCCGGTTTCGCCGCGGGCCTCCATGACGAGGATCTCGCCTTCGTTCACCGAATCGATCGCCCGCTTCTGGGCGTTGAAACCGCCGCCGTGGGACTTGAAGAGGTCCTCGCGGTTGGGGACGAAGCGCAGGGTCCGGGCGGTGCCGATGACCTTGCGTCCGGTCTTGGTCGGGTGCAGGCCGTCGATCGAGACGTTGTTCAGTCCGTGCTTGCGCAAGGTGGCCGAGATCGTCGCGGTGGCCACCGCGTTCAGCTTCGCCTTCAGATCCTCGGTGAGGACGACGGCGGAACCGGCGGCGGGGGAGAGGGCGCCGGCCGCGGAGGCGGCCTCGCGGGAGCCGTAGGCGTCGATCAGATCCGTTTCGGAGAGCCGGGGCTGGTTCCCGAAGCTGCCCATTGCCGCCGTGCCCTGGGTGACCGGGGTGATCAGCCGGCCGGTGCTCAGCCCCGAGGCCGGGTCGTCGACCTCGACCTCGACGGTGTCCCCGGGGACGATGACCGAGGAGCCGGCGGGGGTGCCGGTGAGGATGACGTCCCCGGGTTCCAGGGTCATCAGCTGGGAGAGGTCGGCGACGATGCGGGCGAAGTCGAAGATCAGCCCGGCGGTCGTGTCGTCCTGGACCAGCTCCTGGTTGACCCAGGTGCGGATCCGCAGCTTCGCCGGGTCGATGGAGGCGGCCGGCAGCATGGCCGGGCCCATGGGGGTGAAGCCGTCGCCCGATTTGGAGCGGACGTTGGAGCCCTTATCGGCGTACTTCATGTCGTAGACGCCCAGGTCGTTGGAGGCGGTGACCCCGCCGACGTGGGCCCAGGCCTGATCGGGGGAGACCCGGCGGGCCGTGGTGCCGATGACCAGGGCGATCTCGCCTTCGAAGGCCAGGGCCTCGGTGCCCGCGGGCCGTTCGACGGGTGTTCCGGAGACCGACAGCGAGGAGGCGGCCTTCATGAAGTAGGAGGGATGCTCCGGGGTGCGCCCGCGCTGGGCGGCCCGCGAGGCGTAGCTCAGATGGACGGCCAGCACCTTCCCGACGGCGTCGATCATGGACTCGTCGACCGGTACGGTCCGAACTGCGCCCTGCTCGCCGGTGTCTACTTCGGGATTCTGCTCCAACGCCACGGTTCCTCCTGTGATGTACGAAATCGTATACGATCTATCATGCCCTGTGGACCACATCACGTCAAGGGGATCAGGGGTGTGGAATGAACCTGTTGGAGACGGCGCAAGGCCGCCCGGTAGCCGGGCGGCCTTGCTGTCCTTCAGGGGTGGGGCGTTAGCCGTTGATGAACTCCACGGCCGCCTGCTTATACGCACGCGAGGTCACCGCATTGGCGTGGGTGCGCACCGGCAGGATCAGCTCCTGGACCTCGGCCCCGGGACCCTGGTGCTCCTGGGCCAGCTGAACGAGCGTCGGCAAGGTCGCCGCCAGTTCGTCGCGTTCGCCGGCCACCAGCAACACCGGCATCGAGGGCACGGCCTCCGCGGGGTCGAAGGGCTCGGATTTGATGGCCTCGATCAGGGACAGCATCGAGAACATGTTGTTCGTGGGCACCAGCTGGGCCATGCGCACCAGCTCCGCCGTCGTGGGGTCCCCGATCTCGGAACCGCCGGCGAGGTGCTCCCGGGCCGCGTCGAGGTCGAAGGTCGCCAACGGGTCGTTGCTGGCCGGCCCGCCGAGCACCACCCGGCGCACCAGTTGGTCCTGGGTCCCGGCGAACTCCCAGGCCAGACGTGAGCCCAGCGAGTAGCCCAACACGTCCACCCCCGAGGCTGGATCCCCGTCGGCCAACGGCCTGACGTGCTGGTCCTGCAGGATCTGCAGGAGCTCCGCACGGATCCGGCTGGGGGTGTAGGCATCGAGGTCATCCGGGGCGGGGCTGAGCCCGTGACCCGGCAGATCCACGGCAATGACCTTGCGACCGGCGTCGTTCAGGGCGGTGATCCACCCGGTGGCGACCCAGTTCAGTTCGGTGGAGGAGGCGAATCCGTGGATGAGCAGGACCGGGCGGGAGGCCGAGTCGTCCCCGGCGGAGAAGATCCGCACGGCCAGGGAATTCTCGGTGCCCTCCACCCGGTGTTCCGCCTCATGATGTGCGGTGGCCGGCCGGTCCGCGCCGGTGTTTTCGACCGGGGCCACGATCAGTCCTCGTCCAGGTTGGCGCTCAGACGCACCCGGCGCTTCGGGGCGGCTTCCTTGGGTACGGTGCCCACGATGCCTGCGGTGTCGTCGGGGACCTCGAAGACGATCAGGTCCTCGCCGACGTTGATCGTGTCGCCGGGCTCGCCGTGGATGCGCAGCACCTTGCCGGCCTGCGGGGACGGCAGCTCCAGCGAGCTCTTGGTCGTTTCGACCTCGACGAGCGGCTGGTTGCGCTCGACCTGGTCGCCGACGGCCACCAGCCATTCGAGCACGGTCGCGTCGATGAGGCCTTCACCCAGATCGGGCAGCGGGAAGGAAATTTCAGCCACGGCGGTACTCCAATACTCGTTGAATGCCGAACAGGATGCGGTCGATGTTGGGGATGTACTCGTCCTCCAGGTCACCTGAGGGATACGGTACGTCGAAACCGGTCACCCGCTCAACGGGTGCCTTGAGCACCCCGAAGCAGGACTCGGAGACCAGCTGGGCGACTTCGGCGCCCAGCCCCGCGGTCCGCGGGCCCTCATGGACGACGACGGCGCGTTTGGTCTTGGAGACCGAGGCGGCCAGACCGGCGGCGTCGATGGGCTTGAGCCAGCGCAGGTCCAACACCTCGATGCTGATCCCGTCCTCTTCGGCCAGTTCGGCGACCTGCAGGCAGCGGGCGACCATGGCGCCCCAGGCAATGAGGGTCAGATGGCGGCCTTCGCGGGCGATGACCGAGCCCTCCAGGTCCCCGGGGTTCTCGGTGTCGACCTCGCCCTTCTGCCAGTAGCGGGACTTCGGCTCCATGAACATGACCGGATCGGGCATGAGGACCGACTTCTTCAGCAGGTGGTACGCCTGGTGCGGGGTCGAGGGGGAGACGACCTTGAGCCCGGGGACGTGGGCGAAGAGCGACTCGAGGGACTCGGTATGCATTTCGGGGGCGCGGATGCCGCCGAAGGAGGGCACGCGCAGGGTCACCGGCATCGGCAACGTCCCGCGGGAACGGTAGTTCATCCGGCCCAGCTGGCAGACGATCTGGTTGATCGCCGGGTAGGCGAAACCGTCGAACTGTACTTCGGGGATCGGATGCCAGCCGGCCATGGCCAGCCCGATGGACATGCCCAGGATGCCGGATTCGGCCAGCGGGGTGTCATAGACGCGGGTGCTGCCGTGTTTGGCCTGCAGCCCGTCGGTGATGCGGAAGACGCCGCCGAGGCCGCCGACGTCCTCGCCGAAGATCATCGAGCGCGGGTCTTCGGTCAATAGTTCGTCCAGGCCGCGGTTCAGGGCCTTTTGCATGGACATTTCGACGACGGTGTTCTCCATCGGACGCTCCTGCACGGTTGCGGTGGCCGGGTTAGACATGTTCGGATTCCTCTCGCCAGTTCGCGGCCTGGGCTGCTAGTGCTTCGGTGGGTTCCTGGAAGACGAAGTCGAACATCTCCGTGCCCGGGCGGGCGTCGAGAGCGTCGACTCCGAGGCGGACCTGCTCGACGAATTCGCCGGCCTGCTCGCTGATGTCGGCTACCGTCGCGTCATCGAGGGCGCCTGCTTCACGCAGGGTCGCTTCGAGGCGGTTCAGCGGGTCCTCGCCGCCGTCACGACGTTCATCGTCCAGGCTGCGGTAACGGCCCGGGTCATCGGAGGTGGAGTGCGGTCCGCGGCGGTAGGTCATGGCCTCCACCATGGCCGGACCGTTGCCTGCCCTGCCGTGTTCGACGGCGGCACGTACGGCGCGGACCACGGCGACGACGTCGTTGCCGTCGACCTGGATCGAGGGGATCGCGTAGCCGGCCCCGCGCGCGGCAACGGAGCCGCCGGCGACCTGGCGTTCGGTGGGAACCGAGATGGCCCAGCCGTTGTTCTGCGTGAAGAAGACCACCGGGGCCTTGTAGACCGAGGCGAAGTTCATGGCCTCGTGGACGTCGCCCTGCGAACTGGCGCCATCACCGAAGTAGGTGAGCGCGACGTTGCCGGTGCCATCGACGGTCTGTCCGTGGGCCCAGCCCACGGCGTGCAGCACCGAACCGGCGACGACGGCCTGGATGGGTGCCACATGGGTTTCGGCGGGGTTCCACAGGCCACCATGCCAGGAGGCCTTATGGGTGGACATGTACTCGACCATGTCGACCCCGGCGGCCAGGGCGACGCCCATTTCGCGGTAGGTGGGGAAGGCGAAGTCGCGGGCGAAGTCCAGCGCGTAGGCGCTGCCCACCTGGGCTGCTTCCTGGCCCAGTTCCGGGGCGTAACCGGGCAGGATGCCCTGTCGCTGCCAGGCGATGGCGGCGACATCGAGCTGCCGCGTGCGCACCATGAGGGAATACAGCTTCAGTAGTTCATCGGTGCCGAGCTCGTCGGCGTGCGGCTCGAGCCGGGGTGCATCGGTCATGTTCGACTCCCTGGGGGTGTGGTTCGGTGGACTTGCTCCGACCGTAATGACCCGGAAGTTCATGCGCAATACGCCGATGGTTGGACCAACAATCTGCGCAGAGTGTCTATAGTTAAGAATGATCAACTGTGCACATTGTATAGCTAGGAGGGGTTAGTGAAGATCGACGAATTGGACGCCAGGATCCTGGAGGAGTTCTCCTCGGACCCACGGATGTCGGTCCTGGAGGCCTCCCGGACCCTGGGGGTCGCCCGGGCCACGGTGCAGTCGCGGCTGGATAAGCTCACCCGTGAAGAGGTGGTCACCGGCTGGGGACCGCACCTTTCGGCCGAGGGGCTCGGATACCCGGTGCGCGCCTACTGTTCCCTGGTGATCCACCAGGATGCCGGTCACGACGGTGTGGCCGCCGCCCTGTCCGAGGTCCCCGAGGTGCTCGAACTCCAGACCGTCTCGGGCGAGTCCGACCTGATGGCCACCATCGTGGCCACGTCCAACGACGACCTGCAACGGGTCCTGGACGCGATCATTGCCACCCGGACCGTGCTGCGCAGTTCCTCGCTGGTGGTGCTGAACTCGCCCATCGCCCTACGCATGCTGCCGTTGGCCCGCGCCGCCGCCCAACGGGGCTGAGCCCTGAGGGGCCGGTGGCGGCTTAGGCCACCGGCCGCTCCAGCCCCAGATGCCCGCGCAGGGTGTCGGTCGAGTATTCGGTGCGGTAGAGCCCCCGACGTTGCAACACCGGCACCACCCGGTCCACGAACTCCTCCAGGGAGTCAGGCAGCATCGGCGGCATCAGGTTGAAGCCATCGGCGGCCCCCGAAACGAACCAACGTTCGATGGAGTCGGCCACCTGCTCCGGGGTCCCCACCATCGTGCAATGGCCGCCTCCTGCGGCCAACCGGCCCAGCAGTTGCCGCACCGTGGGACGTTCGGCCTCCACGATGCGCAGGATCGTGGCGTACCTGCCCTGCGGGCCGGTGAATTCACTCGCCGGTGGCAGGGTCGGAACCGGTGCGTCGAGGTCCCAGTCGCGGCAATCCTGCCCGATGAACATCCCCAGCTGGGCCAGCGACTGTTCGGTGGGCAGCAGGGCGTCCACCTCGGCCTGCCCGGCCAGCGCCTCGGCCTCGGTGGACCCCAGGAAGGTGACCAGGCCGGGCATGATCGCGACCTTGGACGGGTCCCTGCCTTCGGCGGCAATGCGCCGCTTCAGGTCCGCGTAGTAGTCCTGTCCACTGGCCAGATCGTAGGCCACCGCATAGATGCCCTCGGCATGGCGTGCCGCCAGCTGGCGGCCGGACTCGGAGGCCCCCGCCTGGAACAGGACCGGCCGGCCCTGCGGGCCCCGGGGCACGTTCAGCGGCCCGTCGACGCTGAAATGCTCGCCGTCGTGGTTGATGGGTCTGACTTTCTCGGGATCGGCGAAAAGCCCTTCCCTGTCGGCCAACACGGCGTCGTCGGCCCAGGAATCCCATAGTCCCAGCGCGACGTCGATGAACTCGGCCGCCCGGGCATAACGCTCGGGGCTGGCCGGCATGGCATCCATTGAGTGGTTGCGTGCCTCGGCGTCGAACATCGAGGTCACCACGTTCCACCCGATGCGCCCGGCGCTGATGTGGTCCAGCGACGCGAGCATCCGTGCCGCGTGGTACGGGGTGTAGAAGGTGGTGGAGACGGTGGAGATCAGCCCGATGCGGCTGGTGTTCCGTGCCATGGCGGCCAGGGCCGTCAACGGTTCGAAGAACCACCGTGGACCCACTGACGGATTCCCTGCCGAATGCCCATCGGCGAAGAACACCGCGTCGAACAGGCCGGTCTCGGCGGTCCGGGCCAGCCGTTCGTAATGCTCGATGTCCCCCAGCTGTTCGACCGCTGAGCCCGGGTGGCGCCAGGCGGCCTGGTGGTGCCCGCAGGCGTTGAGGAAGGCGTTGAAATGTAGTTGGCGTGGTGCTGTGTCGCTGCTGTGTGCGCTCATTATTAGTTCATCACCAGTCCGCCGTCGACCACCAGGTTCTGTCCGGTGACCGCACGGGCCCAGGGGGAGGCGAAGAACAGGATGGCGTCGGCGAATTCGGCGGGGGTGGTCACCTTGCGCAACGGGGTGGAGGAGGCGATGAAGTCGAAGACCTCCTCGGGGGTGGCGGCGCTGGCATCGGTGGTCCGCAGCAGGCCGCCGGAGACCATGTTCACCGAGACCTCGTGTTGGCCCAGATCGGCGGCGAGTGTGCGGGTCAGCGCCAACAGGGCGGCCTTGGAGGCGGTGTAGTCGTGGTACGGGACCACCGGGTTTTGGAAGAGGTTGGTGCCGATGTTGATGATCCGCCCGAAGCCGTGTTCGCGCATCCCCGGCAGGGCGGCCTGGGAGGTGTTCAGGGCGCCGCGGACACTGCCGGAGAACTGGGTGGTGAACTCCTCCCACCCAATGTCTGCGGCCGAGGAGCGGGCCTCGCCGTTGAAGGAGAAATCGGCCAACGCGTTGTTCACCACGGTGGTCACGGGGGAACCGAAATGGGCCTGGGCGGTCTCGAGCATGGTGGCGACCTGTGCCGGATCGGTGACATCCGCCTGGACGGCCAGGGCGCGGTCGGGCCCCAGGGTGGAGGCGAGCTCCTGAGCGGCCTGGGCGGATTGGCGGTAGTTGATGATGACGCGGGCGCCTTGCCCGGCGAAGGCCGTCACGATGTGACGGCCCAAACCGCGGGCGCCTCCGGTGACGAGGACAAGCTGGTCGGAGAGGTTCATCTGGTCTCACTTTCATGGCTGCCGAGGGCAGGGGGTGGTGGAAATGGCGAGGGGGCCCCGGAGGCGGAGTCGCCCGGGGAGAGTAAGGAATGGCGCGGCAAGCACTGTGGGCAGCATCGTTCACGTGCTGTCCTGCCCGACGGCGGAGAGCAGGCTTCGGGCAGGATTCTTGGTTGCGGTGCAGCTGGTGGGCAGACGCTAAACGCCTGGCCGGGCGGGTCCTCGACAAGCCGCCGGACGCCAGGGCGGACGCAACCTGGACAAGCTGGTACCGGGCAGTGGGGCAGCGGTCCGGCAGGACCTTCCAAAATGGGGGTCTAGGTGGAGAAACACCTGCAACATCCCTTCGCTAGTTCGAACTAGATCAGGTTCAACGGGTGTTCTCTCAGCCAGGAAATCGTGGCACCCCGTGTCACTGCACCACAGCCTACACACGTGACGTGGCGATTCGACAACTTCGTGTCCCCGTGTACAGTCTGTGCTGAACACGGGAGTCCGGTGAGCCGGGCTGAGAGGAAGCTGATCAAGCTTCGACCGTCGAACCTGATCTGGGTCATGCCAGCGCAGGGAGGCAAAACTCTGAATCCCGTGCCCTGTTCACTCAACGGAAGGGGCACGACAGTGCACTCGACAACGCCGCCATCCACCACGCCAGTACCGGCGCGGGGACGCTTTTCCTTCGACCTCAAGGACCTGGTGCTCATCGTGGTCCTGGGGGTCGTCTTCGGGTTCCTCTACTGGGCCCTGGTCCAGGCATCGGCCGGGCTGACCCTGCTGATGGGCCCGTTCGGGGACCTCTCCTCGCATCTACTCTTCGGCGGGTGGCTGATCGTCGCCCCGATCGCCGTCGCCATCATCAGACGCCCCGGCGCCGGGATCCTGGCCGAGGTCATCGCCGGCGGGGTGGAAGTCGTTTTCCTCGGTTCAACGGCGGGGCCGATGCTCTTCCTCGTGGCCGCCATTCAGGGTCTGGGCAGCGAACTGCCCTTCGCCCTGCGCCGCTACCGGTCCTTCAGCTGGGGCGTGTACGCCTGCTCGGGGCTGCTCGGGGCCGGGCTGGCCTTCGCCGTCTCGGCCTTCCGCTTCGGATGGTACGGGCAGGACTTCTTCGTCATCCGGCTCGTCGTCCAACTGCTGTCCGGTCTCATCCTCGGCGGGCTGCTGGCCCGCCGGACGGTCAACGCCCTGGCGAAGACCGGCGTGGTGGACAACTACGCCATCGGACGCGATCTGCCCACCACCGGGGGAGCATGAAACCGGTGGGCGCGGCGGTGATCGCGCTTCAGGAGGCCACGGTGCACTACCCCCGGCGGGCGGCACCGGTGCTGCAGGAGGTGTCGCTGGGCCTGGACGCCGGGGAGCAGGTCATCATCCTGGGCCCCTCGGGGGCCGGGAAATCCACGTTGCTGGCGCTGATGACCGGGGTCATCCCGCATTCGGTGGCGGCCCGCACCACCGGCCGGGTCCTCGTGGCCGGCCAGGACACCGCCCACAGCAGTGTTGCCGAGCTCTCCCGGACCGTGGGCGTCCTGGCCCAGGACCCCGAATCGGCGATGTGCATGCCCGATGTGGACCGGGAGATCGCCCTTCCGCTGGAAAACCATGCGGTGGCCCCACCCCGGATCGACGCCCTGATCGACGCGGCGCTGGAACACATCAACGGAACCGGGCTGCGAGGCAGATCCACCCGGCAGCTCTCCGGCGGTGAAGGCCAACGGGTGGCCCTGGCGGCCAGCCTGGTCGCGGAGCCCCCGGTGCTGTTGCTCGACGAACCCACCTCGATGCTCGACGCCGAGGGCATCTCCTCGGTGCGCCGGGCCATCGACCGGGCCGTGGAAACGCGCGGCCCCGCCGTCGTGCTGGTGGAACACCGCATCGACGAGTACGCGGGAACCGACGGCGTCGCGGGGCTCCCTGCCCGGGCCATCGTGCTCGATGCCGCAGGAACCCTGCTGGCGGACGGCCCCACGCCGACCGTGCTGGAGCAGTGGTCCAGACGGTTGGTGGCTGCGGGGTGCTGGACACCGCTGGACACCGAACTGCAGGCGGCCTTCGGCACCGGGGGAGGGCTGGCCTGCCCGATCATCCGGGACCGACTGCTCGGGTGGGCGCAGGACCGGCCCACGGTTCCGGCACCGGCCCGCGGCGGGGTCGTCCTATCCGCGCAGGGGCTCTCGGTCACCCGGGCCCCGGCATCGGCCAGGAAACGCCGGCGCGACCCGGAAACCATCACCGCCCAGCTGGAAGGCATCGACCTGGAACTGCATTCCGGGGAGATCACGGCCCTGCTGGGCGCCAACGGGACGGGCAAGAGCAGCCTGCTGCTGTCCCTGGCCGGGCTGCTGGCACCGCTGTCCGGCACGGTGACGGGGGACCGCCCCGGGATGGTGTTCCAGAACCCCGAACACCAGTTCGTGGCCTCCACGGTCCGCGAGGAGATCGGCCATGGCCTGCCCGCGGTCATCAATGGTCGTCCCGCCGACGAGCGGATCGAGGCCCTGCTGGCCGAACACCGGCTGACCCATCTGGCGGAGGCCAACCCCTTCCGGCTCTCGGGCGGGGAAAAGCGCCGGCTCAGCGTCGCGGCCATGCTCGCCCATTCGCGCGCCACCCTGCTGGCCGACGAACCGGGCTTCGGGTTGGACCGAAAGGCCACGATCTCGATGATGGCAGCCTTCCGGGACGCCGCGGCCGAGGGGCAGTCGATCCTGTTTTCCAGCCATGATCTGCGCAGCGTCGCCACCCTGGCCCATCGGGGGATCGTCATCGCCGGGGGCACAATCATCGCCGAGGGGCCGATCTTCGAGGTGCTGGGCGACCGGGGGGTGCTGTCCCGGGCCGGGATCGTGCTGCCCCCGTTGCTGGACTGGCTGGTGGAGGTCGAGGACCGCCCTGAGGCGATCAGGGCCATCCTGGACGGGCTGGATCGGGAAGTCTCCCCGGTGCCCGGGATGCAGGTGCAGTCGTGAGCGCGGGCCCCCTGCCCTGGGTGAACACGGCCACGCCGTTGGGGCGGCGCAACCCCACGATGAAGCTCGCCGTGTTGTTCGTGGTCTCCTTCGCACTGCTGTTCGTCTTCGATCCGCTGACCCCCGCCCTGCTGTATCCGTTGGCGCTGGCCGCCGTGCTGATCTGGGGCCGGCCCTCACCCCGGATGCTGCTGCTGGCCCATATCCCGTTCCTGGGGTTCGCCCTCGGGATGCTCATGATCAACGCCATCACCCGGCCGGGGGAGGAACTGTTCACGGTCCTGGGCCTGCAGGCCAGCGTCGAAGGGGTGACCCTGGGTGCCTCCCTGGCGTTGCGCACCTTCGTCCTGGGGGTGCTGTCGATCGGTTTCGTCTTCTCCACCGACGCCGTGGCCCTGACCGACAGCCTGCATCAGCAGGCCCGGCTGGGCCCACGGCTCTGTCATGCGATCCTGGCCGGGTACCAGATGCTCCAGGACATGCCCGGCACCTGGCAGACCATCCGGCAAGCCCAGTCGGTGCGGGCCCCCGCACCGGCCCCGGGGGTGCGCCGGCCCGGGATCCGGGAGTTCGGCCACGCTGCCTTCTCCCTGCTGGTGGTCTCGCTGCGCCGGGGGGAGCGCATGGCCCAATCCATGGAGTCCCGCGGCCTGGGGTTGGCTCCGAGAACCGTCTGGAAGCCCATCCGGGTCGAACGAGCCGACTGGATCATGGCTTTCGGTGTGCTCACCGTTTTGGTGGTGGTGTTGGGTCTCGGCGTCACCGGTGGCTGGATCAGGGGCTACTCGGCACTCTGGGGGTGAGCCCGGGCTCGGATCATGGCCCACACGCCCATCCCCGCTTGGTAGGCTGCTGGCCTTGTCCACGGTGAGAGGAATAGAGGCATGAGCCAGGACCCCAATGCCTTCGGCAGCACGGCGCGGGCGATGAACAACCGGGCGACCAAGGCCAAGAAGCTCGCCCGGTTCCTCTGGGATCGGCACCTCGGGCCCGAGGAGCTGGCCGAGTACACGGATCAGGAACTGCGTTCCATTGCCCGCGATGCCGGAGTGCATCCGCCATCGACCGGGGAAACCTGGGAGGCGACCGCCGAATTGCTCGCCGCGCAGGAGCAATGGCTGGAGAAGCATCCGGACCATCCCCTGGGTGAACGACACTTCTTCGCCGAAGGATGGAAGTTCGAGCCCGGGTTCGGCGGCTGAACGACCCAACCCTGCGACGGGGAGTTTTTAATCGGCCCGCCGCCGGGATCCGAGTATCCGTGCGGGGAAAACACGTGTTTCGGCCACGAAAGGCAAGAGGGCCCCTCGCTGGTTCCGCGCCCGGCCGGGCCCTAGCGTGGGGGCAGGGCAGGCGTCGCCGCGGCCGGTGTCTCCACGGAGACCAACATGAACTCGCACCCATGTCCCCGGCAGCGGGCGGCGTCAGGGCGATGGCAGGTTGCGCCTCGCTGACACCCCGGTCCACCGCGACCGTGATGATGGCCGACGGCCCGTCGATCACCATCACGACCGAACCCATGACCCAGGCAGGGGCGGGGATCAGGATGGTGGTGGCCGGGGTGCCGCCTCGGCGGGGGGCCGCTGCAGTAGCCTCGACACCATGAGCGCGCCACGCAGTCCCGGACGGTTGCGCCCGCATGGCCCGTTCGTCCGATTCTGGGCCGCGTCCACCGTCTCGGACTTCGGCACCTACGTCACCTCCGTCGCGCTCGCCGTCCTGGTCCTGGTGACCTTGGGTGGAAACGCGCAGGACCAGGGGTGGGTCAGTGCCGCCCGGTGGGCGCCGTACCTGATCTTCGGGCTCGTGGCCGGGATCTGGGTGGATCGCTTCAGCCGACGCAGTGCCCTCATGGTGGCCGACCTCGGTCGGGCGGTCCTGCTGGGGGTGCTGTGCCTCGGAGGGGTGTCGGGATGGCTGTCCGTTCCCGCTGTCGTTGCGTTGGTCTTCGGCTTCGGGGTTCTGTCGCTGGTGGGCGATGCCGCCTACCAATGCTTCATCCCGCAGCTGGTGCCGCGGAAGTTGTTGGTCAGGGCCAACGTCCGTCTGGAGCAGAGCGGCACGGTGGCCCAGACCATCGGAGCTGCGGTGGCGGGCGGCCTGGTCGCCGTGCTCACGGCGCCCTGGGCCCTGCTGCTCGACGCCGGAAGCTTCCTGTTCTCAGGAATCGTGGTGGCCACTCTGCCCGGACGCCCTGCGGGGAATGACAGTGTCTCCAAGGACCGCGGGAAGGGGCCGAGCCTACGCTCGCGGGTGGCCGAATCGGTGCGTTGGCTCTATGGGCACCACTACTTGGGTCCACTGGCCTGGAGCACGCATGTGTGGTTCATCGGATCGGCGATAGTGGGCACGGCCCTGCCGGTGCTCATCCTGCAGGCTGCCGGGCTGGGTCCCCTCGATCTGGGGGTGGTTCTGAGCTGCGCGGGTGTCGGAGCAGTGGTGGGTACCAGCGTCTCCGCCCGGTGTGGAGAACGGTGGGGGACGGGCCGCGTCGTCGTCCTGGCCCGTGGTCTCGAGGCCCTCTCCGTGGTGGCTTTGGCCCTCATCGCCTCGCTACTGCCGCAACTGTCGCCCGCCTCCGGGGGGCGGGTCGCCCTCTTGGTGTGCCTGGGGGCGGCACAGCTGCTTTGGGGTGTGGCCATGGGGGCCGAAAGTCCATTGGAGATGGGCTTCTGGCAGGGACTGACACCCGATGCGATGATCGCCCGGATGACGTCGGTCCGCCGTTCGGCCAACCGCGGGATGATCGTTCTCGGGGCCCCTGTGGGCGGGTTCATCGCCACCGTGGCGGGTGTTGGTGCTGCCTTGTGGGTCGCCGCGGGATTCATTGCCGCAGGCATGATGCTGCTGGCCGCCTCTCCCTTCCGCGCCGTACGGATCGAGGAGGTCCTGCTCGACGACGACGATGTGGCCGGCCGGTAGAGGACGGAGGCCGGAGCTCAAAACCTGCGTCATGGGTGTTGGAAATGCCCGGCCACCCACGTATGCTGACTTATTGTCACTTCGACAATAAGTCGGAACTGCGTCGGGAAGGAGCCGGAATGGAGTTCGCCAATGTCTCCGAACGCCAGGCCATGAGCCCGGAACTGGCTGTCTCGACGGTGATCTTCGCCCTGCGGGACGAGGCCGACGACGGCGAGGCGGTCGGCAGGCCCACGCTCTGGCTGCCACTGATCCGCAGGACCCGCGAACCCTACCGCGGTCAATGGGCGCTGCCGGGTGGTCCGCTGGGGGCCCGGCAGACGTTGCAGGATGCCGCCGCAGCGAACCTGCGGGCCACCACCGGTCTGGCCCCCAGCCACCTCGAACAGCTCTACGCCTTCGGCGGGCTGGACCGGTCCCCGGCCCACCGGGTCGTCTCGATCGTGTATTGGGCCCTGGTCCGGGAAGACGACGAGCAAGGCACCGAAGCCGCCCCCGACGCCGGCGGGGCCCCGACACACCGGGAGCGGCTGCTGAAGGACCCCAACGTGGCCTGGTTCCCGGCCCGCGACGACGCCGTCATCGAGGCCCTGGCCTTCGACCACGCCGAGATCGTCCGCTACGCCCTGTGGCGGCTGCGGAACAAGGTCGAATACGGATCCATCGCCCACCGCTTCCTGGGCCCACGCTTCACCCTGGCCCAGGTCCAGGAGGTCTACGAGGCCGTCTTGGATCGCCGCCTCGACGCCGCGAACTTCCGCCGCCACCTGCGCGGAGCCCCCGGCATCGAGGCCACCGACGAATACCTGCACGGGGGCAAGCACCGCCCACCGCGCCTGTACCGGTACGCGGGGGACACCGCCGCGGTACCGCAAGAGAACACCAACACGGAAGAACAACGGGATAGATCATGACCAGTGTCAACAACACCATCGCCCAGCTCACCCTGACCCCGGTCGGGGACACCGCGGACTCGGGGGTCTGCACCTCCGAACTGGTGAAAACACCCTGGGACCTCGACACCGGGCTGCCCTCCTACGGCCCCGGCTCCTCGATGGATGACGTCGCCCCTGAGGACACCCCGCAACAGGGGGTCATCCCCGAGAAATACCGCACCGCCGACGACGCCGAACTCGACGAACGCATCCGTGCGGCCCAGGAGACCCTGGGCGAGCGGCTGGTGGTGCTCGGACACTTCTACCAGCGCGACGAGGTCGTGCAGTACGCGGACTTCATCGGGGACTCCTTCCAGCTGGCCAACCAGGCGCTGAACCGCGAAGAAGCCGAATACATCGTGTTCTGCGGGGTCCACTTCATGGCCGAGACCGCCGACATCCTCTCGAAGGACGCGCAGAAGGTCATCCTGCCCAACCTGGCCGCCGGCTGCTCCATGGCGGATATGGCCGATGAATCCTCCGTGGAGGAATGCTGGGAACAGCTCGAGGAGATCTACGGCACCGAAGCCGACTCCGAGGGGCGGGTCCCCGTCATCCCGGTGACCTACATGAACTCCTCCGCGGCGCTGAAGGCCTTCGTGGGACGCAACGGGGGGATCGTATGCACCTCCTCCAATGCCACGACCGTGCTCGAATGGGCGTTCGAACGCGGCCAGCGGGTCCTGTTCTTCCCCGACCAGCACCTGGGCCGCAACACCGCCAAGGCGCTGGGCATCGACCTGGAGCAGATGCCGCTGTGGTCCCCGGCCAAGCCGTTGGGCGGGAACACCCCCGAGGCGCTCCAGAACGCGAAGGTCCTGCTCTGGCACGGCTTCTGCTCGGTGCACCGCAGGTTCAACACCGGCCAGATCGACAAGGCGCGTGCCGAATACCCGGGGGTGAACGTCATCGTCCACCCCGAATGCCCCATGGAGGTCGTCGACGCCGCCGACTCGGCAGGATCCACCGACTTCATCCAGAAGGCCGTCGCCGCCGCCACCGAGCCGACCACCTTCGCGATCGGCACCGAGATCAACATGGTCAACCGGCTCGCCGACCAGTACCCGCAGCACACCATCTTCTGCCTGGACCCGGTGATCTGCCCCTGCTCGACGATGTACCGGATCCACCCGGGCTACATCGCCTGGGTCCTGGAGGAACTCGTCGCCGGACGCGTGGTCAACCAGATCTCCGTCCCCGCAACCGATGCCGCCAACGCCCGGGTGGCCCTGGAACGGATGCTGGCGGCTAAACCGTGAGGAAGCCGCTGGAACTGGCGGTCGTCGGATCGGGGGTCGCCGGGCTCTATGCGGCGATCACCGCCGTCGAACACGGCCACCGGGTCACCCTGCTCACCAAGGACGCCCTGGCCGATTCGAACAGCTGGTACGCCCAGGGCGGGATCGCCGCCGTCGGACCCCGGGGGACATCCCGCGGGGATCAGGTGGCCAGCCATATCGAGGACACCCTCACGGCAGGGGCACGGCTGAACGACCCGGCCGCCGTGAGGGCTCTCTGCTCCTCCGCCTGGGGGCATATCGAAGCCCTGATGGCACTGGGCACCGACTTCGACGCCGAACCCTCCGGGGAGCATCCGGCCCTGGGGCTCGAAGCCGCCCACACCCACGCCCGCATCCTGCACGCCGGCGGGGACTCCACCGGGAAGGTGATCGCCTCGGCGCTCATTGACCTCTGCCGCCGGCTCGCCGGGCAGGGACGCCTGGAGATCCTCGAACACGCCTTCGTCACCGACCTGGTGGACGACGCCGGGGTGGTCACCGGCCTGCGGTACCTCCAGGGGGCAGAGGCCATCCGGCTCGAGGCCGACGTCGTGCTCCTGGCCACCGGGGGGATCGGCTCGCTGTACGGATGGACCACCAACCCCGCGGGGGCCACCGGCGACGGGGCCGCCCTGGCGTGGCGGGCCGGAGCCCTGATGGTGGATGCCGAATTCGTCCAGTTCCATCCGACCCTGGTCCGTGCCGGCAGGTTCATGGTCTCCGAAGCCGTCCGGGGGGAGGGTGCGATACTGATCGACGGTGACGGGCACCGCTTCATGACCGGGGTGCACCCGGCGGCCGAACTGGCGCCCCGCGACGTCGTGGCCCGGGCCATCCACCACGTCCACGCCACGGGAGGACAGGTGTTCCTGGACGCCCGGGCCGTGGAGGACGCGAAGGGGCAGGGGTATCTGGCCCGCCGGTTCCCCTCCATCACCACCCGTCTGGCCGCCCTGGGCCTGGACCTGGCCGCCGCACCGGTCCCGGTCACCGAGGCCCAGCACTACTGGATGGGCGGGGTCCATGCCGACGGGTGTGGACGCACCACCGTGCCCGGACTGCGGGTGGCAGGGGAGGCGGCCTGCACCGGAACCCACGGGGCCAACCGGCTGGCCTCCAACTCGCTGCTCGAAGCACTCGTCCACGGCTTCGGAGCGGCCTCCTCCCTGGGGGCCGACGACGCCGGGGAGGCCTGCACCCCCACCGCGATCGATTATGTGTTCGAACTCAGTGACGGGGCCACCGATCCCGCGGCGGCACCGCTGAGCCTCGAAGGGCTCCAGGAGTTGGCCACCGCCCGGCTGGGGGTCGAACGCACCGGGGAGGGACTGGCCAAAGCCGTGGCTACACTGACCGCCGCGCCCTCGGGCCCGGGAGCAAGGACACGGGAGGAGGCCGAACTGGGCCACCTGATCACCGTGGGGCGCCTCATCGCCGAAGCCGCGCTGGCCCGCACCACCTCCATCGGCGCCCACTACCGCACCGATGCCCCGCCACCCACCGCCGCACCCCGACGGGTCCGCACCGGCTTCGTCCGGGCCACCCGGACACCCACACCTGATACCTCCGCCGGGACGGGCAGCAACGACCTGCTGCTGACCGGCAGCCCCAACCCCTGAGGAACGAATGACCACCCTGCACCACGGCCCCACCACCGGGGCCCACTCTGCCGCTGTAGAGACACCCGAGCCGATGCCCGTGCCGCAACGTGTCATCGAGAGCCTCGTCGACGCGGCGCTCGCCGAAGACAACCCCACCGGGGACCTGACCGGGAACGTCCTGCTGCCCGTCCACGCCACGGCGACCGCCGACGTGATCGCCAGGGAACCGGGCATCGCCAGCGGCCTGGGCATCTTCTCGACCACCATGACCCGGACCGATCCGACCACCACCGTGGAATTCGCGCTCGCCGATGGGCAGGAGTTCGCCGCAGGGGACGTGCTGGCCACCGTGAGGGGATCGGCCCGTTCGGTGCTCGCCGGTGAACGGGTGGCACTGAACCTGCTCCAACGCCTCTCCGGGATCGCCACCCTGACCCGGGCCTTCGTCGACGCCGTCGCCGGCACCGGCACGCGGATCGCCGACACCCGCAAGACCACCCCGGGGCTGCGGGCCCTGGAACGCTACGCGGTGCGCTGCGGCGGCGGACACAACCACCGTGGCTCCCTCTCCGAGGCCGTGATGGCCAAGGACAACCACCTGGCCCTGCTGGGCACCGGGGCCGAGCTGACCGCCGCCCTGCGTGCCGCCCGCGCCCGGCTCGGACACACCGTGCACTTCGAGGTGGAGATCGACGGGCTCGACCAGCTCGAAGCTGTCCTGGCCGCCGGGGTGGATACGATCATGCTCGACAACTTCACCGTCGAAGACCTCGTCGAAGGGGTGCGACGGATCAACGGGGCCGCCTATGTGGAGGCCTCGGGGAACGTCACCCTGGATACCGTCGCCGCCTTGGCGGCCACCGGGGTCGACGTCATCTCCTCCGGAGCACTGACCCATTCGGTCCGGGCGCTGGACGTGGGACTGGACATGCGCCTCGGCGCCAGCCGGGCCCCCGGCACCCCGATTGCCGGCGCCCCTCAAGCGCAGGGCACGGTGCGGGCATGATCTATCTCGACGCCGCCGCCACCACCCCGGTCAAACAGCAGATCCTCGAGCTCGTCTGGCCGCTGATGGCCCGGGACTTCGGCAACCCCTCCAGCACCCACGGCATCGGGGAGACCGCGGCCCGGGCGCTGGACTACGCTCGCACCACGGCGGCCGGCACCCTGGGGGTGCGCACCGGGGACATTGTGTTCACCTCCGGTGGTACCGAGGCGAACAACCTGGCGATCATCGGTCTGGCCCTGGCCAACCCCCGCGGCAGACACGTCATCCGCTCGGGAATCGAACACTCCTCGGTCCGGGAGGCCTGCGACTACCTGCAGCGCCACCACGGGTTCACCATCGACATCGTCCCCGTGGGCCCCGGGGGACTGGTGGACCCCGCGGAACTCACCGCCCTGCTGCGGGAGGACACGACGCTGGTCACCGTCATGGCAGTGAACAACGAGATCGGCACCATCCAGCCCCTGCCGGAGATCTCCGCCGCCACCCATGCGGTGGGGGCGTTGATGCATGCCGACGTCGTCCAAGCGGCCGGCTGGCTGCCCATCGCCGAACTGGCCAGGGACCTGGATGCCCTCAGCCTCTCGGGACATAAGCTCGGCGGGATGAAGGGGGCCGGGCTGGCCATGATCCGCGGGAAACTGGCCCTGGAACCCGGGATCCATGGCGGGGGACAGGAACGCGGGCGCCGTTCGGGGACCGAGAACATCGCAGGAGCCGTCTCCACGGCCACCGCCCTACGGTTGGCGGCCTCCCAGGTGGAAGCCTTCGAGACGACCC
Source organism: Arthrobacter sp. AOP36-C1-22 (assembly GCF_052377515.1). NCBI lineage: Bacteria > Bacillati > Actinomycetota > Actinomycetes > Micrococcales > Micrococcaceae > Arthrobacter > Arthrobacter sp. AOP36-C1-22. The sequence continues at coordinate 84,436 of NZ_JBQSWW010000002.1, read as the reverse complement.
GGGACCGGACCGAACAGCTGATCGATACCGTCCTGGACGGGCTCAACCACGGACGGGCCCCCGGGCAGGAAGCGGCACTGCTCACCGGGGACCGCGGGCGGCGGGTGCCGGGCATCGTGTCCTTCGTCTTTCCCGGGGCCAACGGGGAAACGATCCTGTTGGAGCTGGAACGCCGCGGGGTCATCTGCTCCTCGGGCTCGGCCTGCGCCGCTGGATCCACCGACCCCTCACCGGTCCTGCTGGGCCTGGGGCTCGACCCCGACGTCGCCCGCACCGCGGTGCGGCTGAGTTTCACCGCCGAGACCACCGAGGTGCAACTGAGCACCGCGGCCCGCGCCGTCGTCGCCGCGGTCCAGGCAGTCACCGACACGGCGCCGGCCCGCGTTGTCGCACGGCCCGAGGAGGCGTAAATTGAAAGGACCGGCCGTCTTCGGCGCATGAGGCGAGGCACGGGTCGGAATGGCACGACGAAGAGACCCCCCGGAACAGCCGGTCGCCTCTTCCACCGGTGGAAGGGAGCCTGCCATGGCAACGAAGGAAGCAACAACGAAAAGTCGTGACCGCACGGGAATCGTCTGGTTCGTGCTGGGGCTGGTGATCATCGCGATCTACGGCACCTCCGCAGTGCTGGTGCAGAACCCTTTCGTGGACCAGACGCACACCTCGCTCTGGCTCGGCGTCATCATCGGCCTGGTCATGGTCGTCTTCGGGCTCATCGGGATGGCCAAGCGCCGCCACCCCGGCCACTACTAGGCCCCGCGGTTCCCGCCACCGACTGGTGGGGTCCCTAGCGGGCGGCGGCGACGTCGACCCGCCCATCCGCCACGGCCCACCGGTGGTCCAGGCGGACGTTCTCCAACAGCCGGCGGTCGTGGCTGACCAGCAGCAACGCCCCGGTATAGGACTCCAGTGCCTCCTCGAGCTGCTCGATCGCCGCCAGATCCAGATGGTTGGTCGGTTCGTCGAGCACCAGCAGATTGACTCCGCGGGCCTGCAACAGGGCCAGTGAGGCCCGCGTCCGCTCGCCCGGGGAAAGCTCCGAGACCAGGCTGGTGCTCTGGTCGGCCTTCAACCCGAATTTGGCCAGCAGCGTCCTGATCCCCGCGGGATCCATCGACGGGACGACCCGGGCGAACGACTCGCCCAGGGCCAGGCCGTCCTCCAGTTGCCCCCGGGCCTGGTCGATCTCTCCGATGGCCACGCTGGCCCCCAGGGACGCCGTCCCCTGATCCGGGGCCGTCCAGCCCAAGAGCAGCCGCAGCAGGGTCGACTTGCCGGCCCCATTGGGCCCGGTGATGCCGATCCGGTCGCCGGCGTTGACCTGCAGCGAGACCGGGCCGAGAGTGAATGAGCCCTGGGTCAACACCACGTCATTGAGCGTGGCCACCACCGATGAGGAGCGGGGGGCGGTGCCGATGGAGAACTGCAGTACCCATTCCTTGCGCGGCTCCTCCACCTCGTCCAAGCGGGCGATCCGCGACTCCATCTGCCTGACCTTCTGTGCCTGCTTCTCCGTGGACTCCATGCTGGCCCGACGACGGATCTTGTCGTTGTCCGGGGCCTTGCGCATCGCGTTGCGCACCCCCTGGGAGGACCATTCGCGCTGGGTCCGGGCCCGGGACACCAGCTCCGACTTCTTCTCCGCGAACTCCTCATAGGCCTCCCGGGCATGCCGGCGGGCCACCTGGCGTTCGGCCAGGTAGGCGTCATATCCGCCGTCGTAGACCGAGACCTGCTGCTGGGGCAGGTCCAGTTCCACGATCGTACTGACGCACCGGGAGAGGAATTCGCGGTCGTGGGAGACCAGCACGACGCCGGTGCGCAGTCCCCGTACGAAGGCTTCCAGTCGTTGGAGCCCCGCCAGATCCAGGTCGTTGGTCGGCTCGTCCAGCAGCACCAGGTCGAAGCGGGAGAGCAGCAGGGCCGCCAGACCGACCCGGGCGGCCTGGCCCCCGGAGAGCGCCGTCATCACGGTGGAGGGGTCCAGTTCCAACCCCAGTTCGGCCAGCACCGGGGCGATCCTGTCCTCGAGGTCGGCCGCCCCGGAGGCCATCCAGTGGTCGAAGGCCTCCGAGTAGGCGTCCTCGGCACCGCGGGCCCCGGTGGCCAGGGCTTCGGCGGTGGCTTCCATGGCCACGGTGGCCTGGGCGCAACCGGTCCGACGGGCCAGATGGTCGGCGATGCTCTCCCCGGGGCGGCGTTCGTGCTCCTGCGGCAGCCAGCCGATGAAGGCCCCGTCGGGGGAGGCGGTGACCGAACCGGAGCGGGGGGTGTCCAGTCCGGCGAGCAGGCGCAGCAGCGTGGATTTACCGGCCCCGTTGGCACCGACCACCCCGACCACGTCGCCGGGGGCGACGGTGAAGCTCAAACCGGAAAACAAGGTGCGGTGGGCAGGACCTCCAGCGAGGTCCTTGGCCACGAGATGGGCGCTCATCCACCCATTCTAGGGACGCGGCGGCCCGGGGGTGGACCGGGGGTGGACCGGGGGTCAGTCCCTGGCCTGGACGGAGGCCCCCAGTTTGCGGGTCAGCCGGGTCAATTCGGCGAATTCATCCACGGAGAGCCCGGATCCCATCACCTCGTGGATGTGTCGGACATGCTCGCGGCCGATCTCGCGTTGGATCCTGCGCCCGTCCTCGGTCAGCCGTAGCCGCATCGCCCGCTGGTCCACCGGGTCCACGGTCCGGGTGATGTACCCCTTGGCCTCGAGCCGGTCGACCATCCGGCTGAGGCTGGGTTGGCTGAGCAGGACGTCCTCGTTGAGTTCGCCCAACCGGATCCCGCCCTCGGGGCAGCGGTCCAGGGTGACGAGCACGTCGTATTCGCGCATCGTGAGTCGTTTGAAGGCCGGATGGCGTTGGAGCCGACGCATGATGGCCACCTGGGCCCGGAAAAGCGCTTCCCAGGCCTGCGTGGTTTCACGGAGGGTGGCGGGCCTAGACATGGGACTCCTCGAAGGTGGTGGCCGGCAGCGGGACCTCGTTGCGGGCGGTGGCCGGTTTGATGCCTGCCCGCCGCGCTGCCAGCAGGTTGGCGTGGGTCGGGGGTTCCGGATGGTCCGCGGGTTTACGCCGGGCATATTCGGCCCGCAGCTCGGGCAGGACCCGCTCGCCGAACAGATCCAACTGGTTCAACACCGTCTTCAGGGGCAGACCGGCGTGATCGACCAGGAAGAGCTGGCGGTGGTAGTCACCGAAGTATTCCTGGAACGTGAGCGTCTTCTCGATCATCTGCTGCGGGCTGCCGACGGTCAAGGGCGTCTGGGCGGTGAAATCCTCCAGCGAGGGTCCGTGGCCATAGACCGGGGCCTTGTCGAAGTACGGGCGGAATTGTGCCACGGCGTCCTGCGAGTTTTCGGCCAGGTAGAACTGTCCGCCCAGGCCCACATAGGCCTGGTCGGCCCGGCCGTGGCCGTAGTGCTCGAAACGTTGCCGGTAGAGGCCGATCAGCTCCTGGTAGTGCTCCTTGGGCCAGAAGATGTTGTTGGCGAAGAACCCGTCACCGTAGTAGGCGGCGATCTCCGCGACCTGCGGGGTACGGATGGAACCGTGCCAGACGAAGGGGGCAACGGAATCCAGCGGACGCGGGGTGGAGGTGAAGTTCTGCAGCGCCGTACGGTGCTTGCCGGACCAGGAGACGTTCTCCTCGTCCCAGAGGCGGCGCAGCAGATGGTAGTTCTCCACGGTCAGTTCCACCGCATCCGCCGAGCTCTTGCCGAACCAGGGGTAGACCGGGGCCGTGTTCCCGCGTCCGAGCACCAGATCCGTCCGGCCGCCCGACAGATGCTGGAGCATCGCGAAATCCTCGGCGATCTTCACCGGGTCGTTCGTGGTGATCAGGGTCGTGGCCGTGGAGAGGGTGATGCGTTCGGTCAGAGCGGCGATATAGGCCAGCTCGGTGGTGGGGGAGGAGGAGAAGAACGGCGGGTTGTGGTGCTCGCCGATGGCGAAGACGTCCATCCCGATCTCTTCGACCTTCTTCGCGATCGCCACCATCGCGGTGATGCGTTCATGCTCGGTCGGCAGATGCCCGGTGGTGGGGTCCGCGGTGATGTCGCTGACCGAAAAGACGCCGATTTCCATGGTGCTCCTTCGTGGCTCCGGCTTTCAGTATGCCAGAAAATGTATGCGTATGCATGTAAGAACCACGGTGGTTTCCCCGGTATTCCCAGCGGTGCGGGGAGGCAGAGTGGCGGCGGCGCCGACCGGGGCGTTAACGAACGGTGGGACGGGCAGTACCCGTCCCACCGTCGCCGGCACTGTCCGGCTACTTCAGTCCGAGGGACTTGTTGGTGGCCGCGGTGACCTGGGCAAGCAGCTCGGGATTCTCATTGAGCTTGACGCCGAAGCTCGGGACGATCTCGGTGAGCTTGGACTCCCAGCCGGCGAAGTTCTGCGGGAAGCAGCGGCGCAGGACCTCGATCATGATCGGGGCAGCGGTCGAAGCGCCGGGCGAAGCGCCGAGCAGACCCGAGATCGACCCGTCGGCACTGGTGATGACCTCGGTGCCGAACTGCAGCACACCGCCGCGTTTCTTGTCCTTCTTGATGACCTGGACCCGCTGGCCGGCGGTGATCAGTTCCCAGCCATCGCCCGAGGCGTTGGGGTAGTACTCGCGCAGGGCCTCGTTCTTGGCCTCGCGGCTCTTGAGGACCTCGGTGACCAGGTACTTCACCAGGCCCAGGTTGTCCTTGGCGACGGCCAGCATCGGGATGAGGTTGCCCGGACGGACCGAGGCCACCAGGTCCATATAGGAACCTGATTTGAGGAACTTGGGAGAGAAACCGCCGTAGGGGCCGAACATGAGCGAACGCTTGCCGTTGACGAAGCGGGTGTCCAGGTGGGGCACCGACATCGGCGGGGCGCCGACGGAGGCCTGGCCGTAGACCTTGGCATGGTGGCGGGAGATGACCTCCTCGTTGGTGCTGCGCAGGAACTGCCCGGAGACCGGGAAGCCGCCGAAGCCGTGGGCTTCGGGGATGCCGGCGGCCTGGAGCAGATGCAAGGCGCCGCCACCGGCACCGACGAAGACGAACTTGGCGTTCACGGTGTGCTTGTCCCCGGTGGCCTTGTTCTTCACGGTCAGCGTCCAGCCGGCACCGTTGCGCTCCAGGCCGGTGACCTTATGGCCGAAGTTCAGGTCGACCCCGTCCTCACCGAGGTTGGCGATCAGCTGGCGGGTCAGCGACCCGAAGTCGACGTCGGTTCCGCCCATGATGCGCGATGCGGCGACATGCTCGGACGGGTTGCGCCCCTCGGCGACCAGCGGCGCCCATTCGGCGATCGTGGCGACGTCCTCGGTATGCTCCATTTCCTGGAACATCGGTTGCGTGCGCAGTGACTCGAAGCGGGTCCGCAGGTAGTCCACGCTCTTTTCGCCATGGACGAAGCTCATATGCGGCAGCGGGTTGATGAACGAGCTGGGCGTGGAGATGCGGCCCTGGTCCACCAGGTGGGAGTAGAACTGGCGGGAGACCTGCCACTGCTCGTTGATGCCCACGGCCTTGGCCGGGTCGACCTTGCCGTCGGCACCGAGCGGGGAGTAGTTCAGTTCGCAGAGCGCCGAGTGGCCGGTACCCGCGTTGTTCCAGGGGTCGGACGCCTCCTGACCTGCCTGGTCGAGGTTCTCGAACAGGGCGACATCCCAGCTGGGCTCCAGTTGCTTGAGCAGCGTTCCCAGCGTTGCACTCATGACCCCACCGCCGATCAGGGCGATATCGACATTCGATGAGCTGGTTTGGCTCGGCACAGGATTCTCCATCCGACGACTCTGGTGGCTTAAGTCAAGGTTAGCGCGGTCGGATCACCGCCATGAAATCAAGCGGTGCCCTCGGCCGCCCTAGGTGGCGAGCCTCACCCGGTCGAAGGGCTCGTCCAGGGTGGGACTGGTGGGGTAATGCAGGACCGTATCGTCGGCTGCGACGGCGGAGATCGGGTAGGCCAGCGGCAGGGCGGGAAGATCCTTGGCCAGCTGTTCACCGATCTGCTGGTAGGTGGTCGCCCGCTGGTCCCCGTTGGGCATGGAGCGGGCCTTGACGATCTTCGCGCGCACCTTCGGGGCGTCGTAGTCGAATTCCGGGGACGTGGTGCCGAACAGCGTGCCGATGAAGTTGTCCGGGTCCCGGTAGCCGCCGTTCCACCCCGACAGGTGGAAGCCGGGGCGGTGGCCGGACACGACGTCCTCCAGATAGCCGTCCTCCCATTCGACCGGGTAGGGCTTGATGTTGAACCCGGCGGCGGTCAGCTGGGCGCTGAGCGCGGCATAGATCCGCTCGGGCATCGGCAGATAGGCCCGGGTGACGTTCAGCGGATAGGTGAAGGGGATCGGTTCGCCGTCGTAGTCCGAGCTCTTCAGCAACGATTTGGCCTTGGGGAGGTCATAGCCGAAGTAGGTCTGGGCGTCGGGGACCCCGAGGCTGGGTGGCACGAAGCTGCGTGCCTCCTTGGTCCCGGAGATGAAAAACTCCTCGATGAGCTTCTGCCGGTCCACGGCATGGGCCACCGCCTGGCGGATCTTCCGGTCCGCCAGGACCGGGTTGGACTGGTTCATCCCCATGTACAGGATCGAGAAGGGGTCGCGCTGCAGGACCTGTTGGCCTTCACGGACGAGCTCGCGCAGTTCCCCGACGGTGACCATGTCATAGGCGGCGATCTTCTGCCGCCGCAGGGACTGCAGACGCGAGGAGGGATCGCGCAGGACGGCGAACGTGGCCCGACCGATCTGGGTGCTGTGCCGCCAGTGGTCCTCGTTGGCGATGACGGTGACCGAATCTTCCGCCGCCTCGTCGAAGAGATAGGGGCCGGTGCCCACCGGATGCTTGCTGAAACCGGTGCTGATGCCGCCGGAGGAATCCTTCGTCGATTCGTCGGCCTTGTATTTCCGCAGCGCCGACGGCGAGGCGATCCCGAAACCCGGAAGGGTGAGGGCATCGATCAAACCCGTGATCGGCTTGGTGAGCGTCAAGACGAACGTGTGGGTCCCCTCGGCGCGACAGCCCTGGTAGTAGCTGGCAGTCACCGTCTTGATCGGGTCCTCCGGGGCCGGCTCCTTGCCGGGGTCCTTATCCAGGCCCAACCCGCCCAGGACGTCGGGGGAGCGCAGCGCGGATTGGGTGGCCGCCCGGGTATCTGGGGCAATGGACTTGTCGTGGGCCAGTTGCACATCGTTGTGGTGGAAGACCGATTCGAAGGCCTGCCCGACCTGCCCTCCGAGATCCTTCGGCAGGTTGGCCCAGCGTTCGAAGTTGTGGACGACGGCGTCGGCGTTGAATTCGGTGCCGTCGTGGAAGGACACCCCGTCCCGCAGGGTGAAGGTGTAGGTGAGCCCGTCCTTGCTGGTCGTCCACTTGGTGGCCAGCCCCGGGGTGGGGGCCCCGGTATCCGGGTCGACGCTGATCAGCGATTCGAAGATCTGCCGGGTGACCCTGAAGGATTCGTTGTCCGAGGCCAGGGCCGGATCCAGGATGGCCGGGGAGGCAGGCGTGCCGAACCGTATTTCCAGGTTCTTCACGATCGATCTGGATGGCGGGGCAGCGGTGGGCAGTTCCTCCGGTGTGGTGGCCTTGGTGCATCCGACCAGTCCGGCCATGGCGATCGACCCGATACCCAGTACGGTCCGCCGCGAGGGACGTCCTCCCGCGGGGAGCGAGGTACCAGGCCCCGGAGCGTCGCCGGGGCGGTTGGTGGACTCCACGCTGACTTGCTCCTTGCCTAGGGGGCGTCCCGATGGGTTCTGCGGGGCCGATGAAGGTCCTGTGACGAGCCGATGGGTCGTTCTTTCTCGTCGGTCATCATCACCTGGTGCGAGCGGGGGGACTTGAACCCCCACGTCCTAAGACACTGGAACCTAAATCCAGCGCGTCTACCAATTCCGCCACGCTCGCTGAGGCCCCCTGCACGCGGAAGGCCTCAACCAGTGTAACGGAACCCATTGCAGGACCGGTGGATTGGCCCGTGCGGTCAGGAGGCGGTGTCGAGGCCCAGATCGCGGTGCAGCTTGGCGACGTGGCCCGTGGCCCTGACGTTGTACTGCGCGAGCTGGATCTTCCCGTCCTCGCCGACCACGATCGTCGAGCGGATCAGGCCCTCGTAGACACGGCCGTAGTTCTTCTTCTCGCCCCAGGCGCCGTACGCGGCCGCGACGGCGTGGTCCTCATCGGAGAGCACCTGGAAGGTCAGGGATTCCTTGTCGGTGAACTTCGCCAGCTTCGCGGGGGCGTCGGGGGAGATCCCCAGCACCTGGTACCCGGCGGAAGCCAACGAGGAGAGCGAATCGCGGAAGTCGCAGGCCTGCTTGGTGCAGCCGGGGGTCATCGCCGCCGGATAGAAGTAGACGACGACCTTGGAGCCGGCGTAATCGGAGAGCGAGACGGTGGAGCCGTCCGCGGCGGTCAGGGTGAAGGCGGGAGCTGTATCGCCGACGGCGAGGCGCTGGGATGGGGTGGTCATGGGCTTCCTCCAGGTATCCGGGTATACAAAAAGAGGCCGGCCTCTCGGCCGGCCTCCTTCATCGTGTGCACCCCTCGGGACTCGAACCCGAAACCTACTGATTAAGAGTCAGTTGCTCTACCAATTGAGCTAGAGGTGCATTGCTGCTGGCTACGATTTCCTTGCGGGACCGCGCTTTGCAACGAGATGAAACATTACCAGCACTTTTCCGACCGCGCAAAACCGCTTTCCTGAATGCGTTCCGTGTCACATTCCATCCGGTTTCCGGACTCCGATTGGCGGCTGTGCCGGGGATGAATCCTAAGCTGTGGACATGGAACCGATCACCACCTTCACCGTCCCTGACCAAGACCTCCTCGATGCCTGCTCGCCACTACCCGCCGGGGTGCGCTGCGGAGTATGGGATCTGGACGGCGAACCCCAGGGGGTGGAGCTGGAAGACATCGGCGCCGTGGTGCTGCCTTACTCGATGGCCTCAAGGAAACGATTGGGCCAGGTCCGTCGGGCCCCCAATCTGCGTCTGGTTCATACCCAGTCCACCGGGTACGACGGCGTTGTGGATGCCGTGGGCGAAGACATTGCCATTGCGTCGGCCCATGGGGTCCATGCCGCGGCCACCGCTGAACTGACCGTGGGCCTGCTCCTGGCGGCCCTACGCGGCATCGGCCAGGCGGCGCAGAACCAGCTGACCGGTACCTGGGATTCGGCACGATGGAAGGGGCTGGCGGACCGTCGGATCGGTTTGATCGGTGTCGGCGGCATCGGCGAGGAGATCCGCCGCCGGCTGGATCCCTTTGAGATCGACCTGGTCCGGATCGGAACCCATGCGCGGACCGACGAACACGGGCAGGTCCATGGTCTGGACGAGCTGATGGAACTGGCGCCCGGCCTCGAAGCGGTCATCGCGATCGTCCCGCTGAATGATTCGACCCACCATCTGCTGGGACGGGACCTGCTGGGGGCGCTGCCCGACGGTTCAGTGGTCGTCAATGTGGCCCGCGGTCCGGTGGTCGATACCGACGCGTTGACGGCGGAAGTAGCCTCGGGGCGACTGCACTGCGCCTTGGACGTGACCGACCCCGAACCTCTGCCGAGCGATCACCCGCTGTGGAAGTTGCCGAACGCACTGATCACACCGCATGTCGGCGGCAATACGGAAGCCTTCCCGCCACGTATTGCCCAGCTGGTCCACGAACAGATGGCCAGCATGTCTGTTGGGGAGAAGCCGAAGAACCTGGTGCATGAGGGCGAGCACCTGCTGTAGGTAGCTGCGCGCCTCCCTCCGGCATGGGGAAACCGACGCCTATTTCGATGCGGTTTCCCCATTCAGGAACGGTGAGTCACACGCCGGGCCGCCAGGGTTTTCGGCACAGTCCTCGTCAACCAGGAGCTTCTTGGTCCGCCAGACGCTCATGGGCATGGGATCGCTGGGGACAGTTGCGGTCCCGGGAATGGGCATCCACGGACCGCCGTCGACGGAGTATTCGCCGCGATAGGCGGTGTTCAGCTGGATGCTGTAATCGCCGGTCTTCGTATAGACGTGACTGGTGTCGGTGGGCTGATCGAAGGTGTGGCCAGGCATGGGTTTCCCGGGTTTTTGAAGTTTCCTGCTGTGACCATCTCCGTAGTTCCAGAGATAGGTCTGGGGGATCGCCCGGATCCTTACTGGTTCGTCGTAGATATCAACGTCGAAGGTCTGGAGGTCAGATTTGGCATACATGTGCGCGTTTCCATTTCGCAGCGAGAACCCCGAAGGCTGACTAGCAACCTTCGAACCACGTATGGGGAAACTCTGAAAGTCTGCAGGCGAGACCTCGATGCTTCGTTGCTCCTGCACCGCGCGCTGTAGATCGGCGGGTTTCTCGGCTGAGTCTTTGGGGGCCTCGGGTGGAGGCTCAGTAGAGCAATAAGTGTCTCGAGATACGAGTGCTCCAGCTGGCGTCCGGATTGTGCGAACTTTTAGCGGCTCATCTTCTGGGCAAGGAGCTTCGTCGAATGTTCTGCAAGTTCCGCTACCACCGAGTTCAAAGGCACAGGTAGTTGAGTAGGAAACTTCGTACTTCGATCTTTTTGTTGTGGTTCCGGACACCGGAGTTTTCGCCCTGGGCGTCGATGACTTGTAAGCGGCCTTCTTCGATCCTTTTGCAGGGCCTTTTGGTGCTTCTTCTTCCTGCGCTGGGAGTTGAGCCGAGGGCACGTTGCTTCGGATTGCCTCTACGTCCCGCCCTCTTATGCCGACGTCCTTCGTAGGTTCGCCAACTGTGGTCTCGGCCGGAGGCGTCCCCATAGCAGACGGTGGGGTGAGTAGCATCGCCGCCAAAACGACAATCGCAGACGCGGACAGGGCTCGGATCTTCGGCATGTATTTATCCATGACTTTCATGGTTAAGAAGTTGCGATCTCAACCGAATTCACCTGCCAGCCTTGTTGCCACTCCAGAAAAAAAGAACCAACGACAGGCTTTGGAGTCTCATGGAGAATCCTATTGAGGACTTTGTCGGGATCGTAAACGTAGGTTTCGTCCTGCAGATATTTGAAAGCCACCCAAACTTCGTCTGAGCCTTCGTCCTGAGCAGAACTGATGGTTGGGTGGAACTTTCCGCCGGTACTCCACCCCCCGTTCTTTTTGTTGTCGATGGCAGGCTTAATGATGTCGTTCTGGCACAAATCACACTTCGGAGAAGAAGCTTCGTTTATGGGCGCAGATTCATTGGTAATCGCCGTGTATTCAATGAGCTCAAAGTAATACTTCGAGAATGCCGCTGCTCCCTCAAGATCGTGCTTCTTTGCAGCAGCGGGCATCTTCGGGACGGGCCAGTTTTTGGCAGGCCCATCAGAACTTGCGGCAACCGGAGTTGGCGAGGCGGACTTCGAAGTGGGGGAGGCCGCAGCGCTGCCGTCCTTCCCGGCTACTGACGGGGATGCTGAAGATGACGCTGGTGTAGTGCCGCTGGGACTCCTGTTTTCAGCGCCGTCCGACGGGGAACAGGCGCTCAAGGCGATGGCGACGGCTGCTCCAACGGCGAAACCGCTGAGTGCCTTTCGGGCGATCGTGAGCGGCATGAGGCCTTCCGGGTTCGACATTGAAAACGGGCGTAAACGCACCCTAGCCCGGAAATCAACTCGACTGAATAGTTATCCACAACTCCGTGTTTCCCGCGACGATGAAACGAAACCTCGGCTGATGGCGGCGGGGGAAGACGCGGTGGTTTCGCCGAAGAGACATGAGGGCGCCTCAAAATCACGCCACGGCGTGGATCCGGCCGAATTAGAAGTTCGGCACAGGGCGGGATGCACCTACATACACAGCTGAAGGATCAGTCCTCGTGGCGATGCCGTGGATGGTTGGAGACGCCGATGAGGGTAGCGGCCATGTCTTCCAAGGCGGTGCTCATCCAAGACAGGGCAACTTCGTCGTCCTTTTCGCCCGGCAGGGTGTGCGCATTCATGAATTGGTCGACCTCGAATCCAACTACCTCGAGTAGCCCGAGTATGCGCTCGAGGGAGCATGTCGTGGTCGCCCCAGGGACGGTGTGGCCGTCAGGGCTGGATGCCGGGATGGCACTTCGAAGTGTCTGGGGTACGCCAAGGTCGGCCGGAGGCGGTCCACCCTCGTGTTCTTGAAGCATGGGCCCCTGTGCTCGTGGTTGTGGAGCCGGGGGAGGTTTCGCCCAAGCCCGTCGTGGTGCCGCCTGTTCCATAGGGCTGAGTGCAACATGATCAACGAAGACTAAAGTTTATACCTAATTCGTGAACACTCAAGCTCGCCTGGGCGCGGAGCCCAAAGTCCGGGGGAGGGGTAAGTGACGACTTTTCCCGGCGCTGGCCGTCAAGGAGTTTCATCGCTTGAGGCAATGACTAGGCGGGATGGCTGTCGGTGGATCAACGAGCGACCCCGTGCGGCTACTGGTCGTCGGAGATATTTCCGGGCTCGCCGAAACCGTCCAAAAGGGTCAGGAACTCATCGAAGAACTCGGAGAAGTCCTCGGCGTCGTGGTGTTGCTGGAGCCTGACACGGGACCCCGGGGCGCTGGTTGCAGCAGGCGGTGCGTCAACGGTTGTTTCCGGTGCCACTTCGAAACGGTAGACCCGTCCGGTACTGGTTCCGACCTCGTGGCCACCGGCACGGTCTTCCGCCAGATGGCTGAGGTTGGTGAGGTTGATCGCCACTGCGGGTTCGAGCGCTGCCAAGGTCACGGCATGCAGCGGGGCCACCAGGAGCTCCATCGGTTCACGACGGTAGCCGACGATGTATTTACCGCCTTCACCGGCACGCCCCGTCGCATAGACGAGGTTGTAGCTTCCGAAGTTAGGGATCTGTTGATCGAAGGCGCGATGCAGGTGCGCCTTGAGCGTCGAGTCATCCGTGGTCTCGGGCGCGCTGACGTCACTGTCTGTTTTCCCCATGCATCCATCCTAAAGGGAGTGCCCCGATAGTTCAGGGCAAATGTTTCAGAAGCAGGTCACGTGTTCGTTGCGTTTGGCCGGGAGTTCTAGACTCTGGGTTATGAGCCAGGACAGCACCATAGACATCAAGCCACGTAGCCGAGCCGTCACCGACGGCATCCACGCTGCCCCGGCCCGCGGAATGTTCCGCGCGGTCGGTATGGGAGACGACGACTTCGCCAAGCCGCAGATCGGGGTGGCCAGTTCGTGGAACGAGATCACGCCCTGCAACCTTTCCCTGAACCGGTTGGCGCAGGCCTCCAAGGACGGCGTCCACGCCGGCGGCGGGTTCCCCATGCAGTTCGGAACCATCTCGGTCTCCGACGGCATTTCCATGGGCCACGAGGGCATGCACTTCTCCCTCGTCTCCCGTGAGGTCATCGCCGACTCCGTGGAGACCGTCATGATGGCCGAGCGCATCGACGGATCGGTCCTGTTGGCCGGCTGCGACAAGTCCCTGCCCGGCATGCTGATGGCCGCAGCCCGACTGGATCTGGCCAGTGTCTTCGTCTACGCCGGGTCGATCATGCCCGGCACCGCCAAGCTCGAGGACGGCACCGAGAAGGAAGTCACCCTCATCGACGCCTTCGAGGCCGTCGGGGCCTGCGCGGCGGGCAAGATGAGCGAAAAGGACCTGGACACCATCGAACGGGCCATCTGCCCGGGCGAAGGTGCCTGCGGGGGGATGTACACCGCCAATACAATGGCCTGCATCGGCGAGGCCCTGGGCATGTCACTGCCCGGCTCCGCCGCCCCGCCCTCGGCGGACCGCCGCCGCGACATGTTCTCGCGCAAATCGGGTGAAGCCGTGGTGGAGATGCTGCGCCAGGGCATCACCGCCCGCGACATCATGACCCGCAAGGCCTTCGAGAACGCGATCGCCGTGACCATGGCCTTCGGTGGCTCGACCAATGCCGTCCTGCACCTGCTGGCGATCGCCCGCGAAGCCGACGTGGAGCTCAAGCTCGAGGACTTCAACCGCATCGGCGACAAGATCCCGCACCTGGGGGACCTGAAGCCCTTCGGCGAATACGTGATGTACGACGTCGACAAGATCGGCGGCGTCCCGGTGGTCATGAAGGCGCTGCTCGACGCCGGGCTGATCCACGGCGACTGCCTGACCGTCACCGGCAAGACCGTTGCCGAGAACCTGGCTGACATCGAACCGCCGGCACTGGACGGACATGTCCTGCGTGAGCTGGACAACCCGATCCACGCGACCGGTGGCATCACCGTGCTCATGGGCTCGATGGCCCCCGAGGGTGCAGTGGTCAAGAGCGCCGGCTTCGACGCGGATGTCTTCGAAGGCAGCGCCCGCGTCTTCGAACGCGAACAAGGTGCCCTGGATGCGCTGGACCACGGGGAGATCAAGGCCGGCGACGTCGTCGTCATCCGCTACGAGGGGCCCAAGGGCGGCCCGGGGATGCGCGAGATGCTCGCCATCACCGGTGCCATCAAGGGCGCCGGGCTGGGCAAGGACGTCCTGCTGCTCACCGACGGGCGCTTCTCCGGAGGCACGACCGGGTTGTGCATCGGGCACGTGGCCCCCGAAGCGGTCGACGCCGGACCCATCGCCTTCGTCAAGGACGGGGACAGGATCCGGGTGGACATCGCCGCCCGCTCCTTCGACCTGCTGGTCGACGAGGCGGAGCTGGCCTCACGCCGTGAGGGCTGGGAGCCGTTGCCGGCGAAGTTCACCACCGGCGTGCTGGGCAAATACGCCAAGCTCGTGAAGTCCGCCAGCACGGGGGCCTACTGTGGCTAGCTAAACCAACGGGATGCGACGTCCGGTCACCGGGCATGTCCACGGACTGGACGTCGCGTCCACATGTTGAGACAGTCAGTGGGTTTCGTTGACAGCCCCCGCAGCACCGGGGAAACTGAAGACATGCAGATCCGAACCGAAGTCCTACTAGTTACCAAGCGCGGAGCCTAAGCCTCGTTTGTAGGACACGGTGACGCGCGAACCCCTCTGAAGCCATGAAGGCCAGCGGGGTATTTTTATGCGCAGAACTAGAGAAGAGAAGGAATATCCGATGAGTAACGGAACACCCATCAGCCCGTCGCTGGTGGCCAAGGCCGCCGGCCGTGCCAAGGATCATGCTCCTGTCTCTTCCACCGTGGATGCCTCGAACCCTGTCCAGGGTCCGAACAACATTGTGGCACCCACCGGGATGACCGGCTCACAAGCCATCGTCCGCTCGTTGGAAGAACTGGGCGTCAAAGACGTCTTCGGGTTGCCGGGAGGGGCTATCCTGCCCACCTACGACCCACTGATGGACTCGACCAGGCTCAACCATGTCCTGGTCCGTCATGAACAGGGCGCAGGCCACGCAGCACAGGGCTACGCCATGGTCACCGGGGAAGTCGGGGTATGCATCGTCACCTCCGGCCCCGGAGCCACCAACCTCGTGACCGCCATTGCCGATGCGCATATGGACTCGGTCCCCATGGTCGCGATCACCGGACAGGTGCATTCGGCCTTCATCGGCACCGACGCCTTCCAGGAGGCGGACATCGTCGGCATCACCATGCCGATCACCAAGCACTCCTTCCTGGTCACCGACGCCGCCGACATCCCGCGGGTCATGGCCGAGGCCTTCCACATCGCCGCCACGGGACGCCCCGGGCCGGTGCTGGTGGACATCACCAAGGACGCCCAGCAGGGCAAGTCCGATTTCTCCTGGCCGCCGAAGATCGACCTGCCGGGCTACCGCACCGTGGTGCGCGGTCATTCCAAACAGGTCCGTGAGGCCGCCAAACTGATCGGTGCCGCCCAGCGTCCGGCCTTCTACGTCGGCGGCGGGATCATCAAGGGCCACGCCTCCGCCGAGCTGATGGAGCTGGCCGAACTGGTCGGTGCCCCGGTCGCCACCACGCTGCAGGCCCGCGGCGGGTTCCCCGATTCGCATGAACTGCATGTGGGGATGCCCGGGATGCACGGTTCCGTCTCGGCGGTCACGGCACTGCAGCAGGCGGACCTGCTGATCACCCTCGGCGCCCGGTTCGATGACCGCGTCACCGGGGTGCTGCACACCTTCGCCCCGTATGCCAAGGTCATCCACGCGGATATCGATCCCGCGGAGATCTCCAAGAACCGCACCGCCGATGTCCCGATCGTCGGCTCGGTCAAGGAGATCCTGCCCGAGCTCACCGAGGCCTGCCGGGCCCGGTTCGCCTCCGACGGCCACCCGGATCTGACCCAGTGGTGGTCGACCCTGGACCGGTTGCGCAAGACCTACCCGATCGGGTTCACCGAGACCGACGACGGGCTCACCGCCCCGCAGCGGGTCATCGAGCGCATCGGCGCCCTGACCGGACCCGAGGGCGTCTATGCCGCAGGGGTCGGACAGCACCAGATGTGGGCGGCCCAGTTCGTGAAGTACGAACGCCCCCACCAGTGGCTGAACTCCGGCGGCCTGGGCACGATGGGCTACGCCGTTCCGGCGGCCATGGGCGCGAAGGTCGGCAACCCCGACCGCGTGGTCTGGGCCATCGACGGCGACGGCTGCTTCCAGATGACCAACCAGGAACTGGCGACCTGCGTGATCAACAACATCCCGATCAAGGTCGCGGTCATCAACAACTCGTCGCTGGGCATGGTGCGCCAATGGCAGACCCTGTTCTACGACGGCCGCTACTCCAGCACCGATCTGAACACCGGCCACGGAACCGCGCGGGTGCCGGACTTCGTCAAGCTCGCCGACGCCTACGGCTGCGTGGGGCTGCGCTGCGAACGCGATGAAGACATCGACGCCACCATCCAGAAGGCACTGGAGATCAACGATCGCCCGGTCGTGATCGACTTCGTCGTCAGTGCCGACGCCATGGTGTGGCCGATGGTCCCCACCGGCGTGAGCAACGACGCGATCCAGATCGCCCGCGGAATGACCCCTGAATGGGAAGAGGAGGACTAGGACCATGGCACGCCATACCCTTTCCGTGCTCGTGGAGGACGTCCCCGGCGTCCTGACCCGCGTGGCCGGCCTGTTCGCCCGCAGGGCGTTCAACATCAATTCACTGGCCGTCGGCCCCACCGAAGTGCCCGGGATGTCCCGGGTGACCGTGGTCGTCGACGCCGAAGGCGACCTGCTCGAACAGGTGACCAAGCAGCTGAACAAGCTGATCAACGTCATCAAGATCGTGGAACTGACCCCGGATTCCTCGGTGCAGCGCGACCACATCCTGGTCAAGGTCCGTGCCGATGCCGCCACCCGGCTGCAGGTCACCCAGGCCGCCGACCTGTTCCGCGCCGCCGTCGTGGACGTGGCCACGGATTCACTGATCATCGAGGCCACCGGCACCCCGGATAAGCTCCATGCGCTGCTGGCCGTCCTCGAACCGTTCGGGGTACGCGAGATCGTCCAATCCGGCACCCTGGCCATCGGCCGCGGCTCCAAATCAATGTCGGACCGCGCCCTGCGCGCGGTCTCGGCCTGAACACCCACACCAGACTTCCAGACTCAGATACCGAACAGCACCAAGGAGTTATCACTGTGACCGATATGTTTTACGACGACGATGCAGACCTTTCGATCATCCAGGGCCGCAAGGTGGCCGTCATCGGCTACGGCTCGCAGGGCCACGCCCATGCGCTGAGCCTGCGCGACTCCGGCGTCGACGTCCGCGTCGGCCTGCGCGAAGGATCCGCCTCCCGGGCCAAGGCAGAGGCCGAGGGCCTGCGGGTCGTCGGCGTCTCCGAGGCGGCAGCCGAAGCAGACGTGATCATGCTGCTGGCCCCGGACCAGATCCAGTCCAAGGTCTACCAGGACGAGATCGCCTCGAACCTGGTCGCCGGCGACGCACTGTTCTTCGGCCACGGCTTCAACATCCGCTTCGGCTACATCCAGCCGCCGGCCGATGTCGACGTCGCCATGGTCGCCCCCAAGGGCCCGGGCCACATCGTCCGCCGCGAATTCGAGGCAGGCCGCGGCGTGCCGGACCTCATCGCCGTGGAACAGAACCCCTCCGGCAAGGCCAAGGAACTGGCCCTGTCCTATGCCAAGGGCATCGGCGGAACCCGCGCCGGTGTCATCGAGACGACCTTCACCGAAGAAACCGAAACGGACCTCTTCGGCGAGCAGGCAGTGCTCTGCGGCGGGGCCTCGCAGCTGGTGCAGTACGGCTTCGAGGTCCTGACCGAGGCCGGCTACAAGCCCGAGATCGCCTACTTCGAGGTCCTCCACGAGCTCAAGCTCATCGTTGACCTGATGGTCGAAGGGGGCATCGCCAAGCAGCGCTGGTCCGTCTCCGACACGGCTGAATACGGCGACTACGTCTCCGGCCCGCGGGTGATCACCCCGGACGTGAAGGAAAACATGAAGGCCGTCCTCGCCGACGTCCAGAACGGTTCCTTCGCCAAGCGTTTCATGGACGACCAGGCCGCCGGCGGGAAGGAATTCCTTGAGCTGCGCAAGCGCGGCGAGGACCACCCGATCGAGTCCACCGGCCGGGACCTGCGCAAGCTGTTCTCCTGGATCCAGACCGATGACGACTACACCGATGGCGTCACCGCCCGCTAAGCGGCAGCGGACCGGCTCCCCCGGAGCATGACGTCAATGACCCGCACTGTGTGAACAGTGCGGGTCATTGACGTCTACCGGCCCGTAATATGGGCACACGGACACCGGGCTGGCGGCGCCCGGCCGATAATCTGGGGGTGCGGGACCGGACGACCCCGGCCCTGACCCGCAGCCGTCGATCGTAAAGGTGCCACCTCCGTGTCAGAAACCAAGCCCGTCGTCCTCCTGGCCGAGGAACTCTCGCCCGCCACCGTCCAGGCTTTGGGCCCGGACTTCGAGATCCGCAGCACCGACGGGTCCGATCGAACCCAGTTGTTGGAGGCCATCGGGGATGCCGAGGCGATCCTGGTCCGCTCCGCCACCCAGGTCGACGCCGAGGCGATTGCCGCGGCGAAGAAGCTCAAGGTCATCGCCCGCGCCGGCGTCGGGCTGGACAACGTCGACATCAAGGCCGCCACCCAGGCCGGCGTCATGGTCGTGAACGCCCCGACGTCGAACATCATCTCCGCCGCCGAACTCACCGTGGGGCATATCGTCTCGCTGGCCCGCCGGATCCCCGCGGCCAACGCCTCGCTGAAGTCCGGGGCCTGGAAGCGTTCGGCCTACACCGGCGTCGAACTCTATGAGAAGACCGCAGGGATCATCGGACTGGGCCGCATCGGCGCCCTCGTGGCCGCGAGGCTGCAGGGCTTCGGGATGGACGTGGTCGCCTACGACCCCTACGTCACCAGTGCCCGCGCCCAGCAGATGGGCGTGCGCCTGCTCGAACTCGACGAATTGCTGGCCACCTCCGACTTCGTGACCATCCACATGCCCAAGACCCCCGAAACCCTGGGCATGCTGGGTGCCGAGGCCTTCGCGAAGATGAAGGACAGCGCCTACGTCGTCAACGTGGCCCGCGGCGGCCTGATCGATGAGGAGGCCCTCTACACCGCGTTGAAGGACGGCCGGATCGCCGGCGCCGGGGTGGATGTATACGTCTCCGAACCCAGCACCGATCTGCCGTTCTTCGAGTTCGAGAACGTCACCGTCACCCCGCACCTGGGCGCCTCGACCGCCGAAGCCCAGGAGAAGGCCGGCGTCTCGGTCGCCAAATCGGTCCGCCAGGCCCTCTCCGGAGAACTGGTTCCCGACGCGGTCAACGTCGCCGGCGGCGTCATCGACGAAGAGGTGCGCCCCGGCATCCCGCTGATCGAGAAGCTGGGACGCATCTTCACCGCATTGACGGTGGACTCCTTGACGTCCCTGGACGTGGAGGTCGCCGGGGAGATCGCCGAACTGGACGTGAAGGTCCTGGAGCTCTCGGCGCTGAAGGGCGTGTTCCGCGATATCGTTTCCGACCAGGTCTCCTACGTCAACGCCCCCGTGCTGGCCGAACAACGCGGGATCTCCACGCGCCTGGTCACCACCACCGAATCGCCCGAATACCGCAATGCCTTGACCCTGAAGGGCGCCCTGTCCGACGGGCAGCAGATCTCCGTCACCGGTACCCTGACCGGGCCGAAGCAGATCGAGAAGCTGGTCGGCATCGGTGGATACGAGCTCGAGATCCCGATCGCCGAGCACCTGATCGTGCTGATCTACCAGGACCGGGCCGGGGTCATCGGCACCCTGGGCAGCACCCTGGGCCAGCACGGGGTGAACATCGCCGCCATGCAGGTCTCCCGCAATGAGGAAGGCGGCCCGGCGCTGGCCGTACTGGCCGTGGACTCCTCGCTGCCGGCAGGGGTCCTGGACGAGGTCCGGGAGTCGATCAACGCGAGCACGGCCCGCGAAGTGGACCTCTCTGAATAAGGCAACCGGCGGGCCCGGGACGTGGGGATGGCGCAATGCGCGGCGGACCACACGCCCGGCCCCGCCCGCCCGGGAACCGGCCGGCGGCGCCGATGAGTCCGGTTGCTACATTGCCGATGGGCGCACCGGCGCCTCGGTGCGGTAGATTTCTCGAGTGACTTCAACCCAGGATCAGACCCCGTTCTACATCACCACGGCCATCTCGTATCCCAATGGCGACCCGCATATCGGCCACGCCTACGAGTTCATTGCCGCGGACGCCATGGCGCGTTTCAAACGCCTGGACGGTGGTGATGTCTTCTTCTTGACCGGCACGGACGAGCACGGCCAGAAGATGCTCCAGACCGCGGAGAAGGAAGGCATCACCCCCCGCCAACTGGCGCAGCGCAATTCGGATGTCTTCCAGGAGGCGCAGGACGAACTGGGCATCAGCTACGACCGGTTCATCCGCACCACCGACGTGGACCACCTCGAAGCCGCCCAGGCCATCTGGAAGCGCATGGAGGAGCGCGGGGACATCTACCTCGATAAGTACGCCGGCTGGTATTCGGTGCGCGACGAGGCCTTCTACGGCCAGGACGAGACCGAGGTCCACGAGGACGGGGTGCGCTACTCCACCGAATCCGAGACCGAAGTGACCTGGACCGAAGAGGAATCCTATTTCTTCCGGCTCTCCGCCTACCAGGAGAAGCTGCTGGAGCTCTACCGCAGCCAACCCGAGTTCGGGGCACCGCACTACCGGTTCAACGAGGTCATCCGCTTCGTCGAGGGCGGGCTGAACGACCTTTCGGTCTCGCGCACCTCCTTCGACTGGGGGATCCCCGTTCCGGGGAACCCTGCCCACGTGATGTACGTGTGGGTGGACGCCCTGACCAATTACCTGACCGGGGTCGGTTTCCCCGACACGAACTCGGCCTCCTTCCGCAAATATTGGCCGGCGGACCTGCACGTGATCGGCAAGGACATCTCCCGGTTCCACGCCATCTACTGGCCCGCATTCCTGATGTCCGCCGGATTGGAACTGCCGCGCCGGATCATGATCCACGGCCACCTGCACAACAACGGCGTGAAGATGTCCAAGTCCCTGGGCAACACGGTGGCCCCCGCCGACTGGGTGGAGAACTACGGGCTGGACCAGACCCGGTACTTCCTGCTGCGCGAGGTCCCCTTCGGTGCCGACGGGAACTACAGCCACGACGCGATCGTGGCCCGGATGAACTCCGATCTGGCGAACAACCTGGGCAATCTGGCCCAACGGTCCCTGTCGATGGTTGCCAAGAACTGCGGGGCCGTGGTGCCCACCCCGGGTGGATTCACCGACGCCGACCGGGCCCTGCTGGACGACGCCGAGGCACTGCTGGAGTTGTCCCGCGGGGCCTACGACCGGCAGGAATTCAGCAAGGGACTCGAAGCCGTCTGGCATGTCCTGGGAGACACCAACGCCTACTTCGCCGAAAACGCGCCCTGGGTGCTGCGCAAGACCGATACCGCGCGGATGGAAACGGTGCTGTATGTGACGTTGGAGATCCTGCGCAAGGTCGCCTTGCTCGTCCAGCCCGTGATGCCCACCGCCGGCAGCCAGCTGCTCGATGTGCTCGGCCAGTCCGGGGGAGCGGCGCGCACGTTCGCCGCCTACGGGTCGACCATTGAGCCGGGGGCCGCATTGCCGGCGCCCACGCCCATCTTCCCGAAGTATGAGGAACCGGCTGCGGAGTGAAAAGCCACTAGTCACCCCCTTGACGGCAGCTGGAGGGGGTGGCCCGACGGGGCCGCGGGCCGGCGGGAAGGCCGCCATTGACGGCCCGGGGGACGGGAAGTAGCAAATTGACAGCGGATGCCTTGTCAGTAAAGTGGGGCAACGGACTTACTCGTATCCCCAACCCCGTATTTGAGGACTGTCATGAGCACCCCACCGGAAATAAGCGGTGAGAAACAAGACCAGAGGCGCGCCTCGGACCCCGAGGTGAAGAAGGCGCCGTTCATCCCCGCCCCCCGGGTCTTCTACCCCGCATTGATCGTGATCGTGGCCCTGGTCGCCGTGGCGATGATCGCCCCCGAAGGCACCTCCAAGGTGTTCGGCAACATGCAGACCGCAGTGGTGGACGGGCTGGCCCCGTACTACATGCTGGTCGTCGGAGCCTTCGTGGTCTTCGCCGTCTGGATGGGTCTGAGCCGCTACGGCAACATCACCCTGGGCAAGGATGACGAGAAGCCCGAATTCGGGCTGTTGTCCTGGTTCGCCATGCTCTTCGCCGCAGGCATGGGCATCGGCCTCGTCTTCTGGGGCGCCGCCGAACCCCTGACGTTCTTCGTGAACCCCAAACCCGGGGTGACCGGGGACGAAGCGGATGCCGCGCGGGCTGCGATGGGCCAGACCTTCATGCACTGGGGACTGCATGCCTGGGCCATCTACGCCGTCGTCGGCCTGGCCATGGCCTACGCCATCCACCGCCGTGGATTCCCGATCTCCATCCGCTGGACCCTGGAACCCCTGCTGGGGAACAAGGTCAAGGGCTGGCTCGGCGACACCATCGACGTCGTCGCCGTCGTAGGCACCCTGTTCGGGATCGCGACGTCGCTGGGGCTGGGCGTCCAGCAGATTTCCGCCGGGCTGTCCCATATGGGCGTGGTCGGCAAGGTCGACAAGTCACTGCTGGTGATCCTGATCATCATCATCACCCTGTTCGCGCTGACCTCCGCGGTCAGTGGGGTGGGCAAGGGCATCAAGTGGCTCTCGAACATCAACCTGGGGCTGGCCGGGGTGTTCATGATCTCCGTGCTGCTGCTGGGCCCGACCCTGTTCATCTTCCGTGATCTGGTCTCCTCGCTGGGCTTCTACCTGCAGAACATCCTGGGCATGACCCTCGATACCGCCACCTACACCGGCGCTGCCGGTCAGGAGTGGCTGGGTAACTGGACCATCTTCTACTGGGGCTGGTGGATGTCCTGGGCACCGTTCGTCGGGGTCTTCATCGCGCGGATCTCCCGCGGGCGCACCGTGCGCGAATTCGTCCTCGGCGTCCTCGCGGTGCCGACCATCGTCAGCTTCATCTGGTTCTCCATCATGGGTGGCACCGCCATCCAGCGGGCCTGGGACGACATGAACGGCGGACTGTTCGACGAGAAGGAAGGCATCGTCTCGGAGAACGTGCTGTTCAACATGCTCGCCGAACTGCCATTGGGCGGGGTGCTGTCGGTCATCGCCGTACTGCTGGTGACGATCTTCTTCGTCACCTCCTCGGACTCCGGCTCGCTGGTGATCGACATGCTCGCCTCCGGCGGCGATACCGACCCGCCCAAGTGGAGCCGGGTGCTGTGGGCTTCGCTCGAAGGCCTCGTCGCCATCGCCCTGCTGCTGGCCGGGGGACTGGGCGCGTTGCAGACCGCCTCGATCCTCACGGCACTACCGGTGAGTATCGTGATCATCGGCATGTGCATCGCCACGTTCAAGGCGCTGCATGGCGAACACCAGGTGCTGCTGCGGGCCGAACGTCGCCAGCGCCGGCTCGAACTGGCCCGTGAGGTCGGCGTCGGGGTGACCGATGAACTCACCGAGAACTTCGATGAGCGCTTCGGTGACCAGGTGGACGACCGCATCGAAACCGCGCTTCCCTCCGAGGTCCGCACCCGGCCCCGGCCGTGGCAGCCGCGCGGGAGGAACGACAAGAAATAAGACGGGTCGTTAGCGGGCCCACGCCCCGCTAGCCGCTCGAGGACAGGGCCCCGGTCCGGAATGAAGTTTCCGGACCGGGGCCCTTTCGTGTGTCCGATCCATGGTTGATTCCCACGCCGACAACAAAACTCCAAGGTATTGCGTAGCTCACAAAATTAAACTAGAGTCTAGTTTCAGTTATTGAAACACCGCTCGACGATCCTCCCTGTCGTAGGGGAGCGCATCGTCCGTGATTTTGGAGTGAACAGATGCCACTTTCCCTCACCGAAGAGCACACCGACCTAGCCTCCGCAGTCTCAGACTTTGCCGAACGCTTCGCCGATATCCTCGAAACCCGTGAACACCTCCAGGCCTACGCCGAGGGAGGCCGGCCCGGGCACTGGGCCGAACTCGTGGACAACGGGCTGCACGCCCTGCACATCAGCGAAGAACGCGGTGGCCAAGGCGGAAGCGTGGCCGACACGGCGATCGTGGTCGAGGAATTCGGCCGCCGCCTCGTGCCGGGCCCGTATGTCTCAACGGTGCTCGCCAGCTCCGCGGTCGCCGGGGCCTCCGAGTGCAAGGCTTCGACGCGGGGACTGGACCTCTTCGCCGACGGAGCCACCGGCGCCCTGGTGATGCCCACCGCGGCCCTGGCCGTCACGGCCACCTCCGAAGGATGGAAACTCAGCGGTAGCGTCGGCGTCGCCTCGCTGCTTTCCGCGGAACATCTGGTCATCGGATTCACTTCCGATGAGACCACACGGTTCGCCCTGGTCGACGCCCAGGCCAGTGGCTTGACCAAGAGCCCGGGCGCGTCCTCCGATCTGACCCGCGATGCCGGGGTCCTGCAGCTGGACGGCCTGGCCGTGGACCACGAAGCGATCCTCGAAGGCTTGGACATCACCTATGCCGACACCCTGCGGGCGGCCCTGCTCGGTGCCGAGGCGTCGGGCATCATGCGTTGGGCCGTGGACGCCACCACCGACTACGCCAAGATCCGCGAGCAGTTCGACAAGCCGATCGGCTCCTTCCAAGCCATCAAGCACAAATGCGCGAACCTGCTCATTTCCTCCGAACTGGCCACCGCCGCCGCGTGGTCGGCTGTCGTCTCCCTCGAGCAGGACCGCACCCAGCAGGCCCTGGCCGCAGGATCGGCCGTCGAGGCGGCCGTCGTCCCTTCCGTCGAGGCGATCACCGAGGCCGTGACCATCTTCGGTGGCATCGGCTTCACCTGGGAGCACCACGCGCACCTCTACTGGCGCCGCGCCATCACCCTCGCCGCCCAAGTCGGCCCGGTGGCCGACAGCGTGGCGTCCCTGGGCCGCACCGCGTTGGACACCGATCGGCAGATCGACATCGAGTTGCCCGATGAGGACCCGGCGTTCCGCACCCGCATCGGTGCGTTGCTCGATGAAGCGGCATCACTGGAAAACGAGTACGACGGCGGCCGCTGGTACTCCCGCGGCTCACAACGGACCTTCCTGGCCGAGAACGGGCTCGCCGCCCCGCACTGGCCGGCCCCCTACGGGCTGGGTGCCACCCCGGCCGAACAGGTGGTCATCGGGCAGGAATATGCCCGCCGCGGTCTGGTCCAACCCACCTCGGTGATCGGCGAGTGGGCGATGCCCACGATCCTGGCCTACGGTACCGACGCCATCAAGGAGCAGTTTGCGCTGGCTACCCTGCGCGGGGATCTGGCCTGGTGCCAGCTCTTCTCCGAACCCGGAGCCGGTTCCGACCTGGCAGGACTATCCACCCGGGCGAACCGGGTCGACGGCGGGTGGGAGCTCAAGGGCCAAAAGGTCTGGACCTCGGGTGCGCACGAAGCCGACTGGGGCATCTGCCTGGCCCGGACCGACACCGAGGTGCGCAAGCACAAGGGCCTGAGCTATTTCCTGGTCGACATGCGCAGCCCCGGCGTCGTGGTGCGCCCGTTGATGCAGCCCACCGGCCAATCGGAATTCAACGAGGTCTTCCTTGACGAGGTCTTTGTTCCTGACCAGTACCTGTTGGGCGAACCGGGGCAGGGGTGGCGCATCACGGCCACGACCTTGCAGAACGAACGCACCCAGATCTCGGCCGGCGTATCGGCCGGAACCGAGGACGGAATGCGGGCCCTGATCAGTGAAGACGGCTACGTCGGCAACGAGCGTGAGGCGTTCTCCGCACTGGGCAGGATCGTGGCCCGCAGTTCGGCCATCGGGGCGCTGAACCTGCGTGAAACCCTGCGCCAGGTCAACGGCAGCGACCCAGGAGTCGGTTCCTCGCTGGCCAAGGTCGCCCAGGCCCGGCTGACCCGTGAGGCCGCCAGCCTGGTCACCGCCATGGCCGGGCCGGGCATGCTCTTCGCCGATGCCCCGGCCGACGCGGTCACCCGACAACTCGACGTCCCCCAGGTGCTTCTCGGCGGAGGCACCGTGGAAATCCAGCTCAATGTCATTGCCGAACGCATCCTCGGCCTGCCCCGCGGCTAGGCCTCCCCGTAGGAATCCATACCTGAAGCCATTCCCGAAAGGACACCCTTCGCATGACAACGATGACGCGCGATACCCATACCGTGAGCACCCTCGCCTCGGATCGACTGAACGAATTGCTCCAGCCACGGTCCATTGTGATCGTCGGGGCCAACAGCAAGTCCGCCTGGTCGCAATTCACCTATACCAACCTCATCTCCGGGGGGTTCGACGGTGAGCTGTACCTGGTCAACCGCCGCGGCGAGGAATGCCACGGGCAGCCCTCCTACACCTCGATCGCCGAATTGCCCACGGCCCCTGATCTGGCCATCGTGCTCACCGGCACCAAATCATTGGAGACCATCCTGGAGGACGCCCGGCTCAAGGGCATCCGCAACCTGGTGATGCTTGCCGCCGGACTGAGCGAGGCCGGTGCCGAAGGCAGGGCCCTACAGGAGAGCCTGGTCGAGCGGGCCCGGGCGGCAGACCAACTGATCCTGGGACCCAACAACCTGGGCTTCATCAACTCCCATGCCAAGGTCGCCGCATTCAGCCACATGACGCAGATGCCGATGATTTCCGGGGGTGTCGGGATCGCCAGCCAGTCCGGCGCCCTGGCCATCTACCTGCTGCCCTACATGGCATCACGCGGGGTGGGATGCTCCACCGCGGTGACGGTCGGCAACGAGGCAATGGTCTCGGCCATCGACGTGATGGACCTGCTGGTCGATGACGAGAACACCACCGTCATCGCCGCCTACCTCGAACAGATCACCAATCCCGCGCAGTTCCTCGACGTCGCCGCACGGGCCCGAAAGGCCGGCAAACCGGTAGTGGTCTTCAAGGCCGGACGCTCCGAGGCCTCGGCCCGTGTCGCCGCCGCCCATACCGGCTCCCTGGTCGGTGACGACAACGTCATCGATGCCGCCTGCCGGCAATTCGGGGTGATCCGGGTGGAGAACATCGAGGATCTGATCGCCACCGCAGGCATCATCGAATCCTACGGGGCGGTGGACGGAAACCGGATGGGAGTGGTCACCGGCTCGGGCGCGATGTGCGCCCTGATCGCCGATAAATCCGAGGCACTCGGCCTCCAGATGCCCGCGCCTTCGCCCTCCACGGTCCGGGCTCTGCACGAGGCAGGCCTGCCGGAGTATTCGACGGTCAACAACCCCATGGACACCACCGGTTACATCTCGGTGGATCCGTCCATCCTGACCAAGGCGAACCAATGCTTCATCGATGACCCCAACTTCGACTTCGTCGTGATCAACGCCTCCTGGCCGGCCAACCAGATGATGGCCGATATGGGCAGGTCCACCCAGGACACGCTGCTCGCCCAGCTCACCTCCTCACCCAAACCGGTGATCCCGATGAGCTTCCTGCCCACCGAGGTCACCGAATTCGGGCGGGCCTTCGCCACCGAATACGGCTACCCCCACGCCTCCGACTCCTTCGACCGGGGCATCCCTGCCGTGGCCCGCAGCGCCTGGTGGGGTCGGCGCACCGCGGAACTGGCGGCCGACCCTGCGGTGCCAGAGGCGCCGGCCATCGACCAACCCGCCGGAACGGACACCTGGACCGAAATCGAGACCGGAGGCTTCCTGCGTGAGCATGGCGTGCCCTACGTTCCGGCGACCATGGTGGGCTCGGCCGAACAGGCTGTCGCCGTCGCCGAAGACCTGGGCTACCCCGTGGTGCTGAAGGTGGCCTCTGAAGATATTGCCCATAAGACGGAGGTCGGCGGCGTCAAATTGATGTTGCGGGATGCGGAAGCGGTCACGGCCGCCTACGAATCGATCAGATCTTCCGTCGCCGATCTGGCCCCCGAAGCCCGCGTCCAGGGCGTCGCCGTCTCACCCATGCGCCCGGCCGGCACCGAGCTGCTGGTGGGGATCATCCGTGATCCGCAGTGGGGGCTGGTGATGGCCGTCGGTTTCGGCGGCGTCATGGTCGAGATTCTCAAGGACTCGGCCCTGCGGCTGCTGCCCGTCGGCCCTGCAGAGATTCGACGGATGCTCGAATCCCTGAAGGGGGTCGACTTGCTGACCGGGTTCCGTGGCGGGGAGGCCACCGATCTGGACCAGCTGGCAGAGGTCATCTTCAGGATCTCCCAGGTCGCTCTCGGGCTGGGCGATGAACTCGAAGAGTTGGAAATCAACCCGCTGAGGGTGGCGGGGAACCAGATTGAAGCCCTCGACGCACTGGTCCGGTGGAAGGACCGGGCATGACCGGGGGAGCTGGGCCATGGGGACGTAGCCCGGTGATAGCGTTGGAGTCCCATTCCGACCGGCAGCAGAAGGAGCACGATGTCCGGCCAACTCTCCGCGGATCTCGTCGATCTTCCCGCCTACCAGGTGATGCGCAGGCAGCGCATCCTGGACGCGGCGAAAACCCTACTGGTGGGAACCGACTACGACTCCATCCAGATTCGGGACGTCGCCGCCGAAGCCAACGTGGCACTGGGCACTCTATACCGGTACTTCTCCTCGAAGGAGCACCTGTATGCGAACGTCGTCTACGACTGGAGCGTGCCCTTCAACTCGGCCGACCAGTCCTGGGCGGAGGGCCTGAGCACCACCGAACGCGTCCAGTATCGGATGCGCTCGGCGCTGGCGGCCTTCGAACGACAGCCGAACTTTTACAAGGCCATTTGGCTGCTGCGCTCGACCTCGGACCCTCAGGTTTCGGCGTTGATGCAGCAACTCGGCGTCGTGCTGGAGGAACCCATCCACGCGGACTTTGCGATGCTCGGTCACGAGGAGGCAGCCGATATCACCGCCATGGTGTGGTGCGTGCTGATGGATCTGGTGGCCCGGCTGATCACCGGCGACAAGACGATTCCCGAAGCCCATCGGGTGATCGACAGCTTCGTGCGGATGATCGGCCTGCGGGTCGCTCAGTTCGAGGCCGAGGGCGCCTAACCGGCGCAGCCCTTCTCAGTCCGGCTGCGGCTTCGGCCACGGATACTGGGGTGCTCTCATGAGCGCCCACGAATTGGATCATCTGGCCATCGCGGTGCCCGCCTGGGCGCCCGCCGGCCCGGTGCTGAACCGCGAGCTGGGTGCCCGGTGGGGCGGAGGATTCACCACCGAAGCCTTCAACCCCTGCCAGTTGGCGGTGGTCGACGACATGCGGGTGGAACTACTCGAACCCAGCGGGTCCGAACACTCCTTCATCCAGCGTTTCCTTGACCAGCACGAGGGCTCAGCGGCCCCGCACCATGTGACCTTCAAGGTGGACGACATCCGTTCGGCCATCGCCGCGGCGCAGGAGGCAGGGATCGAGCCGATCCTGGTGAACCTGCAGCACCCCGGATGGCAGGAGGCCTTCCTCCACCCTCGGGACACCGGGCTGGGCTTTTTGGCCCAACTGGTCCAGAGCACAACGATCCTCGACGCGTCGGCGGAGCAACTGCCCCATTCCACCGGTGGTTGCCCGTGGGATGAGCAGAACACCGATCCGGTGCGGGTCCAGCTCATCCATGGGGTCGTCGAGGACCTGCCTCTCGCCCGCACCGTCCTCGTGGACGTTCTCGGTGCCCGCACCTTCGGCATCGGTCCCGCACCCCGCGGCCAGAGCGATGTTCTGGGCTTCGGCTGGAACGAGGGCGCCGACCTGGTCTTGAGCCAAGGAACAGCCATCGGGGTGGACGCCATCGGCATCCTGCCAGCCGAGACTTTCTGGCCGCCGGGAGACTACCCCACAGACCTGACCGCGCAGCTGGGCGAGGGCACCGGGCATCCCGAACTCGGGATCCGCATTGTCGCACTGCGTTCCGCAACGGTGTCGGCGGACAGCGAGATCCCACCGTCGCCAGCTGTCACCATCGACCACCACAGCCAGGCGCCGGACCATCGGCGCGTCACCGAACTAACCATCCCCGATCTCAGGAGAACACCATGGGACTGAAAGCAGAAGCCGCGATTCTCGGTTTCCACGAACTGCCGCCACAGCGCAAGCTGACCCGCGATAAGACCTTCAACCTCGAACAGTGGGCGCGCCTGTCCAAGGCGGCGTTGGACGACGCAGGCCTGGATGCCACGGACGTCGACGGAATCGTCACCCCGCTCATCGGCGAAGCCAGCATGTTCGTCCCCTCCACCATCACCGAATATCTGGGCATCAACGCCAACTTCGCCGAAATAGTGGACCTGGGTGGGGCCGGCTCCGCTGCCGCCGTCTGGCGTGCTGCCGCCGCCGTCGAACTGGGATTGTGCGAAACAGTCCTGGTCACCTTCCCCGGGACCCACGAGGTGCCCACCCACGAGCGTCGGCCGTTCGTCCTCGATGACAGCATGCTCTTCGGGGCCTCCTCCAACGCCTACGGATCCCCGCAGGCGGAGTTCGAAATCCCGTATGCCAATCTGGGCCAGAACGGGCCCTACGGCCAGATCGCCAAACGCTATGGACATGAATTCGGCTACGACGAACGCGCGATGGCCAAGATCGCCGTCGACCAGCGCACCAACGCCTGTTCCACGCCGGATGCCATCTTCCACGGCCAGCCACTGACCATCGAGGACGTCCTGGCGTCGCCGATGGTCGCCGATCCCCTGCATAAACTCGAAATCGTCATGCCGTGCCAGGGCGGCGCCGCGGTCGTCATCGGCAACAAGAACCAGGCCAAAAAGTCAAAGAACCGTCCGGCCTGGATCAAGGGCTTCGGGGAACGCGTGCCCTATAAGACGCCGACCTACGCCCACGATCTGATGTATTCGCCGATGATCCACGCCGCCGACCAGGCCTTCGATATGGCGGGCCTGGGCCGGGGCGATATGGACATGGTCTCCATCTATGACTGCTATTCCATCACCGTGCTCATGTCCTTGGAGGACGCAGGCTTCACCGAGAAGGGCAAGGGAATGCAGTTCGTCAACGAACACGACCTGACCTTCCGCGGTGATTTCCCGATGAACACCGCCGGTGGCCAGCTTTCCTTCGGCCAGGCGGGCATCGCCGGAGGCATGCACCACGTGATCGACGGCGTCCGACAGATCATGGGCCGCTCGGGAGAAGCCCAGGTCAACGACTGCAACCGGGCGTTTGTCTCCGGGAACGGCGGCATCATGAGCGAACAAACCGCACTGATCCTCGAAGGCGAATAGGAGCTTTGACCATGAGCACAGATACAGCACCCGTTTTCGAACGGCCCATGCCCGTCCCGACCCCGCTGACCCAGCCGTTCTGGGATGCGCTGGCCGAACACAAGGTCCGCATCCAGTACTCCCCGTCACTGGGCGAATACGTCTTCTACCCCCGGCCGCTGGCCCCGCGCACCCTGGCCGACGACCTTCAATGGCGGGAGATCCCCGGCACCGGGACCCTCTACACCTACACGATCACCACCCGGCCGGTGTCACCACATTTCGCGGCCGAGGGCCCCATGGTCCTGGCCGTCGTGCAATGGGATGAGGGCCCGAAGTTCTCCACCGAACTGATCAACATCGACCACGCAGACCTCACGATCGGCATGCGCGTCAAGCCGGTCTTCTGCGACTACCCCGCATCCGACATCACCATGCTGCGCTACGAACCGGAGGTATGAAATGAGCACAGAAACCACCGACGCCCTGCCAGCGGTCACGCTGCGCATCGGCTCCGAAATCCGCACGCACGCCCAGGGCGTCCACGAGCACGTGAACCCGGCCACCGGCCAGATGGATGCCCGCGTCCCGATGGCCGGACCGGCAGAGGTCGACGAGGCCGTCCAGGCCGCCCATCTGGCCTTCGCCACGTGGAAAGCCACGCCCGCCGCCGAGCGCGGACGGGCCCTGCTCAAACTCGCCGGGCTCATCGAAGCCCACGTCGATGAGTTCACCGAACTGGGGATCGCCGACAACGGGACCCCGAGGACCACCGCCCGGCTCTCGGTGGATGCTGCCGTGAGCTGGATCAGGTACTACGGGGGATGGGCCGATAAGCTGCCGCTGGGCAGGATCTCCTCTACGGTCGGTGCCGGCGGGGTCTTCGGACATACCCTGCGTCAGCCCTACGGTGTCATCGGGGCCATCATCACCTGGAACGCCCCGCTGATGTCCTTGGCGATGAAGGTCCCCGCGGCCCTGGCCGCCGGGAACACCGTCGTCGTCAAACCCAGCGAACTGACGCCCCTGGGTGTCATGCTCTTCGCCGACCTGGTCCAGGAGGCAGGCATCCCCGACGGCGTCTTCAACGTCGTCACCGGCGGAGCCGACGCGGGCGCAGCCCTGGTGGAACACCCGCTGGTCAAGAAGGTGTCTTTCACCGGTGGCCCGGAGACCGCGCGCAAGATCACCGCCACCGCCGCGCAGACCTTCAAGCCGGTCCTGCTGGAACTGGGGGGCAAATCGGCGAACATCGTGTTCGAGGACGCCGATCTGGATGCCGCAGCCCAGCAGGCGGCGGTCATGGCCTTCGCGATCATGACCGGGCAGGGTTGCGCCATGCCGACCCGGCTGCTGGTGCAGGACTCCATCCACGACGAGTTCCTGGCCAAGGTCGCCGCCATCGCCGGCTCCTTCAGCATCGGAGATCCCCAGGATCCGACAACGATCTGCGGGCCGGTGGTCAACCAGGCGGCGATCGACAGGATCGAGGGCATGGTCGGCCGGGCCCAGGACGAGGGCGCCCGGCTCGTCATGGGCGGCTCCCGAGGTGAGGGGGAACTAGCCGAGGGGTTCTACTATCTGCCCACCATCCTGGACGACGTCGACCCCGCCAGCGAGTTGGCCCAGAAGGAAGTCTTCGGCCCCGTCTTGGCCGTCATGCGGTTCAGCGACGAAGCAGAGGCGGTCCAACTGGCCAACGGGACCGATTACGGGCTCTCCGGCTACCTGTGGACCGCGGATACGCGCCGGGCGATCCGAATCACCGAAGAGCTCGAGACCGGCGAAGTCATCGTCAACGGCGCCCCCAATGCGGTCACCGAACGACCCTTCGGCGGGATCGGGCACTCCGGCAACGGCAACGAAGGCGGGGTGGAAGGCCTGGAGGAGTTCTTCTGGACCAAATCCGTCGCCTACGGAAACGGCTGATCCAGCCACCACCCACGAGTCACAACCGGTGGTCCCCCTCAAAGCCGTGGGGCCACCGGTGGGCTGTGACCGTTCCTGACCGGAGCGGGTTGCGGACCCACGGAATGTTTGCACCATGCTTCTTTCGCCGCTTACCTGAAAGGTTGGGACAACGATGTCCGCACCCGCTGGCCGCCAGGCCACCCTGATCAAACAACTCAAGAAACCGGGATTCGCCGCCGTCGTGGTGGTGCTGATCCTGGCGGAGATCGTCTCGGCCTTCGAACTGTCGATGATGTACGTCACCCTTCCGACGCTAATCACCGAATTCCAGGTCGACGCCAACACCGTCGCCTGGGTGGTGACCGCATACCTGCTGGTTTCCGCCTCCGCCGGGGTGATGGGCGGACGCTTCGGGGACCTCTACGGCCGGCGTAAGGTCCTGCTCATCGTGCTGGCCATCGCCGGGGTCGGCTCGCTGATCTCCCTGCTGGGCGGAACCCTGGGGATGATCATCTTGGGCCGCGCCATTCAAGGCACTGCCGGCGCGGTCATGGGGCTGGCCTTCGGCCTGGCCCGGGAACACCTCGAGGAGGAACGCGTTCCGGTGGGTGTCTCCATGATCGGGGCTTCGGCCCTGATCGCCGGCGCCGCCGGTGCCTTCATTGCAGGATTCATGATCGACGCCTTCTCCTGGCATGGGATTTTCGCCTTCGCCGCGGTGCTGGCCGGCGTCGCGATCGTCACCATCCTGATTGTCATCCCCCGGGACACGACCGCCCCCACGACGGAGAAACCCGACTATCTGGGGGCCCTGCTGCTGCCCATCGCCGTCAGTGCCGTCCTGCTGGCCTTGTCCGGCAGTTCCAAAACCGGATTCGCCTCGGCCCAGTTCATCGGTCTGATGGGCACCGGCCTGCTCGTCTCCGCGGTCTGGGCCTGGTGGGAACTGCGCGTGGAATCCCCGATCGTGAATCTGCGGATGTTCAAGAACCGGCAGATCGCCCTGGTCATGACGGCCACCCTCTGTGCCGCCATCGGGCCGATCGGTGGATTGGCAGTGCCCACGCAGATGGTCCTGCAATATCCGACGAGTGAAGGGTTCGGGCTGGGTTTCAGCGCCACGGCGGCCGGGGTGCTCAGCTGCATCACGGCGCTGCTGGGCTACGCGTTCTCCCCGTTGGGCGGACGGATGGCTTATCGGTTCGGTGCCCGCTCGGTCTTCGTCTGCGGGCTGACGTTGATGACAGCGGCCTTGGCCATCATCCTGTTGTCCTTCGGCAACGCCCCGCTGTTCATCATCGCCCAGGGGATCAACGGCATCGGCATCTCGCTGACCTTCGGCGCGCTGCCCAATGTGCTCATCGAAGCCATTCCGGAAGCCAACACCTCCGAAACCGCGGGGACCAACACCATGGTGCGCAACGTCGGACAGTCGGCGGCGACAGCCATCGGCGCCTACATCCTGGCCAGCTACCAGGACCCCAGCACGACCTTGGTCAACCAGGCCGGCGTCAGCGCAGCCTTCCTGTTCGTACTGGCCTTCTCGGTTCTGTCGGTCGTACTGGGGCTGATGCTCAAACGACACCCGATGAAATGGGTTCCCGAGACGGCTGCCGAGAGGGACGCGCGCCGTGGGAAGAGCGCCATGGCCGTGCCGGCGGAACATCACAGATAGACAAGAACTAGAATCTGGTTATAGTATTTATAAGTACGTGATCCGCACCACCGTCCCGGTGCGTGTCCACAGCAGCACGGGGGGATCCCCGTGGAAGGAGCGAACCCCATGACGATCAACGTCGAGAACATCGGGAAGACCACTGAGGGAGAGCCCTACAGCTGGGAATCCCGGGATGCGTTGCTCTATGCGCTCAGTGTCGGAGCCGGGGCGTCGAACCCGGGGGAGAACCTGGCGTTCACCACAGAAAATTCCCGCGGCATCGACCAGCAGGTCCTGCCGACCTTCGCCGTCGTCCTGGGCGGTTCGGGTGGTTCGATGGAGGAGCTGGGGGACTTCAAGCTCTCCCAGATCCTCCATGGCGGCCAGACCATCACCCTGCACCGCACCCTGGAGCCGGCGGGCACCGTGATCCCGGTCAGCGGGATGACTTCCGTCCACGACAAGGGCAAGCACGCGGTGATCGAGTTGACCACCGAGCTCTTGGATGCCCGGACCCGTGAACCGCTGGCGACCAGCATCACCACCATGATCATCCGGGGCGAAGGCGGATTTGGTGGGGATCCGGGACTCAAGGAAACCTGGGCCGTCCCCGACCGCCCGGCGGATATCAGTGTGTCCCGCAGGACTGCCCGGGACCAGGCCCTGCTCTACCGGCTGAACGGGGATCGCAATCCGTTGCACTCCGACCCGCAGCTGGCTCGCATGGTGGGCTTCGAGAAGCCGATACTGCACGGGTTGTGCACCATGGGCTTCGCCGGAGTGGCCGTGCTCGAGGAGGTGGCCGATGCGGATCCCGACCGCTTCGGTGCCATCAGCGTCCGTCTGGCTTCCCCCGTGGTGCCCGGGGATGAACTGACGACCAACATCTGGCATACCGAAACCGGCGCCGTGTTCCAGGTCCGCGTCGGGGACACCGTCGTCCTGGACCGCGGCACCTACACCCACCGATCCCTCGGAGCGGACCGGACCGTCGCGGCGGGAGCAGTCACGGCTCCGCCGGAAACCAGCAGGGAGGAAACCCCATGAAGATTGCCGTTCTGATCAAACAGGTCCCCGACACGTGGGACGAGAGACAACTGACGGCCTCCGGCCACGTCGACCGGGCCGCCAGCGAGCGCATTGCCGACGAAATCACCGAACGCGCCCTCGAGATCGCCTTGCTCCAGAAGGACGCCGATAAATCGGTGGAGGTGGTGGCCGTCACGATGGGTCCTGCCCAGGCCAGTGATGCGCTGCGCAAGGCCCTCCAGATGGGAGCCGACTCAGCCAGGCACATCAACGACGACACGCTGGCCGGTGCCGATGCCCTCACCACAGCCCGCGCACTGGCCGCCGGGCTGCAGGACGATGGCTACGACATCATCCTCGCCGGCAACGAATCCACCGACGGCCGCGGCGGCGTGGTCCCGGCGATGATCGCCGAACTGCTCGGGATCCCGTTCGCCGGCCCGCTGAACACCGCTGATTTCACCGGCGGATCGATCACGGGCGAGCGCGAATCCGCCGAGGGCACCGAGACGGTGAGCGCGCCCCTGCCCGCCGTGGTCTCGATCACCGAACGGGCCGCCGAACCACGCTTCCCCAAGTTCAAGGGCATCATGACCGCCAAACGGAAGCCGGTCACCGTGAGCGACGCGGCTACCCTTGGCCTTACCGATCTCGCGCACGACGACGGCAACCTGGTCCTCGCCTCGAGCAGACGTCCGGCCAGGACCGCAGGGCCGAAGATCATCGACGAGGGCCAGGCGGCCTCGGAACTCATCGACTACCT
Source organism: Arthrobacter sp. AOP36-C1-22 (assembly GCF_052377515.1). Taxonomy (NCBI): domain Bacteria; kingdom Bacillati; phylum Actinomycetota; class Actinomycetes; order Micrococcales; family Micrococcaceae; genus Arthrobacter; species Arthrobacter sp. AOP36-C1-22. The sequence continues at coordinate 47,672 of NZ_JBQSWW010000002.1, read as the reverse complement.
CAGCGCCGAACACCTGATCTGAAGGGACTGGACACCATGAGCAAGATTCTCGTCAACTGTGAAATAGCGGCCAATGGCGCGCTGCGCCCCCATACCGCCCATCTGCTGGCCCTGGCGGCCCGGTTGGGCGAACCGGTCGCGGTGGTGGCCGCCCCTGCAGGGACCACGGTCGGTGCCGATCTCGCCGCCTGGGGCGCCCCCGTGATCCTCATCGGCCACACCCCGGCAGCCACCAGCCATGTGGCCGCCAGCGCGGTCGCCGCCCTCACCGAGGCCGTGACCCGGTACGCACCGGCCGCCGTTCTGGCCTCCACCACGGCCGATGCCCGGGAGACCATCGGCCGCCTGGCTGCCCGCACGGGGAACCCCGTGATGCTTGAAGCCATCGACGTCACCACCGCGGACGGCAGGGTCCGCGCGACGCATTCGGTCTATGGAGGGAACTACTCCACCGAGTCCACCGTCGGCTCCGGCATTGCGCTGGTGACCGTCTCCTCCAGTGGAGAAGCCGCCCCTGCCCCCGTCGACACCCCGAAGGTCGAAACCCTCGATCTGGAGGTCGAGACCAGCACGGCAGCTGCCATCATGGCCACCCACCCCGCCCCGGCGACCTCGGGTCGCCCGGATCTGGCGTCGGCGAAGATCGTGGTCTCCGGTGGACGGGGACTGGGCTCGGAGGAGGACTTCGCCCTGGTGGGACAGCTGGCCGACGCCCTCGGTGCCGGCCTGGGGGCTTCCCGGGCCGCCGTCGACGCCGGCTACATCACGCAGAACCACCAGGTCGGCCAAACAGGTGTCAGCGTGTCGCCGGACCTCTACCTGGCCGTGGGCATCTCCGGGGCGATCCAGCACCGCGCCGGCATGCAGACCGCCCAACGCATCGTGGCCATCAACGAGGACGAGGACGCCCCCATCTTCGACATTGCCGATTTCGGCATCGTCGGTGACCTGTTCACGATCCTTCCGCAGCTCCAGCAGGGCCTCGCCGACCGCGCGGGCGTCTAGGGCGGGGACCGGAGATGACGTTGAAGACCGAGCCCGGCCGGACAAAGCCCGGGACCCGGAGGCATCCCACCGGGGTGAAGGCGATTCTGCTGTGGATCGGTGTGGCCATGGTGACCCTGGCCGTCGTCGTCGTGCTGGCCCGGTGGATCCGGGGGTTGGAACCGGTGCAGGACTTCCTGCTCACCTACCCCGGACGGTCCGAACTTCCCGACGGGGCCCCGGTCGGGATACCGGCCTGGCTGGGGTGGCAGCACTTCCTCAACGCGTTCTTCCTGGTGCTGATCATCCGTACGGGCTGGCAGGTGAGGAACACCGCCCGACCCCCGGGTCATTGGACGCGCCGGAACACCGGACTGTTCAAGACCCGGAACAAGCCGACCAAGATCAGCCTGGACCTGTGGTTCCACCTGAGCCTGGACGTGCTGTGGTTGCTCAACGGGCTGGTCTTCGTGCTGTTGCTCTTCGTCACCGGTGGCTGGATGAGGATAGTTCCCACGAGTTGGGATGTGGTCCCGAATGCGCTCAGTGCCGCCTTGCAATATGCCTCGTTGAACTGGCCGATCGAGAACGGCTGGGTGAACTACAACTCGCTGCAACTGTTGGCGTATTTCGCCATCGTGTTCATCGCTGCTCCGCTCGCAGCGATCACCGGCGTGCGGATGAGCTCTGCCTGGCCCAAGGGCCACCGTAGGCTGGATAAGGCCTTCCCGATCGAACTCGCCCGCAGGATCCATTTTCCGGTGATGGTCTTCTTCGTCGGATTCGTCATCGTGCACGTGGTGCTGGTGTTCTCCACCGGGATGCTGGCCAACCTCAACCACATGTATGCCGCGAGGGAGGGGGCAGGATGGCTCGGCTTCGGATTCTTCGCTGCCTCGCTGGCCGTCATGGTCGCCGCCTGGCTCCTGGCCAGGCCCCTATTCCTCCGTCCAGTGGCCGGGTTGATGGGGAAGGTCTCGAAGTAGGCAAGGCCCGGCTTCTCCGAGGCCGGACCACCCGGATCCGACACAACGGAAGCCCCGCTCCTGGCGATAGCACGAGGGGCGGGGCTTCCGGCCGTCCTGGGCCTATTCGGTGGCCAGGCCCTCCACGGGGGAGAGGAGGGCCGCCCGGCGGGAGGGCAGGACCGAGGCGGCCAGCGCCGCGGCCACGGAGACCCCCAGGACCAGCGCCAGCTGGGCCCACGGCAATGACAGCGTCACGTCGGTGAAGGCGCCCAGGGCCGATTGCGCCCCCAGGGCGCCATAGGCGGTACCCAACACGATCCCCAGTGCCGCGGCCACCCCGGCGATCAGGACCGCCTCCAGGGCCAGCATGGAGCGCAGCTGGCCCCGGGTCAGCCCCAGGGCCCGCAGCAGGGCCGACTCACGGGTGCGTTCGAGCACCGACAGGCTCAGGGTGTTGGCCACCCCGATCAGCGCAATGAACACCGCCACGGCGAGCAACCCGGAGACCACGAGCAGGAGCGTGTCGATGACCTGGTTGAACAGCGAGCGCTCCAGGGCGCCACCGGCGACCTGGTAGTCCTGCACGTGTAGTTCGGTTGCCAACGTACTGCTCAGTTCCTGCAGTTGATCTGTGCTCAGCCCGTTGGCGGCTTTGAGCCACAGCAGCGGATAGGCGCCCACCTGATCGGGTCCCGCCTCGGCCGCGGCACGGGCCGCCGAAGCGCCGGTGGTGTATCCATCGAGCTGCTGTGCCGTTTCCAGGCTCATCAGCGGTGCCGAGATCTCCGACTGGGAATGCTTGGTCGCCAAGGAGCTGGCGGTGGATCCCTCGAACGCCGTGACCTCGACGTCGTCACTGGTGGTTGATTGGCCGACCAACACTTCGCCGGTGCCCGGTACCAGCGACGGGTCCTTGAGGACCCGGGCCAGTTGCTCGGCGGTTGCGGCGTAGACCGGCTCCCCGGCGGCGTTCCGCCCCACGGGTTTGAGCAGTGCGACCTCCTCGATCGAGTCGACCCCCGCGGCGAGCTTGGCTTGTTCGGTACCGAGCTGGCCGACCCCCGGCGCGGCATCGGGGCCGGGCTGGGCGCCGCCGTCGAAGCCCTCACCGTAGCTGGCGGGGGAGGCGACGGTGACATCGACCAGGTAGTTGCGGGCCAGCTCGTCGTTGAAGGACTGCTTGGTGGTCTGGGCGCCGACCATCATCATCGACACCAGCGTGACGCCGATCAGCAGCGCCGTTGCGGTCGCGGTGGTGCGCCCGGGGTTGCGCACCGAGTTCAACGACGCCAGCTTCGCCGGAACCGAGGATCCACTGATCAGCCGTCCCACGCCGCGGACGGCACCGGGCAGGAAGAGCGAGGCGAGCATCAGTACCCCGATGAAGGAGAACAGGCCTCCGGCGAAACCTACCAGGAGTAGGCCCAGCACCGCTCCCGCGATGAGCAACCCTCCGCCGCCCAACAGCAGGAGGGCCCCGAAGACCAGACGGACCTTGCCCACCCGGTTGTGCACGGTGGCGTTCTCGGCAGGACGCAGGGCGGCCAGGGGGGCCACGCTCATCGCCTTGCGGGCCGGGGCCCAGGCGGCGAAGAGGGTCATCACGGTGCCGGCGAGAAGACCGGCGATGATCGCGCCCGGGGGCACCGCCAACACGGCGAAGGAAGCCGAAGGCAGCGTCGAGACGTAGCCGACCAGCCCGGCCATGACCCCGATGGCCAGCAGCACGCCCAGGACGGAGGAGACCAGCCCTACCACCAGGGCCTCGACCAGCACCGAGCGGCGCAGTTGGGAGCTCAGGGCACCCAGGGTGCGGAGCAGGGCGAGTTCGCGGGTGCGCTGGGCGACCAGGACCGCGAAGGTGTTCATGACCACCAGCCCGGTGACCACCAGGGCGATCAGCGCGAAGACCAGCAGCACCCCGGTGAGCTGATCCTGGCCTCCGGTGAAACCTGCCAGGTCTTCGACGGTGCGTTCCTGCGCGGTCATGACCGACGCCTGGGGGACACCCGCGGACTTCAGTGCGGCAGTGACGGCCGAGGTGGCCTCTGCCGGGTCGGTTCCATCATCCAGTCGGACGAGCAGGGATTGATACTGCGGGTCGGAGCCGATCAGGGTGGAGTAGCGCTGGGGGGAGACGGTCACCTGCAGATTTGACCCCATGAAAGGGCTGTTGCTGGAGGTCGTGATCCCGCTGATCCGGGCCGTGAAGTCCACCGTGGAGCCGTCCGCGGAGGACCCGGACATCCCGACCTCGTCGCCGACCTTCAGGTGGTAGGTCTTGGCATGCTGATCGTCCACCGTGATTTCCTCGCGGCCGGCCGGAACGGCACCGGAGTCCAGCTTGGTGGTGCGCAACTGTTCGTCGGAGCCAAAGGATTGCACGATGGCGTTATAGTCGCCCGAGCCGGTTTCGATCCTGGCTCCGGCGCTGCTTTGGGCCTCCGCGGCGGCGACGCCGGGGGCCTGGCGGACCGCGGTGAGCTGCTCGGGGCCCAGTCCCACGCTGTCGTCGGTCTCATCGGGGCTGATGCCGGCGACCAGATCGGCGTTCTGATAGGCCACGCCGATGCTGCGTTCCAGCGAGGCGGTGGTGGAGGCGTTGACCATCAAGGTGGCCGCCAGGAAGGCGGTGCCGATCATCACGGCCAGGGTGACGGCGATGAAACGCCGCGAATACATGCGGATGTTGGCCAGGGCGAGTGAAAACATCCTAGGCCCCCAGACCGGCCAGTGCCGAGGTCACGGCTTCCGGCGTCGGATCCGGAAGGTGGCCGACCAGTTCGCCGTCGCGCATCAGCACGACTTCGTCGGCGTAGCGGGCGGCGGCCGGGTCATGGGTGACCATGATGATGGTCTGGCCCATTTCGCGCACCGAGGAGCGCAGCAGCGAGAGCACTTCGGCACCGGTGCGTGAATCGAGGTTGCCGGTGGGTTCGTCACCAAAGACGACGGCGGGGCGGGTGAGCAGGGCGCGGGCGACGGCGACGCGCTGCTGCTGTCCGCCGGAGAGTTCATGCGGCTTGTGGCCCAGCCGGTCCCCGAGGCCCAGGGTGTCCACGACGGTGGCGAGCCATGCGGCGTCGTGCTTCTTCCCGGCGAGTTGGAGCGGCAGCAGGATGTTCTGCTCCGCGTCCAGGGTCGGGACCAGGTTGAAGGACTGGAAGACGAAGCCGATCTTCTCGCGGCGCAGGCGGGTCAGCTCGTTGTCGTTCATCGAGGTGATCTCCTGCCCGGCGATCGTGATGGAACCGCTGGTGGCCGAATCCAGTCCGGCCAGGCAATGCATGAGCGTGGACTTCCCGGAACCGGAGGGGCCCATGATGGCGGTGAAGCGTCCGGCGGTGAAGCCGATGTCGACGCCGGCCAGGGCGTGGACCGCTGTGCTGCCGCTGCCGTAGACCTTGGTGAGGCCGCGGGCGGAGACTGCCTGGGTGGTGGTGGGGGTGTTGGTGATCGTCATGCTCCAAACCTATTGGCCCGGGTGCCCCTGCCGGATCAACCCGGTGGAGGGTCTTGGAGGCCCGCCAGGTCATACCGGGGTATGACATCGGCACCAGTCAGCGGTGGATCCGGACCACCCGCCGGGGCTTTTTGGTGTGGCGATCACGGCCCGCGAACCCCCAGAACGGCAGAATGAGCCCATGACTGTGCGTTCCTCCACTGCCGCCGCCGTGCTGGCCCCCGTAATGACCCTGGCCCTGCTGACCGGCTGCAGCACCCCGGCCGAGCCGGAAGCCTCCCCGAGCCCGGCCGCCTCCTCGGCGTCGTCCACGCCCAGCCCCTCCGCCCCGGCGGTGAAGACCCCCGGGATGAAGAAGGACCTCGCAGGATTCGCCACCAGCCTCTACACCGGGGAATCCGTGCCCGCCAGCGGACCGGCGGCCCAGGCGCTGAAGAAGGCCCAGGCACCCGAGAAGACCGCCACGGTGAAGGCGGCGACCGGGACCTGGAACAAGGAACATTTCGCCGTGCTCACCAGTGGCAAGGACGTCACCCTGGTGGTGAAGAAGAAGGGCAGCTGGACCGCGGTGGGCGGCTGGTGGCCCTCGTTGGGGATCCCGAAGGAGGCATTGGGCGGAAAACGCCATGTGCTGCTCATGGGCTCCGACGCCCGGGAAAAGCAGGGGGAGAAGATCGAAGAGGCCCGAGCCGATGCCTTGCAGCTGGTCGGGGTCGATGGCCACGGCGGCGGTGGGGTCATGGGCATCCCGCGTGACCTCTGGGTACCCCAGGCCAATGGCCGCAACGCCAAGATCAACAGCGCCTTGTCCACCGGCGGGCCCGAAGCCCAGACGAAGGTCGTCTCGAAGGCCACCGGCTTGCCGGTCCAAGGCTACGTCCTGACTGGGTTCACCGGATTCCAGAAGATGATCGACGAGCTCGGCGGGATCACCATCAAGGCCCCGATGAAGGTGCGGGCGGTGAAGAAGGGCACGCAGAAGGTCGACGGGTACGACGCCTTCTGGTTCACCCGCGAACGCAAGACGCTGCCCAACGGCGACTTCGACCGCACCTCCAACCAGGGGATCGCGCTGGCCGGGATCGGGGCCAAGGCGGTGGCCGAGGGGCCCGCCGGATTGGCGAAGATCCTCGACATCGCCGATCAACACGTCTCCACCGATCTGACGGCAGCACAGGCGCTGACCTTCGGGGCCTGGGCCTACCGGATCGAGTTGAAGAAGATGGGCCACCAGGTGCCCACGGCCGACTACGGACGCAGTGCCGACGGCCAATCGATCCTGGAGATCACCGGCGCAACCCGGAAGGTATTCGCGGACTTCAAGGACGGAAATCTGTCGAAGTAACAAAAAATATCGCCAATCGTGTCCTTTTCGTTACAATGGCAGAGGCGTCGTTTGGCGTCTGACCCGGTGAAGGAGGCGGATGCGCGCGACGACCCCATACTCGACCCCGCGCTCCACCCTGCGCTGGGCCGCCATCGCCGGCGCCCTGGTGCTGGGCGGTTCCCTCGCCATCGCGCCCGCTTCCGCCGCTGAAACATCCACCGCAGTCAGCGTCAACGCCGCCGACACCGCGGACCAGACCGACACCGACACGCCGGGGGAGACCCCCGAGGTCACCCCGGAATCGCCGATCACCCCGAGCGACACGCCATCGAAATCTCCCGGGACGGAAACCCCTTCCGAGACGCCGGACCCCGATGAATCCCCCGGGCCCACCGAGCCGACGGAACCCACTAAACCCACTGAGCCCGTTGACCCCACGGAGACGACCGACCCCACGACGGAGCCCTCCAGCCCGGATCCCACGACCCCGCCGCCCTCGTCGACGTCCCCGTCGCAGCCCGGCTCCTCCTCGGGGTCCAGCGGGTCGTCCTCGGATTCGAGCTCGAAGCCTCCGGCCCCGGCACCGTCGACGATGCCGTCGAAAACCACCCCGGGGGTCATTCCGGCACCACCGAAGCCCCCGCGGTATCCCTCGAAACCCGGCAGCTCGACCAGGAGCCCGTGGCCCGGCCAGTCCTCCAAGAACATCAGGACCCCGCACCCGGAAGCGCGGTATGGCGTCCGCGATGCCGCCACGGGGTTCCTCATCGACCCGGCCACCGGATATCCGATCCACCCCAAGACCGGGCTGCTCATCGAACCCGGTACCGGACGGATGCTGGTGCGTGGATCGTTGGAGGCCAGTGATTTCGTCTATGACCAGGCCTCACAGAGCGTGAAGCTCTCCATCGAACAGGACGGTGGCGGCTCCGATGCCGCGAAACCGGTCCCTTCGGCCGGGGCCGGGGTCGGGGGCACGAACGCCGCGGCCGTCGTCCCGACCTCGAAGGCCACGAGCCAAGCCGGGCACTCCGCCGACCGCCCTTCTGTCGTGATGGATCTGGTCACCTCGCCATCGGCCCCCGCCGTCGGTTTGGGTGCCCTGTTGGCGCTGGGCGGGCTCTGGTACTTCTTCGTCTTCATTCATCAGCCCAAGGAAAAACCCCGCTACCGTCGCTGAAAAGCGATCATGGGGTGACGACCCCGGTGGCGTAGGCAATGACCACGGCCTGGACCCGGTCGCGGGCCTGCAACTTGGACAGGATCCGGCCCACGTGGGTCTTCACGGTGGCCTCGGAGAGGAAGAGTTCGGCGGCGATCTCCGGGTTCGACTTGCCCCAGGCGATGAGTTCGAAGACCTCGGCCTCGCGGGCCGTCAGTGAGGCCACTGCTGCCTCGTGCCCCGACGTGGTGGCGGCCGGCTGGCGCAGCATCGGGGCGACATGGTCCAGCAGCCGCCGGGTGGTGGAGGGGGCGATCACGGCATCCCCGCGGAAGACGGTGCGGATGGCCTCGAGGAGTTCCTCCGGCGGGGCGTCCTTGAGCAGGAACCCGCTGGCCCCGGCATGGATGGCCGCCAACGCGTATTCGTCCAGATCGAAGGTGGTCAGCACGATGATGCGGGGGTCAGCCCCCGGCCCGTGTTCGAGTAGTTTGGCCGTCGTCCGGATCCCGTCCATTTCGGGCATGCGCACATCCATCAGGACGACGTCGGCGCGGGCCAGCGCGGGGGAGGCCAGGGCTTCACGGCCATTGGTGGCTTCGGCCACGACCTCCAGGTCGGGCTGCGAATTGATCAGCATACGGAATCCGCTGCGGACCAGGAGCTGGTCGTCGACGAGAGCGACGGTGATCGGGGTGTTGGGCTCGGTGTCCACTTAGTCCTCGGTGTAGGGGATGAAGATGCTGGCGGAGAATCCACCGGTGCTGCGCGGACCGGTCTCGATGCGTCCATCGTAGAGGCCCACCCGCTCGGCCATGCCGACCAGACCCTGGCGGGCCCCGACATTGTCTTCGGTCGCCGCCGCACCGCGCCCGTCGTCGGTGACTTCCACGTCCAATCCGGTGGAGGTCCATTCCAGCCGGACCTGCGAGGAAGCGGCCGGCCCGGCGTGCTTGATCGTATTGGTCAGCGCTTCCTGGATGGCCCGGTAGGCGGTCAATTCCGCCCCCGGCGGGAGCTCACGGCGGGGCGCCCCGGTGATCGAGGAGGAAACGTCCAACCCGGCGGTCCGGGTTTCGTCCAGAAGCCATTCGATATCGGCCAGCGTGGGCAACGGGCGGGTGGAGGCTTGCTCGTCGCCCCGCAGGACACCGAGTAGCCGGCGCATCTCGCGCAGCGACTTGCGTCCGGTTTCGGAGATCGTGCCCAGCGTTTCGCGGGCGACCAGCGGATCGTGTTCGCTCGCGTAGCGGGCACCATCGGCCTGGGTGATGATGACCGAGAGCGAATGGGCGACGATGTCGTGCATCTCCCGGGCGATGCGGCCGCGTTCATCGGAGGCGGCGAGGTCACGTTCCTGTTGGCGTTCGATCTCCAACCGGCTGGCCCGGTCGGACAGGGCCTGCATGGCCAGACGTCGGGTGCGGGCGAGGTCACCGAACGTCCAGGCGACCAGCACGATCAGGGCCAGGCCCACGAGGTTGGGCAACAGGTGCAGGCCCAATGCCTGCCCGGTCGGGTTTCCGTAGCGCAGCGTGGCCAGCAGGGCTCCGAGCATGCCGGCGCCGAGACCGGCGGAGGAGGCCCAGCGCTTGCCGTACTTCGCCAACGTAAATACCACGATCGGTACGGTCACTTGGGAGGGAAGGAACGTCGGGATTAGGACGACCTGCAGCAGGCATCCCAGCACGACGACGGAACTGCTCAGCAGCAGATGGGAGCGCCGCCAGATCAGCGGCAGGACCTGCAACGACGCGATGATGAATTCGAGGACGCGGTGCTGTCCGGAGAATCCGCCCAGGAGGAAGGCCGACAGCGTGAGGAGCAGCCACAGTCCGATCGCCAGGGCCCCATCGACTTTGCCCGGGTGGTTACGGATCCAAACATCCAGGATGCGGTGCGGGGTCATGGGACTACTCTACTTTTGTGCGGTGCCGTACATCGTCATACCCCGGTATGGTCTCGGCGGGAAGCATGGGACGACAGACCGCAGGACGTGAATAGAGGGAATCGACCGAAGTCCAAAGAAGTAAACGTGAGAAGACGGCCGTCAATTTCACTTGAGCCATGCCCTCCTCTAGCATTGTTTAGTTGTCAAAGCGTTAAATCATGGGGGAAGCCGCGGTGAATTTCAAGCGACATAGGGAAAGCAAACGACCAGAGTCGATTGCGGGAACGTATGTCAAAGGTGTTTTTACGCCGCTTATTTCCTATGCCGTCAGTGCCATTGCCGCCTCCCTGGCAATTCTCGTCGCGTCCGGTCCAGGGCATCAGGGTTTTTTCATCGGACTGTTGGCCTTCGCCTTGGCGGTCCATGTTCTGGGGTTCTGGCGAAAAAACGGGAAACTCGGGTACCGCCCAGTCATCCGCATCCTCGTCGCTGCCGCTGTCGCCGCCAATCTCGCCACTGTCGGTTTATCAGATGGTCGTCCGGAAGCACCCTATCTAGCCGTACTGGGCTTTATTGGGATTGGGCTGCCAGTACTGTTCGAGCCTTCTCTCAGGCGGGCCATCACTCTTCGCCTGCCGTTTGTCGCGCATTTGCCAGGGGTTCCGACGACGAGACAGCCGATCACCATCGATCGTCAACTGCTCACCGCTAGTTCAATCGTGATCATGGCCGGCGGAGTCCTGCAAGGCGGTGGACATCAGCTCTGGTGGTGGATCGCAGCCGTTGGCGTACTGGATATGTTCTATGCGCTGGTTTTTCTGCACGCCTTTGCCCAGTTTCGGCAGTCAACGCTTGTCAAACGAAATCTGGGGGACGCACTGCTGCGTCTCGCACCGGAATTCATGATCTACACCTCGTTGGCGGAACCAGCTGCTCACCAGGTCAAGATGTGGCTTCCCTACCTGGAGCGAACCGGGTTGCCTTTTGTGCTCGTCGCCCGCACCGAACGTACCGCTCGCGATCTTGCTGGGCTGACAACCCACCCTGTTCTCCTATGCCGCTCCATCGAAGCACTCGAAGAGGTCATGGTGGAATCAATGCGAGCAGTCTTTTACGTGAACGCTTCGTCCGGCAACAGCACGATGGTTCGGTACACGAATCTCACCCATGTCTTTCTTGGACATGGTGATTCGGACAAACCAACCTCATATAACCCGTTGCATGCCATGTATGACAAGATCTTTGCCGCAGGACCAGCTGCCATCAGAAGATACGCCGCGCACGACATCCATATTGACCCCACGAAGTTTGTTGTCGTCGGTCGCCCCCAGCTGGAGACCGTGATCCGCAACGTCCGATCGGACGCCGGCACGGGACCGCAGACAGTTCTTTTTGCTCCAACGTGGCGTGGACACGTCGAAGAGACGAGTTTGTCTTCCCTGGCCGTAGGGTTCGAGATCGTTTCGGGCCTCTTGGACCGTGGATGCCGCGTGATCTTCAGGCCACATCCGTTCAGTTATCAGTTCCCCGAAGACAGGGAACAAATCTCCAGGATCCATGAACGCCTGATATCGGACTCCAGAATTAGTGGCCTGCAGCACGTATACGGGGATGCAGCCGAAACGTTGCGTTCAATCACCGATTGCACCAACGAGTCCGATGCCATGGTTTCGGATGTGTCCAGTGTGGTATCGGACTACCTGTATTCCGAGAAGCCGTTCGCGATGATGTCGATTGGGATTGAAGCCGACCGGTTCTCGGAGCTGTATCCGGTCGGTGCGGCCGCATATGTTGTGGACGAATCCCTGACTACGCTTTCGGGGTCGCTTGATGCCATGCTCGGCAGTGATCCACTCAAGTCCGAGCGCAGAAGGTTGCGAGCTGACTATTTGGGCGACTTTCCCCTTGAAAATTATGCTTCGAATTTCGTCGAAGCCGCGCGGTCGCTGATAAACCCGGCGGGTATTGAAACATCATCGGTCGCTGGTGCCGCGACGACGAAGGTCCACTCGGCGGTGGCTGGGCAGAAACCCAACGCAGGTGAAGCGAAGAAGAGCCGGCCGACAACCCACGCGGCGAATCGACCTGGCCAGCAAGACTCAGGAACGTTGCCTCCAGAGGCCATCGTTGGATCGCATACCGGCGGAACCTCCACGCCGGATGGGCCCGAGCTACGAGTAGGAATCCCCTCGGGGATGACATTCGAAGGCGCGGCCAGCGAGCCGGGGCAGTCGGTGGTTTCAGCCATGGCGGCCCCCAAGGAGAATCTCATAGTTCACCTGGCTGGAAGGATCTGGAAAAGGGACTCGGGGCGGACCGTATTACCGGTCAGTCTGAATGTGGCGGTCTTTGCGTTTGCGGTCCTGGGTGCCTCCCCTCTCTTCGTGGCCGCTCTGGGTGTGGCCGCATCTGCCACCTATCTATTCCAGAACAAGCAGGCAGCCGGGGATTCCAGAACCGTAAATCGGCTGCTGAGGGCAGTCAATGGTGCTCGCTCGCTCGGAGTAGCGGCACTGGGCATTACGCTCATGGGCAGGTATGGCTGGTCCTGGTGGCTTGCTGGTGCCGCAACCCTGCTCCTCCTATCCATCGTGATGGAAACGAGCATCCATAAAGCCTGGCGTGTGAGTGGTCTCGAATGCCGGAACGTCCGGGGGGTCGAGACCCGCGGCTATCAGCCGATTGCTCGGGGATACGCAACTCTCATTTCCAGCGCCGCGATCGCTCTGTGCTGGATGCTCGCCTACGTGGGATCCCACCCGGTCATGATTTTCATTGTCTCTGCAGGTCCTTTCCTGTTCTCCGTATTTATCTTCTGCAGCGGCTTGGAACGAGGGGTGCGAAGCGCCAAGCTGGAGACTTCCTTGCCGGACGTCTTGGAGTCCATCTCTCCGGAGTTCGTCGTCTACTTCGGGGCAAAAACGGGTATCGATTACCAACTGGGCATGTGGCTGGAATATTTTGAGGAAATGAACAAACCGTTCATCATCGTGACCCGAAATATCGTCATGATGCGCGAAATTTGGCCGCGCACCACGGCACCGGTGATCTACCGGAGGACGCTGCGCAGTCTGGAAGAGGTCATTACGCCATCGCTGAAAGTCGCTTTTTACGTCAACAATGCCGGGAACAATTCCCATTTCATCGAACGACGCGACCTCAAACATGTGTGGCTCAACCACGGGGATTCCGAGAAGCCGGCCTGCTACAACCCGGTGCACAACATCTACGACTACATTTTTTCTGCCGGACAGGCTGGTGTGGATCGCTATGCCCGTCATGGAGTTTCCATTCCCGCGGAAAAATTCAAGATCGTCGGCCGTCCCCAGATTCGGGAAGTGTTGCGTCAAAGCCACCAGCAGGAACGGGGACGCTCCCAGACCGTCCTGTATGCACCAACCTGGCGGGGCCCGTATAAGGACACCGAAGTCTATTCACTTCGCCATGGTGAAGAGATCGTTTCCGCCTTGCTACAGCGCGGTTGCACCGTTGTGTTTCGCGCTCACATCCTCAATTACCAATTCCAGGATGACGTGAAAACTATCAAGCGGATTTGCCGGCTTCTTCGCAAGAACGCCGCAAAGACCGGCCGAGACCATAAGTGGGGTCGGAAGGCAGAAAACAAAATGAGTATCGTTGACTGCTTCAACTCCTCTGATGCGATGGTTTCAGACGTGTCGGCAGTCGTGTCGGACTACCTGCAATCCGAAAAGCCCTTTGCCGTCGTGTCGATGAAGAAAACTCCCGCAGAGTTGAAAAGTGAGCTACCTGCTACCGCTGCCGGATACATTCTCAAAGAAGACCAGTCCAATCTCCCGGAGGTCCTGGATCAGCTGTTGGGTGAAGATTCGAAATCCGAGCTGAGGACTGAAATACGCAACTACTACCTGGGGGAGTTTGACCAAGCCCAGTATTCGAACCAGTTTCGTCTAGCGTGTGAAGGGCTGATAGATGGCGTAGAAGCCCCCGTGAAATCTGTGAACTCTTTAGAATCGGTTGCCGTCGACAGTTTGCCGTGAGCCCGGGCAAGGCTCGCCAAGTATCCGAATGAAATAAAATGTGCCCAGGGTAAGTGCGGATGGGAACTGAATCGTCGAGGTGGTTTAGTTGACCGGATCTCCCGAAAAATCCCGAACGTTGGGACCCACTGTGCTCTCGTTTTGCTCCCACCAAACAACCGCCAGTAAACGGACTCAGACATCACAAAACGGCTTAGCTTGAACTAAGTGACGAAGCGACCTCTACGAACTGATCTCAAATAGCGAGACGGTTTGTTCGGCATTCGGACAGCGCAATATTCTGGAAGCATGAGCAACGCGATTGATTTGGCCGTCATCCCCGGCGACGGCATTGGCCCGGAGGTCATTGCCGAAGCCCTCAAGGTCCTGAAGAAGGCAACCGAAGGCGGGGACCGTTCACTGCGGTTCACCAACTACAGCCTGGGCGCACAGCATTGGTTGGAAACGGGCGAGACCCTCACCGATGAGACCCTCGAAGCCCTGCGTGCCCACGAGGTGATCCTTTTCGGCGCCGTCGGTGCCGCGCCGGGGGATACCCGCATTCCCTCGGGACTGATCGAACGCGAACTGCTGCTCAAGCTGCGCTTCAGCCTCGACCACTACATCAACCTGCGCCCATCGCGCCTGTATCCCGGGGTCCCGAGTCCACTGGCACATCCCGGGGACATCGATTTCGTCGTCGTCCGCGAGGGTACCGAGGGGCCCTATGTCGGCAACGGTGGTGCACTGCGTGTTGGCACCGAACATGAGATCGCCACCGAGGTCTCCGTCAACACGGCCTATGGGGTGGAAAGGGTCGTCCGAGAGGCCTTCCGCCGCGCCAATGAGCGTCCGCAACGCCATGTCACCCTGGTGCATAAGCACAACGTACTCGTCCATGCAGGGCACCTGTGGCGCAGAACAGTCGAGGCCGTCGCCACCGAATATCCGGAGGTCACCCACGACTACATGCACGTCGATGCCGCCACGATCTTCATGACCACGGACCCTTCACGCTTCGACGTCATCGTCACCGACAACCTCTTTGGCGACATTCTCACCGACCTCGCGGGAGCGGTCACCGGGGGGATCGGACTGGCGGCCTCCGGAAACATCAACATGCTCGGCACGGGTCCCTCTATGTTCGAACCGGTGCATGGCTCGGCTCCGGACATCGCGGGACAGCAGATCGCGGACCCGACCGCGGCAATCCTCTCCGCGGCGCTCCTGCTTGAACATGTGGGCCTGGCCGACGCTGCCTGCCGGGTCGAAGCCGCCGTTGAAAAGGACCTGGATTCACGCGCGGAACTGACCGATCCGCGATCAACTGCGGAAGTCGGAGACGCGATCACGCTGGAGCTGTCATAAGCTGGTGCCGGAACAACGTCCCGTGTGAGGGGCGGCACGAAAACTTTGCAGAGGAAGTGCGTAGGCACCATGGAATTCTCACAACAGCTCTCCACCACCCCCAAGAGCGCCGAAGAACGCGCCAAGATTCTGGCAGATCCCGGATTTGGCGACTTCTTCACCGACCATACCGCCATCGTCGACTGGACCCAGGATGCCTCTGGGAAGGGGGTCTGGCACGATGCCCGGATCGAACCCTATGGTCCGATCATGATGGACCCGGCGGCATCGGTCCTGCACTACGGACAAGAGATCTTCGAGGGATTGAAGGCCTACCGTCACGCGGACGGAAGTGTCTGGACGTTCAGGCCCGAAGCGAACGCGGCACGTTTCAACACCTCTGCCCGTCGGCTCGCCCTGCCCGAACTGCCCACCGACGTGTTCATTGATTCACTGAAGCGGTTGGTGTCCGTCGATGTTGATTGGGTTCCCACCGGCGAGGGCGAGGCGCTGTACTTGCGTCCATTCATGATCGCCACGGAAGCCTTCCTGGGCGTGCGCCCCTCCCATGAGGTCTCCTACCGTGTCATCGCGTCACCGGCGGGCAACTACTTCGGGGGAGAGCTCAAGCCGGTTTCCATCTGGCTATCGACGAGCTATGCCCGGGCCGGCCATGGGGGCACCGGTGAAGCCAAATGTGGTGGCAACTACGCCGCATCGCTGGCCGCCCAGCTCGAAGCAGAAGCCAACGATTGCAAGCAGGTCCTCTTCCTGGATCCCACCAACGACTTCGCCGTCGACGAATTGGGCGGCATGAACGTCTTCTTCGTCTTCACCGATGGCACGCTGGTCACCCCGGAACTGAACGGGAACATCCTGCATGGCGTCACCCGGTCCTCGGTGATCGAGCTGGCCCGTGAGCGTGGCCTGACGGTGCAGGAACGCAAGATCACCATCGAGGAATGGAGAACCGCGGCAGCAGACGGCTCCCTCGCCGAGGTCTTTGCCTGCGGTACCGCTGCGGTCATTACTCCCATCGGGGAACTGAAGACCACTGATGAATCGATCGTGACGCCGGAAACCGGCAAGGATTCGGTGGCCATGGCCATCCGTGAACAGCTGCTTGGCATCCAGACCGGAACCGTCGAAGACACCCACGGCTGGCTCACCCGCCTCGTTTAGGAAAGACGTATTCCGAATCGGACTCATCTGGCCCGGCACCAGCGCAAAGCAGTGGCCCGCGCAGGTGTCGGGCATGGCGTCCGTGGAGGAGCCACGCTGACAACAGTCGAAGTTTCCAGGTAAACGTCCAGATGCCCTGGAGCGCGCGTGGACGACGGTGCACCAGGAGGGGCCTGGTCAAGTGGAGGCGGGCTGGGCAGGTCCCATGGGAACTGACCAGCACCAAACCCGCATGGTTACCGAACTGGCGAAGTAGGCCAGGGTCACCACGCGTCTCTCCAGGGATGACTCGAAGCAGGCGAACTGTCCCTGCCGTTCGCTCGCCGGCCTGCTCCGAGCCCCAATTCGGGGACCTGCGCGGTGACGCTACATGCATTGAACCGGTGGTGCCGGACCGGACTTGGCGAGTGGAGAAGCATGCGAAACTGCCTGGGCCTGAGAGCAACGATGAAAAATGAATCGGGCTAGCGTCGGTGCAATCATCTCCGAGACCGAGACGAACCTCATAGACTTGGGACATGCGCATTCTCGTTACCGGCGGAGCCGGGTACATCGGCTCACATACTGTTCTCCAACTACTTGAAGACGGGCATGATGTCCATGTTCTGGACAACCTGTCGAATTCATCCGTCGAAGCGCTGAGGCGGGTTGCGGAACTAGCGGGACGTGAAGCCTCCTTGCACGTGGCGGACCTACTGGATCCGGCAGCACTTGATCGAGTATTCACCGAGGCGGACCCCGAAGCAGTTATTCACTTTGCCGGGTTGAAGGCCGTTGGTGAATCGGCGCTGAAACCGCTCTGGTACTACCGAAACAACGTCGTGGGGACGCTCAACCTGCTTGAGACGATGGAAGCCCACGACGTTCGTACCATCGTCTTCAGCTCATCCGCCACGGTCTATGGCGGAGCAGGAGGCACCGTGGAGTACACGGAAGCCTTGCCACTGGACGCCATGAACCCTTATGGGCGGACCAAGATGCATATCGAGCAGATTCTCCAGGATCTAGCGGCATCGGATGAACGTTGGAAGATCGCCAATTTGCGGTATTTCAACCCCGTTGGAGCCCATGAATCCGGCCGAATCGGCGAGGACCCGCAGGGGCTACCGAATAACCTGATGCCTTTCGTCGCTCAGGTTGCCGTTGGGCGCAGAGAGAAGGTGAATGTCTTTGGGAATGACTATGACACCGCGGACGGCACCGGTGTCCGGGACTACATCCACGTAGTGGATCTGGCGGCAGGGCATCTCAAGGCCCTCGAATACCTCGTGGCCCACGACGGACTGCACTCCTGGAATTTGGGTAGCGGTGTCGGGACATCCGTCCTGGATGTGATTCAGGCTTTCTCCCGTGCTTCGGGGAAAGAGGTTCCATATGAAGTCACCGATCGCCGACCTGGGGACCTGCCGGCGTACTGGGCGGATCCCACGTTGGCTCGAGAGGAACTCGGTTGGAAATCAGAGCGTGGGCTCGAGAACATGGTGGCTGATGTCTGGCGCTGGCAATCAGCCAACCCGGAAGGCTACCGGGAACTGGCTCCCGAGGAGACGGGCCCGGCTGAATCCCATTCGAAATCTCGAAGAGCTAACTTGAGCGGAAAACGCCCTACCCCCGGGAACGCGGATCGCGACGACCACGATTCCTCTACTAGGCTGTAACCCATGCGTATTGCTCGGTTTGTACTAGACGATGACCCCATGTACGGCGTAGTCGACGGCGAAGACGTCATCGTCATCGCCGGTGACCCCTTCTTCCAAGGCATCAAGCCCACCGGTGCCCGCCACCGGCTCGACGATGTCCGGCTACTGGCCCCGATCATCCCGCGCTCGAAGGTCGTCTGCTTCGGCCGCACCTACGCTGAACATGCCCGGGAAATGGGCAACGAAGTACCTGTCACTCCGTTGATGTTCCTCAAGCCGAACACTTCGGTGGCCGGCCCTGGTGACCCGGTGACCCTTCCTGCCTTTTCCGAAGAAGTGTCCTACGAAGCCGAGCTGGCCGTCGTGATCGGACGCATCTGCAAAGACGTTCCCGCGGACAAGGCCGGGGATGTGATCTTCGGCTACACCTGTGCCAACGACCTCACGGCCCGTGACGTGCAGAGAACCGATAACCAGTGGGCCCGCGCCAAGGGCTGGGATGGCGCCTGTCCCATCGGCCCATGGATCGAAACGGAACTGGATGTCGAAGACGTGCGGATCCAGGGACGCTTGGACGGCGACACCGTCCAGGACGCGGATACCACCTTGATGGTCTGGAGCGTTCCCGATCTGGTGGCCTATGCCTCGCAGGCGTTCACGCTGTTGCCCGGCGACATCCTGCTGACCGGGACACCTGCCGGGGTCGGGCTGCTCCGTGAAGGACAGCGTTTCGACGTCGAGATCGAGGGCATCGGCACGCTCACCAACACGTTCCGTCGCTAGCGGCAGCTGCTATGTACGGAAAGCGTCGCGTCGGACGGGCCATCAGGGAGTCGATGACGGAGACCCAACGGAGCCGGGCGGCCCGCCCCGCCTGGCAGAGGCGTCGCTCCGCTTTTTGGGCGACCGCATGGGCATTGGCCGTCTGCTCACGGATCTCCTACCGGGCAGGATGGCCTGTTCCGGTCACCACCACGTTGTTGGTCATCGCCATCGTGGTGGCCGTGGCACTATTGACCCGCCGTATTGTCACAGCGGTACGTGGCAGGAGTCGGACCGCAGAGCGATGACGCGGATCAACTTCCCCTGACCGTATTAGGATGGGTGGCATCATGATTGAGCCATCCCAGATTCCCATCGTCACCGACGAGACCCCTGTCCGCGTCCGTTTCTGCCCGTCCCCGACCGGGACCCCACATGTCGGACTCATCCGCACCGCACTGTTCAACTGGGCCTATGCCCGGCATACCGGCGGAAAAATGGTGTTCCGGATCGAAGACACCGACGCCAAGCGTGACTCCGAGGAAAGCTATCGTCAGCTCCTCGACGCGCTCGACTGGCTAGGCATCACCTGGGATGAAGGTGTCGACGTCGGCGGCCCGCACGAGCCCTACCGGCAGTCCCAGCGCGCAGATATCTATCAGGACGCGATCGCGAAGTTGCGTAGCGCCGGGCACCTCTACGAGTCGTTCTCCACCCCTGAGGAAGTCGAGGCACGCCACCGTGCGGCGGGGGAGGACCCCAAGCTCGGCTATGACAACTTCGATCGGACCCTCAGCGAGGACCAGATCGCCGCCTTCCGGGCCGAGGGGCGGGAGCCCGTCCTGAGATTGCGCATGCCGGATGACGATCTGACGTTTACCGACCTCGTTCGCGGTGAGATCACCTTCAAAGCCGGGTCAGTCCCCGATTTTGCCGTTGTCCGCGCCAACGGGAAGCCACTCTATACCTTGGTGAACCCCGTGGATGATGCCCTCATGGGGATCACCCACGTCCTGCGCGGCGAGGACATCCTCTCCTCGACGCCACGACAGATCGCCCTGTACCGCGCGATGATCGATGTGGGAATCGCCGAACACATGCCCCTCTTCGGGCATCTGCCCTACGTCATGGGTGCCGGCAAGAAGAAGCTCTCCAAGCGTGACCCCGAGGCCAGTCTCTTCCTCCACCGTGACCGGGGTTTCATCCCCGAAGGCCTGTTGAACTATCTGGCGTTGCTGGGGTGGAGTCTGTCGGCAGACGAAGACATCTTCACGCGCGACCAACTGGTGGCGGCTTTTGATATCCACGACGTACTCGGCAACCCGGCCAGGTTCGATGTGAAAAAGGCTGAGGCCATCAACGGCACCCATGTTCGGATGCTTGAAGCGCGGGATTTCCGCGACCGATTGGTTCCTTATTTGCGGGCTGCCGGAGTCACGGGGGAGACGCTGACCGCAGAGGAGGAGCACATATTGGACCAGGCGGCGCCTTTGGTCCAGGAACGCATCACCTTGCTGGGTGAGGCACCAGAGATGCTCGAGTTCCTTTTCCGTGGCGATGACGAGATCGTGATCCAACCGGAAGCTCTCAAGGGCATGCCCGGAAATGCCGACGAAGTTCTCGACGCGGCCCTGGCCGAGCTGACGGAACTGGTCGCCTGGGACGCGGAATCGATTCAAGGGGTCTTGCGCGCAGCGCTGATCGAGAACATGGGTATCAAGCCGCGGCTTGCCTTCGGTCCGCTGCGTACCGCCATGTCAGGTAAGCGTGTCTCGCCTCCGTTGTTCGAATCCATGGTCATCCTGGGCAAGGATTCATCCCTGAAGCGCCTGCAGAACTTCAGGACCACGCTGGTCTGAGCGTCCACTCCTGGGCGCGAACAGCCGATTTTGGTTTTGTCGGAATCCTCGGGTAAAGTTATTTCTCGTGCCGAGGCATACGGAACATCCCGGAAAGGATGTGAACGTAGTCCGGCAAACCATTGGGATATGGTGTAATTGGCAACACATCGGTTTCTGGTACCGACATTCTAGGTTCGAGTCCTGGTATCCCAGCGCTACAGCCGGGGCAGATTCTGCGCCGGCTGGCATTGTCCGATGAGCAATCAGGACAAGCTATGGCCCCATCGTATAGCGGCCTAGTACGCCGCCCTCTCACGGCGGTAACGCGGGTTCGAATCCCGCTGGGGTCACGTTCACCAGAACAGGGCGGCATCAGCCCTCAACGATGCGAGCTATGCGGCCCCATCGTATAGCGGCCTAGTACGCCGCCCTCTCACGGCGGTAACGCGGGTTCGAATCCCGCTGGGGTCACCTGTCGAATTTCGCGGTACATCATCATGATGTGCCGCGATTTTCTTTTGTACCCCAAGGCCACGCGCGGCGCGGTTCCTTTGAGCTGGTTGCACTGTTCCGCCGCCTCGTTTGGCATGATGTAGTCGTGACTTCCCTAGACAGCGATGGCCAAGCAGGACCGCCGGCCCTCGGACTACTCCATGAGTGCCGGTCCGCCCTTGAAGCGGTGCGCTTGCCACTTGACCTTCCAGAGGCCAACCGGGTGCGCACCAGCGTGCTGGACGCGAGGGTCCAACTCGACGACTACGTCCTGCCCCGCTACCGCAGCCTCGACGCCCCGCTTCTGGCGGTGGTCGGTGGTTCAACGGGCGCCGGAAAGTCCACCCTGGTCAATGCGTTGGTCGGTCATCCGGTGACGCGGGCCGGCGCCATTCGTCCGACCACGCGACAGCCCATCCTCGTCCATCATCCGGATGAGCGAGACTGGTTCGATGGGAGCCGTATCCTGCCCGGTCTTCCACGCGTGAGCGGCAGCGCCGAACCAGGGGCGGAACTTCCCGGGGCGGCAATCACCAAGGCCGTTGGGACGGATGAAGGCCCAGCGACCATGGGGCGGCCATCGTTGCTGCTCCTCGGCCACGCAACCATCCCGCAAGGGATTGCGTTGCTGGACGCACCTGACATCGACTCGGTGTCTGACGCCAACCGTGAACTGGCAGGGCAGCTGCTTTCGGCAGCCGATCTCTGGATCTTCGTTACTACCGCCAACAGATACGCCGATGCCGTGCCCTGGCAACTTCTGACGGACGCAGCCTCCCGCGAGATCACCGTGGCCATTGTCCTGGACCGTGTCCCTCCGGGTGTGCACGACGAAGTCGCCGCCGATCTGCGGGCGATGCTCGACGGAAAGGGGCTGGCGGCCGCCGAACTCTTCGTTGTCCAGGAATCCACGCTGGATGGGCACGGCATGCTCGCCGACGCAGCCGTGGCACCCGTGAGGAAATGGTTGGCCGAAATTGCCCAGGACAGTGCCGGCCGGGCCGCCATCGCGCGCAAGACCCTCAGTGGGGTGATCGCCAGCCTCGCCCGCCACTTATTAGAAGTCGTCGAGGCCCAGGAGGCGCAACATGCTGCCGGAGACCAACTGACCGCCCATGTCACCGACGCCTACGCCGGTGCCGCGCAGCGCATTGCCGAGGCGACCAGCGAAGGAACGCTGTTGCGGGGCGAGGTCCTGGCCCGGTGGCAGGACTTCGTGGGGACCGGAGAATTCTTCCGCTCGTTGGAATCGAGCATCGGCAAGGTCCGCGACCGCATCGGGGCGTTTTTCGCCGGGAGGCCACAGCCAGTCAGCACCGTCGAAGAAGCCATCGAAACTGGTTTGCACGCCGTCATCGTCGACGAAGCGGCGAAGGCGGCAGAACAGTCGGAGAACTTCTGGCGGGCGGATCCTGCGGCCCGATCACTTCTCGGCGACGTGGATTACGGATCGACCTCCGAGGGATTCAGCGATCGCGTGGCCGCGGAAATCCGTGACTGGCAAAACGAGCTGTTGGCCCTGATCAGATCGGAAGGATCCGGAAAGCGCTTCACCGCGAGGATGGTGTCCTTCGGCGTCAACGGTGTCGCCGTCGCCCTGATGGTTGTGGTGTTTGCCACCACGGCTGGATTGACCGGACTCGAGGTCGGCATCGCCGGTGGTACCGCCGTGGTCGGGCAAAAGCTGCTCGAGTCTATTTTCGGTGAAGACGCCGTTCGTCGCTTGGCCAAAACGGCGCGTGAAGGGCTCGAGGAACGCGTGAGGCAACTACTCGACGAGGAAGGCACCCGATTCCTCGACTTGTTGGGGGACATCCCCACGATGGAGGAGATCGCCAGCTTGAAGGATGTGTCCGGGCGGCTGGAACAACTGGCACAGACCACTGCGAAAGAGTTCAAATGAGCCGCCGGGGCAAGGAAGCGGTGACCACACCGTTGATCGAACGACTCGAAGCGCTCCAACATGCCACCGAGCTAGGCACGGGCCGGGTGCCCCAGGCGCAAATCGAGAAAGCGGACGCCGTGCTGGAACAGGCTTCCACCCGCAGGTCCCTGTCCGCCGAGCACACCGTCGTTGGATTCTTCGGTGCCACCGGTAGCGGCAAGTCCTCGCTCTTCAACGCGGTGACCGGTAGGGATCTGGCCCGTGCCGCGGCCACGCGTCCGACGACCAGCGTGCCCTTGGCCGGAGTGTGGCAGGCAGAGGGCAGTGATGATCTCTTGGATTGGCTGCAGGTTCCGGAACGCCACCAACTCGATCAGCCGTTGGGTACGAGCCGGGCCGGGCTGTTGCGACGACGAAGCGGCCAGGCCAGCGGGCTGATCCTGGTGGACCTTCCGGATTTTGATTCCACGACGGCAGGGAATCGTGAAACCGCGGAGCGACTTGCCGGCCAGGTGGATGTCCTGGTGTGGGTTCTCGATCCACAAAAATATGCCGATGCCGCGGTTCATCACGAATTCATCCGTCCACTGGCCGCATATGCCGGGATCACGCTCGTGGTGTTGAACCAGATAGATCTCCTGGATTCCTCGGATCGCACGGCAGTCATCGAGTCGCTCCGCGGCATTCTGGAGACCGATGGTCTGCGCCGTCCACGGCTCCATGCCGTGTCGGCGAAATCCGGGGAGGGCATCGATGGGTTGCGTGAAGCAATTGCCGATGTCGCGGTCGCCCGATCGGCGTCGACGGATCGCCTACTTCAGGACGTGGCGGCTGCCGCGGACGGTCTGGTGGGACCAACACACCCAGCGGCGGCTCCTGAATCGGGAGCTGGAGAGGACCCGGCATGGGCCATCGGGAGGGGGTTGCCCGAACCCGGCACTGCTGAGCAACGAGCACTGGCTGATCACTTGGCGGATGCATCCGGCGTGGAAACCGTGGTTGCCGCGACCCGGACCTCCTACCGGCTCCAAGCTCGAGGACGGACCGGCTGGCCGGTGACCCGGTGGTTGTCGAAGCTTCGCCCCGATCCCTTGCGGCGGCTCAACCTGCGCAGCCGTGATGTCAACCCTGCAGTGAACAGGACGTCGTTACCGGCGCCCGGTGCTGCCCAACGGGCCCAGTCGGATTCCGCGGTGCGGGTCTTCGCCGACGGGGCAAGCAAGGGTGCTCCCGAAGCCTGGCGGGGATCGATCCGGCGTGCCGCCCGAGCGAGCTCAAAGAATCTGCCCGATGCCCTGGATCAGGCCATAGCCTCAACAGATATCTCGGCAGGGCGCGGGTCCTGGTGGTGGCCCGTCGTATCGGTCGTGCAGTGGGCCGCCTTGGCTGTGGCTCTGGCCGGGGCTGGATGGCTGGCCGTGCTGGCGATCATGGGATATCTCCAGTTCGACGCCCCTGCGGCACCCCGGGTTGAGGGATTTCCTGTGCCGACGTTGATGTTGGTCGGGGGAGTGCTGCTGGGGATCGTCCTCGGTCTGGTGACCGGTCTCCTGGCTCGGGCAGCGGCTTCCGGGAGGGCCCGAAGGGCGCGTAGGGAACTCAGGGCATCCATCACCCGCGTGGCGCAGGACCTGGTGGTGGAACCGGTGAATGCCGAAGTCAGTCGCTTCAACAACTTCGGTTCTGCCGTTCGGAGGGCCCGTGGCTGAGACTCCGGATCAGGAACGCACGGTGGCCGGGATCGGCGAAGCAGGGGTCCTGAAGCGGATCCTGCCGCGCCTGCGCGGTGCCGACATGCTGCTGGGCCCCGGGGACGACGCGGCCATCATCTCCGCACCGGGAGGACGCTTCGTGGTGACCATCGACACCCTCGTCCAGGATCAGGACTTCCGCCTGAACTGGCGCAACGGCTATCAGAGCACAGGATATGACGTCGGCTGGAAATCGGCGGCGCAGAACCTCTCGGACATCAACGCCATGGGCGCCGTGGCGACGGCCGCAGTGATTAGCCTGACGCTCCCCCCGGAGACACCGGTGTCCTGGGTCGAGGGGATTGCCGACGGCTTCTCGGACGCCGTGCGGGAACTCGGCGCCGACCACTGTGCGCTGGCCGGCGGGGACCTGAGCTCGGGCGGTGAGCTGTCGATCACGGCCGCCTTGACCGGTATGATTCCTGGTTCCGAGCTACTACGGAGCGGGGCCCGTCCAGGTGACATCGTCGCCGTCTGCGGGGTGATGGGTGCTGCCGCGGCCGGCTTGGACCTGTTGGAATCCGAGCATGACTACGCTGCGCTCGGTCCATCATGCTCGACCGTCGTTGAACGCCAGTGCCGGCCGCGGCCGCCCTTGGACGCAGGCCCCCGGGCAGCAGCCGCCGGAGCCACGGCGGCGATGGACCTCTCCGACGGGTTGGTCCGTGACGCGGGTCGGTTGGCAGAGGCCAGCGGGGTGTTGATTGAGTTGGAATCCATGGCGCTTCGGGCCCACCTCGTTTTGATGGGGCACAAAGGCCTCGATCTCGGGGCCGTTGCGGAACTGTTGGAGCGGGAGCCCTTGGGTTGGGTTCTCGGTGGGGGAGAGGACCACGGGTTGCTGGCAACCTTCCCTCGAGAGACCGCTCTGCCGCAGGGGTTCGTGCCCGTCGGCCAGGTGGGCCGCGAGAAGACCGGCGAGGGACCCCGGCAGCGGATATTCCTGGATGGCCAGCGGTATCCTTCAGGAGTCGTGAAGGGTTCCCCCGAAGGATTCGACCATTTCAGCGAATAAGGTGCAGGAAAGTCGCACCTAGACCGTTGGCTTCTTCAAGGCATCGCTGAGTTGGGCGGCCATTCGGCACACGATTTCCGAATGGGCTTTGCCCGGCTGACGACCGAGGCGTTCGATGGGACCCGAGATCGACACTGCCGCGATGACCCTGCCGGAGGGTCCGCGGACGGGTGCCGAAACCGAAGCCACCCCTTGTTCCCGTTCCCCCAGGGATTGGGCCCACCCGCGCCGTCGTACGCCGGCAAGGATGGTGGGGGAGAAGCGGGCGTGGCTGAGTCCGTGCAGAAGCCGTTCGTGGTCTTCCCACGCCAACAGGACCTGGGCGGCGGAACCGGCCTTCATCGAAAGCTGGGTTCCCACCGGAATGGTGTCACGCAAACCCACGGGGCGTTCTGCCGAGGCAACGCAGACCCGGTTCTCGCCCTGGCGCCGAAACACCTGCGAGCTTTCTCCGGTGGCGTCGCGCAACTGGACCAGGAGGGGGCCGGCGGCGGCGATGAGGCGGTCCTCACCGGCTGCCGAGGCCAGTTCCACCAGCCGGCTCCCGAGCATGAAGCGCCCGTGGATGTCCTTTCCCGCCAGCCGATGGTGCACCAGGGCCTGGGCCAACCGATGGACCGTGGGGCGTGAGAGTCCCGTGGCTGCGACCAATTGAGCCAGACTGATGGGTCCGGCCTCGAGCGAATCGAGAACCAAAGCTGCCTTGTCGATGACGCCGACCCCGCTTGATGTGTCCATCTATTGATACTAGCGTCTCAACATATGAGATGCACGTCATTCTGCTAGCGTGCGGAGTGTCGCTGGTGGTGTCCTAGATAGCGAGGGAAGAATCCAGGAGGAACCCAATGTCTGAACAGGAACGATCCACGGCACCCACCACGCCCAAGACGCTGGCCGAAAAGGTCTGGGACGCACACGTGGTCCGAGAAGGTGGTGGTGAGGGCTCGGCACGACGCCCGGACCTCATCTACATCGACCTGCACCTGATTCACGAAGTGACTTCCCCGCAGGCCTTCGAAGGACTGCGACTGGCCGGCCGACCGCTGCGTCGGCCGGACTTGACCATCGCCACCGAGGACCACAACACTCCGACATTGGAGATCCACAAGCCCATCGCGGACCCGACGTCCCGTACCCAGATCGAGACGCTGCGGGCCAATTGCGCCGAGTACGGTGTGAGGCTGCACTCGTTGGGCGATCAGGAGCAAGGAATCGTCCACGTTGTGGGGCCGCAGCTGGGCCTGACTCAGCCCGGGGTCACCGTGGTGTGCGGTGATTCCCATACCTCCACCCACGGGGCGTTCGGCGCGCTGGCCTTCGGCATCGGCACCTCCGAAGTCGAGCACGTCATGGCGACCCAGACCCTGTCATTGAAGCCGTTCAAGACGATGGCCATCAATGTCGAGGGGACGCTGCGTACGGGTGTGACCTCCAAGGACATCATCCTGGCGGTCATCGCCAAGATCGGCACCGGCGGCGGACAGGGATATGTGCTGGAATACCGTGGATCGGCCATCCGTGCGCTGTCCATGGAAGCCCGCATGACGATCTGCAACATGTCGATCGAGGCCGGCGCCCGCGCAGGTATGGTCGCCCCCGACCAGACCACCTTCGACTACCTCGAAGGCCGCCCGCACGCCCCGGAGGGCGAAGACTGGGATGCTGCCGTGGACTATTGGAAGACGTTGCGTACCGACGAAGACGCCCGGTTCGATGCCGAGGTCAACGTCAACGCCGATGAACTCGAGCCTTTCGTCACCTGGGGGACCAACCCCGGCCAAGGAGTTTCACTCTCCGAATCGGTCCCCGCCCCCGAGGACTTCCAGGACGAGAACGCACGTGCCGCCTGCGAAAGGGCCTTGACCTACATGGATCTGTCAGCGGGCACCCCGATGAAGGACATCCGAGTCGATACCGTTTTCTTGGGCTCCTGTACCAACTCCCGCATGGAGGATCTGCGCTCTGCCGCCAACATCATTAACGGTAGGCAGAAGGATCCGGAGATCCGCATGATCGTGGTTCCCGGTTCCGCGCGCGTGCGCCTCGAAGCCGAAGCCGAAGGATTGGACCGGATCTTCAAGGACTTCGGCGCCGAATGGCGCTTTGCCGGCTGTTCGATGTGCCTGGGCATGAACCCGGACCAGCTGGCCGAAGGAGAGCGCTGTGCCTCCACCTCCAACCGCAACTTCGAAGGCCGACAAGGTAAGGGCGGTCGCACCCACCTGGTCTCCCCGCTGGTGGCAGCAGCCACCGCCATTCGGGGAACCCTGAGTTCGCCCTCGGACCTGGAACCAGCCGACGGTGCAACCGTCTCAGCAGCCTAAGGAAGCAGACATGGAAAAGATCACCACACATACGGGTATCGGCGTTCCGCTGCGGCAGTCGGATATCGACACCGATCAGATCATCCCCGCCGTCTACCTCAAGCGGATCACCCGCACGGGCTTCGACGACGCGTTGTTTGCCCGCTGGCGCAAGGATCCCGAGTTCGTGTTGAACCAGGAATCCTTCTCCCAGGGTTCCGTCCTCGTGGCCGGACCGGACTTCGGGACCGGCTCCTCCCGTGAGCACGCCGTCTGGGCGCTGAAGGACTATGGTTTCCGTGCAGTCCTCTCGTCGCGTTTCGGCGACATCTTCCGGGGCAACTCCGGTAAACAGGGGCTGGTCGCTGCGCAGGTCGACCAGGGTGATATCGAGCTCATCTGGAAGGAACTCGATAATCATCCAGGGACCACGGTCACCGTGGACCTGGAATCGCGGACCGTCAGCTGCGGATCGCTCGTCGCACCCTTCGAGATTGACGACTACACGCGTTGGCGGCTCATGGAAGGCCTGGATGACATCGGCCTGACCCTGCAACAGGAGCCGGATATCACCGCCTACGAGCAGACCAGACCGAGCTGGAAGCCGAAGACGCTTCCCGCAAAATATTCCTGAGCGTAGGTGTTCCACACTTCCGCCGACAGCGAATCGCGCACGCCGAACCGCCGCGCGTTCAAAGGTCGTCGGGGTTGGTGGCTGTATGCTTGCCGAGAACCTTCGGAGAACTCGAAGAACCATACAAGTGTGAGGTTTTGATACATGGGCAAGGTCCTGACTATCCACGGCGGCGTCCCGCTACAGGGGAGAGTAAAGGTCAGGGGGGCCAAGAATCTAGTTCCGAAGGCGATGGTGGCTTCTCTTTTGGGAAACACCCCCTCGGTACTGCGCAACGTTCCGGAAATCAAGGATGTCGACGTCGTCACGAGTCTGTTGCAGATCCACGGCGTCACGGTCGAAAAGGATCCTGAATCCGGTGATCTCACCCTCGACCCCCAGGGCGCCAAGACGGCCCCGTCCAATGAGATCGATGCCCATGCCGGGGACTCTCGTATTCCGATCCTGTTCTGTGGCCCGTTGATCCACAGCATCGGTGAGGCCTTCATCCCCGATCTCGGGGGATGCAGGATCGGGGACCGCCCTATCGATTTCCATTTGGACGTCCTCCGCAACTTCGGTGCGGTGGTCGATAAGCGTGCCAATGGCATTTCGATCAGTGCGCCGCACGGTCTCAAGGGCGCCAAGGTGGATTTGCCCTATCCGAGTGTCGGTGCCACCGAGCAGGTCCTGCTGACGGCCGTCCGTGCCGAAGGCATCACCGAACTCACCGGTGCTGCGGTGGAGCCTGAAATCATGGACCTGATTGCGCTCCTGCAGAAAATGGGTGCCATCATCACGGTCCAGACCGACCGGGTCATCCGGATCGAGGGGGTCGCCGCGCTCCATGGTTACAACCATCGTGCCATTCCCGACCGCAATGAAGGGGCCTCGTGGGCCTCTGCGGCGTTGGCCACGCGGGGAGACATCTATGTCGAGGGAGCGGACCAGCAGGACCTGACGTCCTTCTTGAACACTTACCGCAAGATCGGTGGGGACTTCGAGGTGCACGATGATGGGATCCGCTTCTTCCACCCCGGAGGGGAACTGAAGCCTCTGGTTCTCGAAACCGATGTCCACCCCGGATTCATGACCGACTGGCAGCAGCCCCTGGTGGTTGCCCTGACCCAGGCCCATGGGGTCTCGATCGTCCACGAGACTGTCTATGAAAACCGTTTCGGGTTCACCGAGGCCTTGGTGCGCATGGGAGCAACCATCCAGTTGCACCGCGAATGCCTCGGCGCGGTTCCCTGCCGTTTCGGACAACGAAACTTCAAACACTCGGCAGTGATCACCGGCCCCTCGCAGCTCATGGGCCGCGATATCGACATTCCGGACCTACGCGGAGGTTTCTCGCACCTGATTGCGGCCCTGGCTGCCGAGGGGACCAGCCACGTGACCGGTATCGAGCTGATCAGCCGTGGCTACGAGCGTTTCCTGGACAAGATCCAGGGCCTCGGAGCGCGCGTCGAAATCAGCGAAATCGTCTAGGGCCCGCATGAAGGAAGAACGGGGACAGCGACTGGTCTTCGGGGTGCTGGCCGGTATTGCCAGACCCCTGATGAACGTGCTGATGGCCAAAACCTGGATCGGGTTCGATGACCTGCCGGCAGGCGGATTCATCGCCTGCCCCAACCATGTCACGGAGCTCGACCCGGTGGTGGTGGGCCATGCCTTCTACAACCAAGGGCGCCTTCCGCGGTACCTCACGAAGGATTCGCTGTTCAAGGTTCCACTCCTGGGGGCAGCCTTGCGGGCTTCCCGACAGGTTCCGGTTTCCCGAGCCACTTTGGGTGCCAGCGGATCCCTCGCTATCGCGCAGGAGGTGTTGGAGGCCGGGGACGTGATCATCATCTATCCCGAAGGATCCCTGACCCGCGATCCCGAGGAATGGCCCATGCGCGGACGCACCGGGGCCGCCCGGCTCGCCTTGCAGACCGGCGCTCCGGTGGTCCCGATCGCCCATTGGGGGGCCCAGAAGGTGCTGCCCCGGTACGGAAAATCCTTGAAGATCCTTCCGCGGAAGCGGGTCTATGTGAGGGCCGGCGAGCCGGTGGATCTCGATGATCTGCGGGACCAGCCGATGACTCGCGCAGTTCTCGACCAGGCAACCACACGAATCATTGCCGCCGTGTCGGTCGAGGTCGGGGAACTCCGTGGCGAGCAGCCACCGGAAACTCCCTGGGACCCGGCCGCGCACGGACAGGCTGCGACAGGACGTATGAAGTCAGAAGACAAGAACGGCACCGAAGACGACCGACCGGGAGGGGACCGATGAGGCCAACACCGCAGAAGATTGCCGTTCTCGGAGCGGGGAGCTGGGGAGCGACCTTCGCCAAGGTCCTGGCGGATTCTTGTGCCGACAACGGAACCACGGTCCAACTTTGGGCGCGTCGTGCCGAGGTTGCCGAGGAAATCACCTCGAAGCACACGAACTCGACCTATCTGAAGGAGACTGTCCTTCCGGCCAACATCATCGCCTCCTCGGATGCCGCAGCCGTCTTGGCCGACGCGGAAATGGTCGTGCTGGCGGTGCCGGCCCAACAACTCCGCGAACAACTCCGGAACGTAGCAGGCCTCATTCCGGCAGGCGCCGTCATCGTGTCCTTGATGAAGGGACTCGAGCGCGGCACAGATTCACGGATGACGGAAGTGATTGCCGAGGAGCTCGACCGAACCCAGGACGAAATTGCCGTGGTCTCCGGCCCGAACCTGGCCATGGAAATTGCGCGTGAGGAGCCCACCGCCTCGGTGGTTGCCTGCCCGGACGGGGATACCGCGGCATGGATCGCCAACGCGTGCTCTCCCGACTACTTCCGGCCCTACACGAACACCGACCTCATCGGAGTCGAAATCGGTGGCATCGTCAAGAACGTCATCGCCTTGGCCGTCGGCATCTGCGACGGCCGCGGGATGGGAGACAACACCAAGGCCTCCGTCATCACCCGTGGATTGGCCGAAACGACCCGGTTGGCCCTGGCCATCGGTGGAAAACTGGAAACCATGTCCGGACTTGCCGGTCTGGGAGACCTGGTTGCCACCTGTTCCTCGCCGCTTTCACGCAACCGCACGGCCGGTAGGTATCTGGGCAACGGGCTCACCCTCGAAGAAGTCAACGACACGATGACGCAGACGGCAGAGGGCATCAAGTCCGCCCGAGCCGTGTTGGACCTAGGGCGGAACGTGCAGGTGGAAATGCCGATCACCGAGGCCGTCGTCATGGTCCTCGAAGGCAAGCTCACCGTTTCCGCCATGGCCGAACGCCTGCTGGGCCGCGAACTGAAATCCGAGGGAGAGGGCTCATGAGCGAGACCAAGAAGACCAGAACACGGATCGCACTGCTCTTCGGCGGCCGGTCGCCGGAACACTCCGTGAGCTGTGTCACTGCCGCCGGGATCCTCCGGGTCCTGGACCCGGAGAAATACGAAGTCATCCCCATCGGTATCACCCGTCAAGGACAGTGGACCATCGAGGAAGCCGACCCGGAGTCCTGGTCGCTGAGATCGGGCGCAGCACCTGAGGTCGAGCCCAGCAACGAGTCCCTGCAGTTCTCCCACACCAACGAGGCGAGCGAACTCGTTGGACACAGCAAATCCGGGGCCATGCGGAGCCTTGGGGGAGTAGACGCAGTCTTCCCGGTCCTGCATGGATCCTTCGGTGAGGACGGGACGGTCCAAGGTCTGCTGGAAATGGCGGATATCTCCTATGTAGGTTCCGGCGTTGCCGCCAGTGCGATCGGTATGGACAAGCACTTCGCCAAGCTTGTTTTCGAAGCCGCCGGGCTGGAAATCGGTCCCTACGAAGTGATCACCGACAAGGAATGGCAGCGTGATCGCCAGTCCTGTCTGGACCGGCTGTCGCGCTTGGAATATCCGATCTTCGTGAAACCTGCCCGGGCCGGATCCTCCGTGGGCGTGAGCCGGGTGGCTGATCAAGCGGGCCTGGTTGAAGCCATCGATGCCGCACGCGAGCACGATCCCAAGGTGATCATCGAACAAGGCATCGAAGGCCGCGAAATCGAATGTGGCGTTCTGGAAGGGCGCGGCTCCGATGCGCCGCGAACCTCTTTGCCCGGCGAAATCGTTGTTACGGCGGGCGCCGATACGTTCTATGATTTCAATGCCAAGTATGTCGACGGGGGTGCAGCGGAGCTCACCTGCCCGGCTGCCCTGCCCGAAGACCAGATCTCGATCATCAGGGAACAGGCAGCCACGGCCTTCGACGCGATCGGCGGTGAAGGCCTGGCGCGGGTTGACTTCTTCTACACCGATGATGGCCGGTGGATCATCAACGAGATCAACACCATGCCCGGTTTCACTCCGGTGAGCATGTATCCGCGTATTTGGCAGGAAACAGGAATCGGCTACGCAGACCTCGTGGATGAACTCATCTGGTTGGCCTTGAACCGGAAAACCGGGCTGCGTTAGCAGCCCATGAGTCCCGGCAGGGACCTAAGGCAGGTCCTCGGACGTGTCCTGGGTACTGCATCCGCCTTGGGCGGGAATACGTTCGGCGGCGGAGCCGAGCTGGGACAACACGGTGCTCGACGGGACTTCATCTGGGTTGAAGAGAACCTCGGTGGCGGGGGTACGACCGTAGGTGGTCAACGTCCAGGCAACCTCGCCCTCCTTGGCCACCCAGTCCACGCCGTTTACCCCGGCACACTGGTCGGTCGTCGGGCCCGGAACATTGACCCCGCACCGAAGGATGATCTTCGCAGGGTCCCCCCATACGGCGGTCGCCTGGCTGGTCGTGGCGCGGAGCTCATAGCCGGCCAACTCCTCGGGCATCGCAACCATCATGTCCGCGCAAAGCGGGTTGGCTGCGTCATCGGCTGACTGAACGGTAGCGGGACTGGAACATCCGGCGAGTGACAGGCCTGCCAGAAGCAGAACGGCCGCCGGAATGACCCGGCGCTGAACAGAAAAATCAACAGGAAAACGCACCCCTCCACTCTAACCTGCGTGGCCGCGGCTAGGATGGGACGGCAACCACGGCGATGAAAGGCTGACATGTCCCGAGAGAACATGGATTTTGGTTTCGGGGACCCCGAACCGAAAAAGAAACACCCGGTACGGGCCACCATCATCACCCTTTTGTCCCTGGTCGTGATTGCCGCTCTCGTCGCGGGTGGCTATGTCTTCATGCTGGCCAAGAACTTCGATTCGAATAGTTCCAAGATCGAGTCGGCCTTCCCCGCCGAATCCGTCCGTCCCGATGCGTCGGAGAAGGGCGCCGTCAACATCCTGCTTCTGGGCAGCGACTCCGGTGGTGGCTCCGGTGACTCCGAGAACCTCAAGGGCGTTCCCAATGCCGGCAGGTCGGATACGATCATGCTGATCCACGTGCCGGCTGACCGCAAGAATGTGTTTGTCACGTCGATCATGAGGGACACGTGGGTGCCCATTCCAGGTAAGGGCAGTCATAAGATCAACGCGGCCTTCTCCTATGGTGGGGTCCCACTGGCAGTACAGACGCTGGAGACACTCCTGGACACACGTATCGACCATGTTGCCTCCATTGACATGGAGGGTTTCAAGGGACTCACCGAAGCGATCGGCGGCGTTGATGTCGATGTCCCCTCCAACTTCACCTCCGGGTACGGGCACTACGATTTCACCAAGGGCCAGACGCATCTCGAGGGAGACAAAGCCCTGGCCTTCGTCCGGGAACGAAAATCCTTCAAGGACGGCGACTACCAGCGGGTCAAGAACCAGCAGACCTTCATCAAGGCAGTGGTAGCGAAGGTGCTCACTCCCAAAACGTTGGCCAACCCGGCCAAGATGTCCGATGTGGTCGACGAGATCTCGCCCTACATCGCCGTCGATGACGAGTTCGGTGCCGTGGAGGTGGGCATGCTGGGTGCTTCCCTGGCACGTGTGCGGAGCAACGACATGCACTTCTTCACCCTGCCGAACCAGGGGACCGGATGGTCCGACGACGGCCAATCCATCGTCGTGCCCGACGACGCGGCCATCAAGGAGCTCTCTGCTGCACTGAAGGATGACAACGTCGACGAGTTCGTGCAGTCGCACGGACTCTAAGCAACCCGTAAGGGGAACGAACATGACCGCCAAGATCGCTTCAGGGGTGCCCGCGGCAGCCACCTGGCTCGAATCGATGGTCGGTGCCCTGGCCAACCACAGCGACCGTCTGGACGCCATCAACATCTTTCCCGTGGCTGACGGGGATACCGGGTCCAACCTCTACCTGACCGCGCGTACGGCCCAGGACGCCGTGTCTGTGCTCGAGTCGGAAGATCTGGGTGAATACCTGGCAACGGCAGGGCGCGCAGGAATGGAATCCGCCCGTGGAAATTCGGGCACATTGCTGTCGGTGTTCCTCATCGGATTTTCAGAACCTCTGCTGGGACAGCCGCGGTTGACCGGGCCGCTGCTTGCGGCGGCGCTGGAGCGCGGAAGGGTCCGTGCCTGGTCGGCGCTCAGCGATCCGGTTCCTGGGACCATGCTCTCCGTTGCGGAGTCCGCGGCCCGGGCCGCGAGCAGTGCGGTGGCAGAGTCGAATGCCGACCCGTCCAGCCGGGCGAACTTGCGAGAGGTCCTGGCTGCCGTGCAGGATGTCACCCTCCGTTCCGTGGTCAGCACGGAGGACCAACTCGGGGCACTCACCCAAGCCAAGGTGGTCGATGCCGGCGCCGTGGGCATGATGCTGGTGCTCGACACGCTCTGTGCGGCGGTGACCGGTGAAGAACCCGATGAATCCCGCTATACGCCGCTCCACGGCTATGGGATCCAGGATCCCCACATTCATGCCACGTCCTCCAACGAGGAAGGAGTCGAGGTCATGTGTACGATCACGTTGGGTGCGTTGGAAGCAGCAAC
Source organism: Arthrobacter sp. AOP36-C1-22 (assembly GCF_052377515.1). Lineage (NCBI taxonomy): Bacteria > Bacillati > Actinomycetota > Actinomycetes > Micrococcales > Micrococcaceae > Arthrobacter > Arthrobacter sp. AOP36-C1-22. Next base: position 12,206 of record NZ_JBQSWW010000002.1, on the reverse strand, counting down.
GCTGCGGGCACGCCTTGACTCACTCGGCAACTCGGTGATCATGAGCGCCGTCAACGGGCCCGACGAAGCATACAGGTGGCGGGTCCATGTGCACGTCGATCACGCCGAGGACGCGCTGGAGGCCATACGGGAAGCCGGTGAGCCAGTGAACGTCTCCATCACGGATTTGTGCACCCACAGTGGCTGACTCGACATCCTTCGGCCCGGAAACACCGTTGCGATCAGCCATCGGCAGCCGCGCAGCCGACGCAGTAGCCAAGGCCTTCCAGCTTGAAACTTGTGGTGAACTGCTCCATCATTTCCCCCGAAGATATCTCGATGTCGGCGAGCTGACACGTATCGACCAACTTCCGTTCGGTGAAACCGTCACCGTGGTGGCCCGGGTCGTCTCATCGGAACAACGCAGGATGCAGCGACGCAAGGGCATGCTGCTCCAAGTGGCCGTCGAGGACGAACTAGGAGAAACGCATGGACGTCTCAACATGACCTTCTTCAACGGATATAAGGCAGCCAGGGAACTGACCACCGGCACGGTGGCCATGTTCAGCGGGAAAGTCGGTGCCTACCGGCAAACACTCCAACTGGCCCAACCCGAATATGCCCTCCTGGAAACCGCCGATGACGCCGAACCCCGTCCGATCCCGATTTATCCGGCAACCGCCGCCGTGAGCAGCCAGGCGCTGCGCGGAATGATGGAGCTGGTGTTGGCTGGCGTGTCACCCGAGACCTACCCTGATCCGTTGCTTGCATCCCTCCGCGAGAAGCACCGCCTCCCTGAACTTGCCCGGGCGCTCTATGCGGTCCACGCACCGGATACCGTGGCCCATGGCGAAGCAGCAAAGAAACGCTTCAGATACGACGAGGCCTTGGTGCTCCAGCTGGCCTTGGCTGAGCGGCGGGCTCATCGATTCCGCCAACCGGCGACCGCACGTGTCGGGGGAGTGGACGGCATGCTCAATAAGTTTGAAGCATCCTTGCCCTTCACACTGACCGAGGGGCAAGTCCGAGCGGGGTTGGAAATCTCCGCGGATCTGGCACGCCAACATCCGATGAACCGCCTGCTCCAAGGAGAAGTCGGGTCTGGTAAAACCGTGGTCGCATTGCGTGCCATGCTTCAGGTGATCGACGCCGGAGCGCAGACGGCACTGATGGTGCCCACCGAGGTCCTCGCCCAGCAACACTATGCTTCGATCTCCCGAATGCTGGGCCCACTCGGACGGGCCGGACAGCTTGACGGAGATCCGAAGGGGACGCGTGTGGATCTACTGACCGGATCCATGCCGGTCGCCCAGCGTAGGGAGGTACTGCTCAGGGTCGCTTCCGGCGAAACCGGGATCCTGATCGGAACCCATGCCTTGCTTTCGGAAAATGTCATTTTTGCCGAACTGGGATTCGTCGTGGTCGACGAACAGCACCGCTTCGGTGTGGAACAGCGAGACACTCTGCGAGCCAAGGGCAGTGTGCAGCCCCATATGCTGGTCATGACGGCGACACCCATTCCGCGGACCGTCGCGATCACGGTCTTCGGGGACCTGGAGATCAGCACTCTATCTGAACTGCCGGCCGGCCGGGCCCCGACCAGCACCTATCTCGTGGATCTGCACGACGAACGCTACCGCGATCGGATGTTCGCCTTGATGCGCGAAGAAGTGGATCGGGGGCACCAAGTTTATTTGGTCTGTCCGCGCATTTCCGAGCAGACGGCCGAAGAGGGCATGGGGCCGGAGTCGAGTACATCCGAGGGGACAGGGCCAGAGGCAGGATCCGGTGGAGCCGACCGATTGGGTCCACCCGCACCGCCGAAGGCGACGGTCGAAGAAATGTACCAGCGGTTGGGAGGCATGCCACTTTTCGAGGGAATTGGCATCGACATGCTCCACGGCCGGATGACGACCGAGGAGAAGACAGGAGCCATGTCGGGATTCGAGTCGGGGGAAACCGGAATCCTTGTCTCGACGACGGTCATCGAAGTAGGCGTCGATGTCCCGAACGCCACCGCGATGATCATCCTCGACGCCGACTCCTTCGGAGTGTCCCAGTTGCACCAGCTCCGCGGGCGCGTTGGCCGTGGTGGACTGCCGGGGACTTGTCTGCTGGCATCTTGGCTTCCTTCGGGGCATCCTTCCTTGCAACGGCTCGCTGCCGTGGCCAACACCACGGATGGTTTTGAACTGGCCGAAGTCGACCTTGCGGAACGCCGCGAAGGCGACGTGCTGGGTGCCCGTCAGTCGGGAACACAGAACACCCTGAAGATCCTCAGAGTCGTCCGAGAACGGAAGATCATCACTGCGGCCCGGACCGATGCCGAACAGATCGTAGAAAGCCTCGGAGGACTCGCTGGGCATCCGGGACTTCGCCAATTGGTGCACAGCTGGGTGGATGATGACATGCAAGCATTCCTGGAACGGGGTTAGTAGTACATGGGACGTGTTATTGCCGGGGCAGCCGGGGGACTGGGACTGACTTCCGTCCCGGGGGATGCCACCCGGCCGACAACCGACCGGGTGAAGGAAGCTCTCTTCTCGCGGTTGGAGAGTCAGGACGAACTTGAAGGTGCCCGCGTCCTGGATCTCTATGCCGGGTCCGGGGCGCTCGGGGTCGAGGCGGCCAGCCGTGGGGCACGGACGGTAGTGCTCGTTGAACAGGCCCCCAAGGCCTTGGCAGCTTGCCAAGCCAATGCCGCATTGGTCAACAAGCACCTTCGCAGGGAAGCGGTCGCGGCCAGACGAGGATCCGTCAAGACTTTCCTGGCGGCCGAAATCGAGTCGGGGCGTGGCTGGGACCTGGTATTCCTGGACCCGCCTTACCCGCTCACGGATACCGAACTCTCGGCCACGTTATTGGAACTGGTACCGGTCTTGAACGAAGGGGCACTGGTGGTGTTGGAGCGTTCCACGCGATCCCCTGAACCATCGTGGCCGGAGGGGCTGGCCAGCCTCTCGGCGAAGAAATACGGGGAGACGACCCTATGGTTTGCGGAGACCGTCCAGATCGACCCCTGAGAGGACGCTGCCGGGGTGGGGGCCCATGCTTCGCAAGGCATCCAGCCGAGAGCCGTCCCATGCCGTATCCGTTCCCATGAGTATGAAGTTCCCTGGGGCACGTCGGCTGAACAGCTCTTGGGGAGCGGCGACGGTGACTTGCCGGTACGTCTCTTCCATGGCGTTGATTTGCTGGCGGATGAAGGCAAAGGGCGGATCATCCCCGACGTTGACCAACGATATCCCCTCAGGGGCCAGCAGATCCCGGATCTCGCGATGGAATTCATCCGCCCGCAGATGTTCCGGAGCATCAGCACCGGCAAAGACATCCAAAATGACTGCGTCGAAAGCCTCTCCGGCCAGTTTGTCCGCAACAACTTCACGGGCATCGCCGATCATGAGCTCACAATTCGTGTCGGCCGGCAGCGGAAGGGACTCGGTGACGAAGCCCATCAGTTCCCGCTCGGAATCCACGGCGAACTGGCTGCTGCCTGGGCGTGTCGTGGAGAGATAACGGACGAGGGTGAGTGCTCCTGCCCCCAGATGCAGGACCTTCAAGGCGGTGCCCGGAGACCCGAGCAGATCCAGATGGTTGGCGGTCCGCCGGAGGTACTCGTAGAAGATCTCGTGGGGAGCTGCCGGGTTGACATGGGACTGCTCGGCCCCTCCGATGGAGAGAACCCAAGCCCCGGGAATCCACGTGTCGGGAATCAACTCGGCGTGCTGCCCCACACCGGACAACCAACGTCGATGCGTCTTATGCTGCGGGGTGTTCACCGGATGATCGCTCCGCGCAATCCGCTGAGGCGTTTCGTCGCCTCGGCGAGGACATCGGGTTGCTTGCAGAAAGCGAAGCGGATCAGTGTACGGGTGGCAGCGGCACCCTCCTCGTGGCAGAAGACCGAGAGTGGAATCCCGGCAACCCCGACGATTTCGGGCAGCCGCCGCGCCAGATCCGCGGCGTCATCGATTCCCAGGGGCGCTACGTCGGCGACGACAAAATACGTGCCCGACGGTCGGTACACCGTCATGCCCGCGGCTTCCAAACCGTCGGCCAGCAACTGGCCACGTCCTGCCAAGTCCGTAGCGAAGTTGGCGAAGTACTCGTCAGGAAGCCTGAGCGCCTCGGCCACGGCAGGCTGATAGGCCGGCCCCGAACTATAGGAAAGGAACTGCTTCACCGTGCGTACGGCAGCAACCAGGTCGGCCGGGCCGCTGGCCCAACCGACTTTCCACCCGGTGAAGGAAAAAGTCTTGCCGGCAGAAGAAATACTGATCGTCCGGTCCCAAGCGCCGGCGATGGAGGCCACTGGGATGTGCTGACAGCCGAAGGTCATATGTTCGTAGACCTCGTCGGACACGATGAGCACGTCATGACGTTCCGCGAGTTGAACTATGTGTTCGAGGACCTCGCGTTCAAAGACGGTCCCCGTAGGATTATGCGGATTGTTGAGCAGGATCATCCGCGTCTTATCGGTGATGGCATGTTCAAGCTCGTCCGGGTCGGGCTGGAAGTCAGGAGTCCGCAATTGAACCGTCCGGTGGACACCTCCGGCCAGAGCGATGGTCGCCCCATAGGAGTCATAGAACGGCTCGAAGGTGAGTACTTCGTCCCCGGGATTGACCAGGGCCAGGACCGACGCGGCAATCGCCTCAGTAGCGCCCGTGGTCACGACCACTCCTGTCTCCGGGTCAGGCGAGAGCCCGTAGAAGTGGTGCTGGTGGTCGGCGATGGCCGTGCGGAGCTCGGGAATGCCCGGTCCCGGCGCGTATTGATTATGACCCGAATGGATATTTCGGGCGGCTGCTTCGGCCATGAAGGCGGGCCCGTCTGCATCGGGAAAGCCTTGACCGAGATTAACTGCTTCGTGTTGTCGCGCCAAAACAGTAATTTCCTCGAAGATGGTCGCTGCGAGGTGGCCGTCGGAGCCGAGGAGATTGGCGCCATGGGCGGCACGTTGCCAGGGAAAGCTGTGGGACATGGAACCCAGTATGGCAAGGACGCGGCCAACATGACGACTATTGCAAGCCAAGGGCGCCTGCCATTGATAGATTGCAGGTATGCGTCTTGCCGTCTGCCCCGGATCCTTTGATCCCATCCATAAGGGCCATGTGGAAATCATTGCCCGTGCCAGCAGCCTCTTCGACGAGGTCGTGGTGGCCGTGTCGACGAACTATTCCAAGAAGTACCGCTTTGACCAGGAGGAGCGGATCGCGATGGCCCGGGAAACCGTTTCCGGGCTGGCAGGGATCAGTGTGGTGGCCATGGGCGATGGCCTCTTGGCAGGATTCTGTCGCGAAGTCGGAGCCGACGCGATCGTCAAGGGACTGCGTTCAGTTGTTGACTATCAATATGAAATCCCGATGGCGGCCATGAACCGACATCTGACCGGGGTCGAAACGGTTTTCCTGTCTGCGGATAACAGGTATGCGCATCTTTCGTCGAGCCTGATCAAGGAAGTACAGGCGTTGGGCGGTGACGTGGATGAATATCTTCCACGCTCGGTCGTCAGCCGCTTTCGCAATGGTCGTTAGTGCTTGCAGGCCGAAACGGTATCGGTCTTGTAAAGTCGAATCATGAGTGAAACTAAGCGCATCACCAAGGCAGTGATTCCGGCGGCGGGATTGGGGACCCGTTTTTTGCCGGCGACCAAGGCGATGCCCAAGGAAATGCTCCCCGTGGTCGATAAGCCAGCCATCCAATACGTCGTGGCAGAAGCCGCCGACGCAGGACTGGACGACGTCCTGATGATCACCGGACGCAGCAAGCGTGCCCTTGAAGATCATTTTGACCGCGTCCCCAATCTCGAGCAGGTCTTGACGGAAAAAGGTGACACCGAGAAACTTGCGTTGATCCAAGAGGCGACTGATCTCGGTGAGATCCACTACATTCGCCAAGGAGACCCCCAAGGGCTGGGGCATGCTGTCCTTTGCGCCAAGCTGCATGTGGGAAATGACCCCTTCGCAGTGCTTTTGGGCGATGACCTTATCGACGAACGCGATGAGCTGCTCAGCGAAATGATCAAGGTGCAGCAGGAAACGGGCGGATCGGTGATCGCGCTCATGGAAGTCGACCCCGCTCAGATCGGTGCCTATGGTTGTGCCGATGTCAGCGCCGTGGACGGAGCAGACTATGTCAAGGTGAATCGACTGGTGGAGAAACCAAAACCCGCCGAGGCGCCTTCAAATCTGGCAGTCATCGGGAGATACGTCCTGCATCCTGCCGTCTTCGACGTCCTGGAGAGGACGGAACCAGGACGTGGCAATGAAATTCAGCTGACCGATGCACTGCAGGAGCTGGCGGAGTCGGATGAACCGGGCGGTGGTGTTCATGCCGTCGTTTTCCGCGGTCGCCGATATGACACGGGCGACAAGCTGTCCTATATTCAAGCGGTCATCACTCTCGCGGCAGAGCGGCAGGATATCGGGGAACGACTTGTTCCGTGGCTCAAGGAGTTCGTTGCGGAGCTGGAAGCCTAGATTCAGCTGAATCTAGCCAAAGTAAATCTAGCTATCGAATGACGTTAGACTTGCTTGCTACGACCAACTATTTGATTCGGGCATCGTCGCGGCCAAATTCGGGCCATCTCACGGCCGGCGTCCCCCCACGGGAGAAGACTTGAACAGAACGCAGCCTGAATCCGGGTATGCCCCCCGCCGTATGGCGCCGCGGAAAAAGCATCCAGTCCGCGCCGTCATTCTGTCACTATTGGCGGTGCTGGTCGTTGTCGCTATGGTCGCTGGGGGGTATCTCTTCACTCTCGCCAACACGTTCGACGACAAAACTCCCGAACTCGGTTCCGCGTTTCCCCAGGAGTCGCTGCGGCCAGTGAAGGACCCTGGTGATAGATCCATGAACATCCTGCTCATGGGAGCGGATCATGGGGGAGCGAACCAGGTCACCGACGATGTCATCGACACCGGCGGCACTGGGCAACGCTCGGACACCATGATGCTCGTTCATGTTCCGGCGGACCGCGACGGCATCTACGTCATGTCTGTCATGCGCGATACCTGGCTGGAGATTCCGGGCCATGGAAAGCACAAGATCAACTCTGCAATGGCTTTTGGTGGCGTTCCCCTGGTGGTCCAAACCTTAGAAGGAATGTTTGACTCCAAGATTGATCACGTTGCTGTCGTGGATTTTCAAGGATTCCGGGACCTCACCACGGCGCTGGGCGGCGTAACGGTCAAAAATGAGATTCCCTTCACGGCAAATGACACCGACTATTTCTATCCGGTGGGAAACCTCGAGTTGGAGGGGGATCGGGCACTTCGTTTTGTTCGGGAACGGAAGTCATTTTCCGATGGTGACTACCAGCGGGTCAAGAACCAGCAAACATTCTTGAAGGCCGTCATGGATAAGCTCCTCAGAGCCGAAACACTCACGAACCCCAGCAAGGTCTATAGGGTCATTGACAAGGTCTCGCCCTACGTCTCACTCGACGATTCACTGGACGCCGGCACCGTCGCCGGCTTGGCTGTCCAGTTCAAGGGATTGCGGTCCGGGGATGTCCATCTGTTCACGCTCCCCACGGCTGGCACATCCACCAGCGCGGACGGACAGTCCATAGTGTTGGAAGACGAGCAGGCCGTTGCCGACGTCGGTGAGGCCTTGACTCAGGATACGATGGGCTCCTATTTCGACGAGTTGGAAGCCAAGACCAAATGAGGAGTTTGCAGGCATGACGGTCATTGGTTCAGTGGGACCCGAAGGGCTTCACCGTGTGGGAGCCAGACCCCGCCTCCTTACCTACCTGAAGCAAGCCTGGGAGCGGCGTGACTTCGCCTTCGAACTGGCGCGTAGCCGGATCGAGGCCAGCAACGGGCGTAACCGCCTGGGTATGTTGTGGGTCGTTCTGAAGCCGACTTTGAACGCACTGATGTATGGCGCTATTTTTGGGCTATTACAGGGTGACAGCAGGCCGCCAGGCTTTCCGATGTATGTCGTCATCGGTGTCTTCCTCTTCGAGTTCTTCAGCCAGTCCATGAACCAGGGCGCAAAGTCGATTACCGGAAACACTGCGCTGGTGCAGTCGCTCTCATTCCCTCGTATTACGCTTCCCTTGGCTACCGTTCTTCAGCAGCTACTCACTCTGGCGCCCATGCTGGGAGTGATGTATATCTACTGCCTCATTCTGGGTGCTAAACCGTCATGGAGCTGGCTTCTGGTTTTGCCGCTCGTAGGTATATATACCTTGTTCAATACCGGGGTCGCCCTCGTTGCTGCACGACTGACCGTGCATGTGCGGGACCTGACTCAGCTTTTGCCGTTGATCAATAGGCTGTTGTTCTATACGTCCGGTGTTTTATTTTCGGTGGATCGCATTCTGAGCATGCTCCCGGTTATGGTGACGCTGTTCGACTTCCACCCGATCTACCAAACGCTCCAGATCGCCCGCGGATGCATCATGGGCACCGAATACCCCATTGAGTATTGGGCATACCTGTCCATTTGGTCGGTACTGCTGTTGATTTTCGGGATCATTTTCTTTTGGGTAGCAGAGGAGCGTTATGGCCGAGTCAATTGATTTTGACGATCTGATTCGTCCGAGGCGACGTTCTGCGGACCGTGTCGAAACCGACGGCGCCGGTACGAACGCGGATACTGCCTCTGAAGGATTCCGGGGGAGACGCCGGAACTCCATGGGAAACCACCACCAGGTCGAACCACCCAGCGGTCCTCCTAGCGAGATCCCACCTGAAGACACGGCGTCTCGTGTCTCGGCATCGTCAGAGGCAGAGTCCACCCCCGCGACGCTGGAGACGGAATCCGCGACAGTTTCTCCAGTACCCGAATCCGCTGATTCACACCCGGACGGACGACATCCAGTGGTGGTCGTGGAGGACCTGCATGTTCGGTACAAGGTCTATTCCAGTGGGAAGTCCGCTGGTTCGGCTGGTGGTCGACGTCTGATGACGAAAACCCGCGGGCTGCGGGAGGTGCACGCAGTGAAAGGGATCTCCTTCACGGCCTATGAGAACGAGTCAATCGGGATCATCGGCTCAAACGGTTCAGGAAAGTCCACCCTGATGCGCAGCATCGTGGGCCTGACCCCTCCAGCATCGGGCGCCGTCTACGCGACTTCTCGTCCCAATATGTTGGGCGTGGGGGCCGCGCTCATTCCTGATCTTTCAGGGGATAAGAACATCACCCTCGGGGGGCTCGCCCTGGGCTATAACCGCCGAGAAATCGAAGCGATGAGGAGCGATATCATTGAATTCGCTGAACTCGAGGACTTCATCGACTTGCCCATGCGGACGTACTCCTCCGGGATGTCGGCTCGTCTGAAGTTCGCGATCGCGGCTTCTAAGCAGCACGAAATTCTCATCGTTGACGAAGCTCTGGCGGTTGGCGACGCCCGTTTCCGGAAGCGGAGTGAAGCTCGTATCCGGCAGATCCGCGAACAGGCCGGAACAGTCTTCCTGGTATCGCATTCCATGAAGTCCATCCTCGATACCTGCAACAGGGTGCTATGGATCAACCAGGGTGTTCTGGAAATGGACGGGGACGCCGAGGAAGTCGTCAAGGCGTACAGGGAATCGAAAAAATGAATTTCCCCGACCGAAGGACAGCCGTTTCGTACGTCATGCCTGTCCTGAACGAGGCTGAGTACGTCAAAGACGCTGTCCAAGGGATTCTCGCCCAGGATTTCGATGGGCCCAAGGAAATCATCCTTGCTCTGGGCCCAAGCGACGATGGGACTGAGACCGTGGTGGAGCAGATGGCACTAGAAGACCCGAGGATTCGGTGGGTTCACAACCCCATTGGACGCACTCCAGCAGGCCTGAACCTGGCCATCAAGGCGTCTACGGCTCCCATCATCATCCGGGTGGATGCGCACAGCGTTCTGGATCCCCAGTACACACGTCGCGGCGTGGATACCTTGTTGCGCAGTGGGGCGGCCGATGTCGGCGGTCGTATGGACGCGCAAGGCCGCAACTCTCTGCAACGCGCCGTCGCGGCAGCCTATAATTCTCCTCTGGGACTGGGGGGAGCTGCTTACCACTCGGGTGCTCCCGAAGGCCCGGCTGAATCGGCGTACCTTGGAGTTTTTCGCCGCTCGATCTTCGACGAAGTCGGCTTCTACGATGAGTCCTTATGGCGTGGGCAAGATTGGGAACTGTGTCTCCGCATCCGACAGGCCGGTGAAAAAGTGTGGTTTGATCCACTGCTGAAGACGACGTATTTTCCTCGGGATGATTACCGTCGGTTGGCCGCACAAAGCTACGCTTCCGGGGTTTGGCGAGGGGAATTGGCTCGTAGGTATCCGGAAGGAAAGTCAATTAGGCATTTCGCGCCGCCAATCATGGCCGTATCGGTTGCGGCGGGGGTCGTGTCGTGGCTCGTGCGTTCAGATCATGTCAGTGGCCTAGGACGCTTCGTTCAACGAGCCGTGCGCAGTGCCCCTGCGGTCTATGGAGCGATGATCATAGCGGCTTCAGTCCAGACGAAGTGCTGTAACGGGTTGGAGCGGCTCCAACTGCTGCGTGTCTTACCGACCATCCACTTTCCGTGGGCGTTCGGCTTTGTGCGTGGAAGAATTCTTGGGGCCGGCCAGACCACGGATCAGAGCCGACCGGTAAAGAACTTGGAAGAAAACTCCGAGGGTACAGAATGACCCCGTCGGAAACACGACCGGCCAGACCGTCGTTTGATGAGCTTCGTGCCGTATGTCAGCCTCCGGAGGTCAGATCCAGACGTAACGCCGAGCATTGGACTGCGGAACTATATCTTCGACATATCTCCATCTATCTCACCGCATTACTGGTTCGAACCCCGATCAGTGCCAATGGAGTCACGGGACTGATGATTCTGGCTGGCTGGGGTATGTCCGCAGCCTTGCTGATTCCGGGTATCTGGGGCCCCGTACTCGCTGTCGTGCTGTCCCAACTGCAGCTCTATTTTGACTGTTGCGATGGAGAAGTCGCTCGATGGCGGCAAACCCAGGGACCCAAGGGTATCTTCATTGACATGGTTGGCCACCATACTACCGAGGCGCTACTACCCATCGCCCTTGCGGTTCGGATTTCTCGTGGAAACGAAGCGGGGCTCCCCGCCGGGCTCGATGACCAGGTGCTGTTCATCGGCGCACTCGTGGCCTTGCTTCTGGTGCTCAACCGTTCCTTGAGCCTGATGGTCCATGCTGCTCGGGGAATGGCTGGACTCGGCAAGCTTCCCGATACCGGGGATGCGCGGGCAATCCCCCCGACGTCCTTGTTGGGTAAATTGCGGAAACTCGCTGGTTTCCTGCCTTTTCACCGGCTTTTGCACGCTGTGGAATTGAGCCTTTTGTTTCTGGTAGCGACCATCGTATCCACGATTTTCGGGAGTTCCGGACTGGCCGAAAGCTGGTTGTTGTGGCTGCTTGTGCCGGTCACACTTTTCGTTAATTGCGGGCATTTTGCGGCCAGCCTCGCATCATCCAGGCTCAAGGCCTAGGAGGCAGTCATGGGCACAACGAACGTAGATCCCAGTGTCGGAGTCGTGATCCTGACCATGGGGGACCGGCCGCAGGATCTTCGGCGCGCATTCGGTTCGCTTCAATTACAAGAAGGCGTCCGCTTGGATGTTGCCGTTGTCGGCAATGGTTGGGACCCGGCAACACAGCCGGGAGGACTACCGGAAGGTTTTGTCCCGGTCTACTTGGAAGAGAATTTAGGCATCCCAGCTGGCCGCAATGCCGGCGTGCCGCACGTTCGTGGCGAATTCATCCTTTTCCTCGACGATGATTCGTGGCTTCCAGACATCGATTTTCTGCAAAAAGCCGTTGCCCGTTTCCGAAAGTACCCGGATATGGGGATGTTGATGCCGCGCATCGCCGATCCGGAAAACGAGGAATCGCCCCGTCGTTGGATTCCTCGCTTGAATAAAAGGACGGCGGGGGAGTCAAGCAATATCTTCCATGTTGGGGAGACCTGCCTTCTCCTACCCAGGGCGATTTTTGAGGCGACCCGTGGTTGGGCTGGTGGGTTTTGGTACGCCCATGAAGGAATTGAGCTGGCGTGGCGTGTGTGGGACACAGGGCATCGTGTCTGGTACGCAGGGGACCTGCAAGTCTTCCACCCGGTGGTAGATCCACGACGGCACGGCGAATTCTATCGGCTGAACGCCCGAAACCGTGTTTGGCTGGCACGTAGGAATCTGAGGTGGCCTTTCAGCTGGGCCTACGTGGGGTCGTGGACGCTGATCAACATCGTCCGCCTGCGGAAAGATCGCAATGG